>NZ_JBEYSO010000026.1:0-109474 GCF_040642675.1 Micromonospora sp. NPDC047738
CGCTTCACCACCTCACCCACGCCTCACACCCTACCAACCGTCCATGTAAGACGATCACTGAGGGGAGGGGCGGCGTTTCCTCCCGGCCGTAAACGACCGGGTTTCCACGCCCCAATACCGATGATATGCACGGGGCCCATTCGCGATCGCACGATCGCGGTCGGCCCTGGTCGGCTTTCACTGCATATCGGCGCTTCGCCACATAGGACGCGGATCCGACCTGGCGCACGTACGCACGCCGCGTCGAGGCGACAACCAGGGTGACGGCGTTGGGGACTGTCTTCGGCAAGACCGCGCGTTCGAGTGCCGCCGCTCCGTCCGTCACACTCGGTAACACCCGGTCGGCCGCAGACGAGGACACCGGCGCCGTCGTGCTGCGATGCCGAGGACGTCGGTCCATTACGGGGCGGGCTGACCGGCATGGCTACCATCCCCTTGTGATCGAGGACTTGATCAGGAGGACGGCCGCCGAAGAGGACGATGCGATCGAGGAGTTGTGCGCGATCGCGGACACCGATCCGCGGCGGTTGACTCCGCACCACGGCCTCCTGCTGGATCTCGACGTGTTGTGGCCGGGGAAGTTGTACCGGGCGGCAGGTGCCGACGTGGTCCGCCGGGTCATCGACCAGATCGACGGTGGGCGGACGCCGGACCGGCTCAACCACCTGCTCCTTGTCCTGGCACACAGTGCTCACCCGCTCGCCGAGAGCGCCATGCGTCGCTGGTCGACCCAGCCGCCGCCCGGCGTGGACAAGCTGCACGTCGGCCCGCTGCGCTACGCGCAGGAGGGCGGTTGGGTGGTCGGCCCGGACGGCAACCGACGTGACCTGTGCGGTGAGACCGCGTACCGGTGGGTCATGCGTGAGACATCGCGACGCGTAGAGCGTTCCCACTGTCCGTGGTGCGCATCGCCGCTCTGGACTGCCGCGGACCTCGACACCGCAGACCCCGCCACCGGTGCCGCCATGGCCCACACGGGCTGGTCCGGCCGGTTGGTGATCGAGACCTGCCACTTCTGCGCCTGCTATACGACGCTGTACAGCCGGGTCACACCTGCCGGTGCCGCTGCCTGGTGGGCCGGTAACACCCGCCCCAGCTACCTACCGGATGCGGCCGAACCGGAGGACCCGCCGGCGCTGCTGCCGGTCCCAGGACCGGCTCTGCCCAGCCCCTACCAGGCCAGCGCCTGGAATCGGGGAGGCTCGACCCTGGGCGGCAGGCCCGACTGGATCCAGGACGCCGAGCACGCCGACTGCCCCGGCTGCGGACAACCGATGGACTACGTGGGCTTGATCGGCGGCGCAGACTTGGACGAGTTCGGCGAGGGTGCCTACTACCTGCACCTGCACCAGCCGTGCGGGTTCGCCGCAGTGAACTACCAGCAGAGCTGACCGCCGCAACGGCTGTCGCCGGAAGCTGCCGGGTACCACGCCGCAAGTTGCAGCATTGCCACCGAACCATGGCGGCTCTGCTTCATCAGGCATGAAGACGAGTTCGTCCGAGTTCCTCGTCGGACAAACACGGTTTTCGGCAACGGCCGGGCGCTGCGGCACCTGGGACATCACGCTCCGTTCGGCTCGGGCGGCATGAGCGAGCACCCGATCAAGAGGTCTCGCCGCCAGTGGGGCCGGCGGCGGTCCTGGCGAGGCGGCGGGCGAGGTGGCCGAAGGCGTCGACAAGCTCGGCGGGGCCGACAACCTCGATCTCGGTGCCGAACCGGGCGATGGCGGTGGCGATGCCGATGCGCCGCAAGCCGGTCACGGACCGCCGGTGCTCACGACAAGGCCCAGATCGGCGGTGATTACGGAGCAGGCATGACTGACTTCGGACGACCAACAAGACTCCTCGATGACCACCTCAACTGTCATCCCCGTCCTGCTACCCCTAGCCCGGGGCGTGCTACACCAACCGCATCAAGCCGGGCATCGGGCGACTTGCCGGGGCCCTGAGTAGACGGCCCGAACGGTCGGCAAGGTGACGGTGGGGAACGCACGAATCTGCCGCGAGGTGCCCGCAGCCAGGCGGCGAGAGGATCAGTTGGCCGGCGGGGGCCCGCCCCACCACCCGAGGCGGACAGTCGCTCGCCCCACAGCGAGGATCCACAACGGTGCATCCCGGTGAACGCTGGGGATACCGCACCAGTGAGGCTCCGCCTCGGAGCGCCGAGTAGGTCAGTTGAGCTGCACAAACAGACGTCTGGTACCAAGCGGTCGATCATGGGCGCAGCCAGAGTGCCGGCTCGCGTGTGAAGCGGCCGGTGGCAGTGTCGCGCAGGAGCGCGATGCCGTCGACAGTCACCGGTTCGTCGGACTCGCCGCCCTCGCCGCCCTCGCCCTTCATTTCATCCGGAGCGCTGCCGTGGAGCGCAGTGGTCGAATCATGCGCGTCGCCGTTCGTTTGGTTCAGGGGCGCGGGGGCGGGCCGCAGCAGGTGGCGAGTGGGGAATCCGCGAAGTTCGTTCTGGTGTACGGCGCAGCTCACCTCGATGGTGTCGCCAGCGGTGAGTCGGAGTAGTCGGCTGGCACGTGGACCCAGCACCACCGGCTCGACGGTGGCACCGTCCTTGCCCGTTATGGTCACCCGTCCGCTGGCGAGCGGCTCGACCCGCACCCCCTCGGCCTGGAGCCACTCGGCAAAAGCCAGTACGCAGTAGCGCTCGAGCGCCTGGTCGGTCGGCTCGCCGTTCGGATGCAGATCGCCCGGCTGCACTACGACCTGGGTCCATACCCGCGGAGGCGCCTCCGGCGGCGCGGTACCTTTGCCGGCCGCCGCTGCTTCCGAGCGGACCAGCAGCCGTTCGACGTTTTCCGCCGTGCAGTACGCCGAGAGTTCCAACCCATTCAGAAGATCGAGAAGTCGCCGAGCGTACTGAGCGGGGGCGGCTTTTCCGGCGGATTCGGCGGCGTCCTGGGTCTCGCTGATCTGGCGCTTCTGCCATGTGTGCAGGTGCCCGTCGAACTCCAATGCCTGGTCGCGCTGAAAGCCGAGCCACTGCATCGCCCGTACGAACTCGCTGTCCGGCACGAGGCTCTTCGGGCGGTTCTGTCGGCCCACCTTCTCGATGAACGAGTCCGGCCACGGGATGCAGAACCGGTAGAGGCAGATGAGCCGGGGCAGCACGTACTCATGTAGTTGGCGGGGACGCTCGGTGAGTAACAGGCCGTGGATTCCCCAGTGCTCGATTCGCCGGGCCAGTGCCTTTATGTCGGAACGGACCCGGTCCTGCCGCCGCACCTTCATCGGAGCCGCCCGATCCCACAGGTCGGCGAAGCGCCCGGCCAGGGCGTTGTCGAGCTCGGCCCAGCGCTGCCGGTTCTTCGGGGCGTCCTCGGGTTTGGCTGGCTGGCGCCGCACGCTGCCGAGGAAATCCTCGAGACTGTCGGTCGAGGCGTCCCTCAGGAAGTGCCACACCCCGTGGCCGTCGCGCATGACAAGCCGGCGGCGTGACCCGTCATAGAGTTGGCGAAACTGTCGAGAGCTCAGCCGACCCGAGGACCTGAACCTGACCCAGACGTACAGCGCTACGCCTAGGACGGCGAATCCGCAGGCAAGGCTGAATAGGGCTGCCTCGTTGGCGTGCCGGGCCAGCAGCCCCAGTGCCTGGTCATGCAGCCAGCGCAGCCAGTTGGCATCCGCCGGCGCGCTGGGGGTCGGCGTGGCGCCCTGCGGGGTTTTCATGTCCGTCGTGGCGTCCAGTACCGTCACCAGGCTGACCAGTCCCACCGCGAGGCTGATCACCACGCCGCCTTTCTGGATCACGTCCGCCTCGCGGACTCGCCGCTCGTCGAAGGCGGAGGTGATCGCGGCCACGAGGTCGTCGTACCGAGACTTGACCCAGGAGGATTGCTCGACGATTTCCGCGCCGTGCTGGCGTACCCGGGCGAACAGTCCGGTCTCGGTGATCGCTCCGCGCAGTCCGCGCACACTCCGCCCGTGCAACTCGGTGAGTTTCGCGTCGAAGTCGTCCTGCAACCGCTCGGCCGCCGCGTCGATGTCGGCACTGGAGGCCCGCGTCAGTGCGCGCAGATGGCCGAGGTCGGCTACGCCTTGGAGCAGGATCTGGTGCAGCAATTGCACCGCGCGGTGTGCTTCGTTGAGTGTTCGGCCGCGCCGCATCGGCAGGTGGGTCGAGAGCGCGTCCCACAGAAACGCGCCGCGTTCAGCCATCGCGGTGTAGACCTGAAGATGGTTTTTCCAGATTTCCAGGTCGCGCCCCACCGTGTACAGCTCGCTGCCGCTTTTTGCCTCGAGTTCACTGAGGGCGATGACGATCCCCGCCGCGTTCTCCTCCTGACGTCGGATGGCGGCCGCCTGCCGGTCCGAGTCCCGCTGGCCTTCGGCGTCACGGGCCGGGTAGCCGTTGCGGGACGGCAGGATCAGGTAGTGCGGAGTGTAGGTCTCGTCCTCCCGCCGGAACCGGCGCAGCACCATGAAGTCGCCGTTGATCACGGCGCGGCTCACCACGGAGTCCCGAGCGGTGCCCGTCAGAAGCAGCTCGCGCGCGAGCCGATCACCGACCCGGTCACTCTGCTCCAGATAGCGGTAGGCGTCGCTGCGCAGAGACGCCGGGACGGCCACCCAGAATGTCGGTAAGTCGTACTGCCAATCGAAGATCCGGAACTGGACCGGCAGGAGTTGCGCGGCGAGCAGCCGCTGCAGGCTCTCGCCGACCCGCAGCAGATAGCCGCGGTAGGCGGGTAGCTGCTCGGCGGGGATCTGCACGTCCTGCGCGGCGTTCACCGCCAGCAGCTCCTCAGGGGCGTGCCGACGGCTACGGGGCAGCGACGTCCATACCGAGATGCTGGCTCGGCACAGCGGCCGCTCGACAAGGTAGGAAAAGGAGATGTCGACGACCGCATACAGGGGTCGGTCCGGGTCCGCCGGATCGCGCAGCGACTGCAGCCGTCGCGGCTCCAGAAATACTTGATGCCGCAGCTCGGCTAGCTGGTCACGGGCCGTTCGGTTTTTGTCCAATGCGGCCAGACACCCCTGCCGCACCTCGTCTACCAGCTCGGTCATCAGTGACCGGCCCGCTTCACTGTCGGCACGTTGGTAGTCGACGGCATCGTCTCCATCGTGGACCCGTCCCAACCAGGCCGCGCCGTCCGGCACCCCGTCCGTGCGGAGGAGGGCGTCGAGTAGGCGACGGTGCGCGGCGAAGTCCACGCCGCCTGGTTCGGTGGTGAGACTGTCCGGGGAGCAGTTGGGGTCCCGCCGCAGCAGCTCCACTTCTGGGATGCGCCAGGCCGAGGTACGAACCATGATCAGACGGTTGAGCGCACCGTGTCGCTCGCGGCCCGTCCGCGGCTCCGAGCGTTCCTGCCGTCGCGAGCCGCCGTCCCCACCCCCAGAGGCCTCCACCGTCACGGGCGCGTCCGCTGGTGTGACCGCTGGTGCCGGCTCAGGTGCCGGCCGTGGCGACGGGACTTCGCCCAGCACCACCGAATCAGTGGGGACAGCTTGGGCCGGCTCGACGATCTCTCCATGCTGGTAAGGCTTTCCCACATTACCCTCCGGCATCGTCACCTACCCCCACGGTAAGCGGCTCCATCGACACCGGACGAGATCCGCTCGGACGATTGCTGGGGGACCGTCCGGCGGCGTGCGCACGACCTTCTCGCGAACGGCTGGGCAAATTCGTCGGACCGAGGTCCAACCGGGCTGGCACCCTCATCTGCCACAGCGCGAAGCTGAGGCGTACCTGTCGGTGGTGGACCTGATCCGCGACGCCGAGGACGTGGCACGCTCACCTACGACATCGGTGCCGGCCTCGCCGCCCAGTCGGTGCGGTACGCACCGGCCAGGGCGGGTACCGGCAGCGCGACGTCGAGGAGGGCAATCGCAGCGGGAATCTGGCGGCGTCGGCGGCGAGCAGGGTGCGGCGGCGGGGGAGTTTGTCGGCGTACTCACCAATGGGAATGGCGAAAATGAGGAAGGGGAGCGTCTGCGCGGCTTTGATCACACCCAGCTCGCCGGGCGAGGCGTGTAGCACGGAACACGCCAGGATCGGCACCGCCACCACCGAGTGCGCTGCCCGGCGCGCTGAGCGTGTCCCCGGTCCAGAACGGCGCGAAGCGGCGATGTCCCCAGACCCCGTCCGCACCCGCCATGCCAAACAGAACCGGTGGCGTCCCGCCACCCGCAAAATCCGGCGACATCGACGGCCATCCCCGCCAGGATGGCCGGTATGGAAGCGGTTGAGGTCGTCGTCGCCCACAGCCAGCGTGCGACGCTGCGCGTCGGCGACGTGTTCCTGAAGGTCGACGGCGACCCGGCGCACGCCGACGTCGAGGTGCGGGCGATGGCCATGGCGCCGATTCCGACCCCGGCGATCCTCTGGCGCGAGCCGCCGGTGCTCGCGATCGCCGCCGTGCCCGGCAGGGCGCTCGGCCTCCTCGGCGAACCGTCGGCCGCGTCGGCGGCGGCATGGGCTGCGGCGGGTGCCGCCATACGGAGGCTGCACGATGCGCCGTTGCCGCCGTGGCCGGGGCCCAGGCTCGACGACGTGGCGGCGGAGCTCGACAGCGAGTGCGCGTGGCTGCTCGCCAACGCCGGTCTGCCCGCCGAGGTGATCCGGCGCAACCGCGAGATCGCCGAGGCCGCGCTCCGGCCGTGGAAACCGGTGTTCATCCACGGCGACCTGCAGATCACCCACGTGTTCGTCGACGGCGACGAGGTCACCGGCGTCATCGACTGGTCCGAGGCCGCCCCCGGCGACGCCATGTTCGACCTGGCCACCCTGACGCTCGGGCACGAGGAACGCTTGGAGGACCTGCTTGCTGGCTACGGTGACGGCGCGGACCGGGACGTGATCCGCGCCTGGTGGTCACTGCGCAGTCTGGTGGCGTCGCGCTGGCTGATCGAGCACGGCTTCGATCCGGACGCGCCGGGGTGCGAATTCGACGTGCTCAGATCCCGGATGCAGGAACCCTAGGGTCTGTATCAAGCTGAGCCACGCCGCAGCGGCCTCAGCTTTGATACCGACCCTAGCCGGGTAGGCGTGCAAGCGACGCGACTGCAATGACCGTGTTTCTCGATGCTCTGGTCGCACACGACGAGGCCGCCCGCGTCGGGTTGTCGGCAAACTTGGCCTGTGGCCCCGGTTTTCCGCCAACCTGACACGGGTGTCGAGAGTGGGGTGAGCTGTGAGTCGTGTATCCGGTGCGGCGGTCCGGACAGCCGGTGTCCGGATCGCGGCAGTCGTCTTCGCGCTGACGTGGCTGGTCTTTCCCGGGTTCGGCCTGCCCGACCTGGTGGTGACGTGGGACCCGGCCTGGGCGGTGGCGCTGGAGGCCGGCTGGGGACTGCTGTTCACCGTGTTCGTCGCGGCGGCCTTCGTCCGGATCGCCGCGCGGCCTCGGCGGTCAGCACCCGCCGTGGTGCAGTTGCTGTGCGTCGCGGCGGCCCTCGCGGTCTCCGCCGCCGCCTCCCTTGAATGGGCCTTGGTGCTCGTTGCCGTGGCCGTGGCCGGGGAGGCGCTCGTCGTGGCGTTCGCGCCCGGGCGGGAGTCGCTCACGACGGGCGGTGTCCGGGTGGACCGGCCGCTGGTGGCCCTGGCCGGGCTCGCCGCGCTGCCCTGGCTGGCGTACGCCCACAGGATGTACGCGGCGAACCGGGCGGGGCTGCCCGAAGACGTCACTATCGGGATCGACCACTACGCCGTGCAGGGCGCGGTGGGCCTCGTCCTCGTGGTGCTGAGCGGGACGGCGGCGTGCTGGGTGCGGGGCCGGCGGTTCGTCGGGGCCGGGGTCGGGCTTGTGGCCGCGTATCTCGGTCTCGTCTGCCTCGTCTGGCCCGGCACGCCCGGCGGGTTCGGGCCGGTCTGGTCGGCGCTGAGCATGGCCTGGGGCATCGCCTTCGGCACACTCGCCGCCGTCCGCAGCGCGGGTCCTGGCACGACCCGAGGCGCCGGCCGGGAGGGTTTCCGCGGTTGTCGGCCCAGTTTGGGCAGGTCGGAGTCGGCGCAGCGGGCGTAGGAGCGGTGCAGCAGCCGGTGGACGTGTTCGCGGTCGGGCTGGGTGCGGGCGGTGGCGGGCAGGTCGAGAAGGTCCTCTTCGCGTTCCAGGCAGTCAGGATCGGGGCGCCGATGGCCGTGGGGCAGGGCGTCGAGGGTGTCGACCAGGCGGTCGACGTGCTTGCCGTGCGGGCGGCGGAGCGGGTGCGGCCGGCGTCGGCGACCGCCGCCCCGGCCGCCTCACGCAACCGCGTGGTGAGCCGGGAACGGGCGGGTACCTGGGCGACCTGCTCGGTGAACGACGTGCGTGGGCGAGCGGCCGTCGGGCAGTACCAGCGGCGTTTCCGCCAACGCAGCCGTACCGGCCGGCCACCCACCGGCAGATCCCGCGGCCGGGTCGTGGCCCACTGCTTCACCCGAGCCGCCCGCTGCCCACACCCCGGGCAGCATCGTGCCTGCTCATCGCCGGTCGACAGGTCCACCACCGGGACGCCCTCGGCGTCCAGCTCGACCCGCTCCACCACCAGGCCGTCCAGGCCCAACAGCCGGGTCGTATCGTTGACCATGCTCGTCCCCATGGCTCAGATCGGGGCAGGTCAGGGCTTCACCACTTCACATGGAGTTTGCCCTGGTCGTTGACCACTTCGACCTCCGCGTCCGCCACGTGGTTGCCCACCATGCATGTGCAGGTGAACCTGGTTCCCGCCTTGACCACCACGGAACCAGGGCACGACAGCACCTTTACCGGCTCATCCCGAATGCCCTGGATGTTGGTGGCCACTGCCTGCTGCACCGCCGCCTGGTCCAGCACCCGCTCTGGTCTGATGGTGACGACCTCGTCGGCGCTCAGCACCTTGACCGTCACCACCACCGCACAGGCGGCGACCACAACCGAGGAGATCGCCACCACGGCACGTGCCAGGTTCCCTTGATCAGCCACGCGAACAGATCTATCCAGACGGACAGAGGTTGACAAGGTTCCTTGGTCAGCGGCCCTCACCCCCGAGGAACAGGACGCGCCGGCGCCATCTCCAGTGATCACATAGGTGAGGTACAACGAGAACAGCCACCTCGGGCCGACATCCATGACGCGCCGCACGGCGCCGGGGCAGCCATTTGTCGGCGTACGACTTTGGGTGCCCAGGTAGGTACGGCTGAACGCGTACCTATCTGAGCATCCGAACTCGTACGCCAACGCCATTCCTGGTGGCTGCTGGGCAACCGCCGCCGCTGCTACGCCCGCTGCGCCGCCTCCGACCTGGCCGAACTCCACCGGCTCGCCACTACGATCGAAACCTGGTGGCCACAGATCCACGCATTCCTGCATACCGGCATCACCAACGCCGGCTCAGAAGGCACCAACCGCGTCATCAAGTTAGGGCCGTGCGTTCTCGGCGATTCCGAGGATGCGGAGCACCGTGTCGGCGTGTCTGCGAGCCTGGGCGCGGGTGGGCGGTGGGGTCAGCCCGAGCAGGCGACGGCGGTGGTGCTCGCCGAGCAGTAGGCCGAAGATCGCTTCTGCCTGCTCTTCTGGTGAGCTGTCCGGTGGTCGGGGAACGTCGGCGACGCGGGTGGCGAGGAGTTGGATGTAGCCGCGGGGTCCGCTGGTGTAGAAGCGTTCGGCCAAGTCGGGAAACTGAACGGCCTCCGCGATCATCAAGCGGTGTAGTCCGATCGCCTCATCGGAGTGCAGGGTGAAGACGAGCCGTGCGCCGAGCTCTGCGAGCGACTCGTCCCGGCCGGTGAGATCGGTGAGGGCGGCAGTGCGGAAGCGCTCGATGGCTGCGGTGAACACTTCCGCCTTGTCGCCGAAGTAGGTGTAGATCGTTCTCTTGGTCACGCGGGCGGACGCCGCTAGCTCATCGATCGAGGCCTGGCCGTAGCCCTTGGACACGAACAAGGTGACCGCGGCGTCGAGTATCTGGTCGCGGCGTCGTTCGCGCTCCTGGGCGGTGGGGCGGCCGCGTTTGCGTGGTGTCGTCTCACCTTGTGCCATGTTGCGTCCCTCACTCGTGTGGTCGCGGTGGGCGACCGTGGCCTCCACCCACCCTATAATGACACGTGATCGTTTCATTCTGTCCGTGGGGCCTCTTCCCCCCGGCGGTCACCTCGGCTTCAGAAGAGCCCCAAGCGAGGAGATGCCACATGCCCACCCGGAAGTCCGCCTCACCCAAGCAGCAGAGGCGGTCGCGTCCGACGCGGGAGGGTTCGTTTCCCGCCGTTGAACGGTTGCAGGAGTTCTATCGACAGATGGTGCTCATCCGCCGTTTCGAGGAGCGCGCCGCGCGGTCGTACACGCAAGCCGAGATCGGCGGATACTGCCACCTCAACCTCGGTGAAGAGGCGACGGTCGTCGGTCTGATGTCGGCGCTCGAGCCGACGGACTACCTGTTCACGAACTATCGCGAGCACGGCTACGCGCTCGCTCGCGGTATCGCACCGGGACGGGTGATGGCGGAGCTGTACGGTCGCAGCGGCGGCGTCTCGAAGGGGTGGGGCGGGTCGATGCACCTGTTCGACGCGCAGGCGCGCCTGCTCGGCGGTTACGGCATCGTCGGCGGCCAGATCCCCCTCGCCACGGGCGCGGCTCTCGCGATCGACTACCGCGGCGGGGCGGACGCGGTGGTCTGCCTCATGGGAGACGGGACCACCAACATCGGCGCCTTCCACGAGTCCCTCAACATCGCCGCCCTCTGGGGCCTGCCGATCGTGTACGTCGTCGTCAACAACGGGCTCGGCATGGGCACCACGGTGGAGAAGGCTTCGGGCGAGCCCGAGCTGTACAAGAGAGCCACGTCCTACCGGATGGCCTCCGCCCGTGTCGACGGCACGGACCCTCTCACCGTGCGCGAGGCCATGCTCACGGCGTTGACCAGCGCCCGGGAGGGCAAACCGTTCCTGCTCGAAACGATGAGCCCGCGCCTGAAGGGTCACTCGGTGGTCGACCCGGCGAAGTACCGCACCAAGGAGGAAGCGGAGGCGCTGCAGGCAGCCGACCCGGTCGCCGCGTTCGCTGTCCGCCTGCACGAGCAGGGTCTGCTCGATGACGAGGCGATCGCGACGATCGACGAGGAGGCGATGCGCACCGTCGTCGAAGCCGTGACATTCGCGGAGCAAAGCCCGCACCCCTCGGTCGACACCCTCTTCGACTACACCTACGCCACACCGGTACCGAACGACTCCCGCCGGCTGCCAGGTGAACCGCTCTTCGAACCGGCGCCCTTGCCCCAGATCGGAGCACCCGCATGAGCATCATGACCTACCGCCAGGCCGTGCACGACACTCTCCGCGACGAGATGCGCCGCGACGAGAACGTGCTGCTGATCGGCGAGGAGATCGGCGTGTTTGAGGGCTCCTACAAGATCACGGCAGGGATGCTCGCCGAGTTCGGCGAGAAGCGCGTGCGCGACACCCCGATCGCCGAGGAAGGGTTCACCGGCGCAGCGATCGGCGCCGCCATGCTCGGCCTGCGCCCCGTCGTGGAGATCATGACGATCAACTTCTCCCTGCTCGCCCTCGACCAGATCGTCAACCACGCCGCGAAGATCTACGGCATGTTCGGCGGCCAGGCCCGCGTGCCGCTCGTGATCCGCACCCCCGGCGGCGGCGGGCAGCAGCTCGGCGCGACCCACTCCCAGAACATCGAGCTGTACTACGCGTTCGTGCCCGGCATGAAAGTCGTCGCCCCCTCCACCCCCGCCGACGCGAAGGCACTGCTCCTGGCCGCGATCCGCGACGACGACCCGGTCCTGTTCCTGGAGAACCTCGCCCTGTACAACACCAAAGGCGACGTACCCGACGACGACACCCCCGCCGAGATCGGCCGCGCCGCCGTCACCCGCCCCGGCTCTGACATCACGGTCGTCGCCTATTCACGCATGGCCGCCGTCGCCCTGGAAGTCGCCGAGAAGCTCGCCGAAACCGACGGGATCGACGTCGAGGTGGTCGACCTGCGCAGCCTCCGCCCGCTCGACCGCGACACCGTGATCGCCTCGGTACGCAAGACCCACTGCGCCGTCGTCCTCGAAGACGACTGGCTCACCTACGGCATCGGCGCCGAGATCGCCGCCACCATCTCCGACGGCGCCTTCGACTGGCTCGACGCCCCTGTGCGCCGCGTCGCCATGGCCGAAGTGCCCCTGCCCTACTCCAAGCCGCTCGAAACCGCGGCCCTGCCCTCCGCGGACGACGTCACCACCGCCATCCGCCAGACCCTCGTCGCCGTGGCACGACGCGCCGAGTAAGGAGCCGTTCCGTGATCGACATCCTCATGCCCCGCCTCTCCGACACCATGGAAGAAGGCGCCATCGCCACCTGGCACAAGAAGCCGGGCGAGAAGGTCGAGGTCGGCGACATCCTCGTCGAGATCGAGACCGACAAAGCCATCATGGAGTACGAGGCATACGAGGCGGGCACCCTGCACGACATCCTCGTCCCCGCAGGAGAACGCGCCGCCATCGGCACCGTGATCGGTCGCCTCGACGACGGCCTCGGGCACCCGTCGAGCCCACCGGAAGAACCCGCCACCGAGACCACACCGGCACCCACCGCACCACCGAACCTGCCGGCCGACACAACCCGTCAGCCCGCAGCACCAGGGGCGCAGGCGCTCCCACCGCAGTCCGAGACGCAGCCACGCGTTCCCCACAAACGGCTGTTCGCGACCCCGCTCGTGCGCCGACTCGCGCGTGAGAATGCGATAGACCTCGATGAGATCACCGGATCCGGACCCGGCGGGCGGATCGTCCGCGCTGACATCCAGGAAGCCCTCACCGCACGAGAACAACGCCCCGCCGACTCACCACAAGCGACAGCAGCAGAACCCGCAGAACCCGGCGACAGCAGACACAGCACGGCGATCCCCTTCGACTCCACACGACAGGTCATCAGCCGACGGCTGACCGAAAGCAGCAACTCCGCACCACACTTCTACGTCACCGCCGTCGCAGACGTCGAAGAACTCCTCCAACTACGGGCCACCATCAACAGCCACCTCGACGACCTCGGACGCGGCACAGTCAGCGTCAACGACCTCATCGTCCGTGCCGGCGCCCTCGCACTGAGGCAACACCCCGGACTCAACGCCTCATACTCACCCGAAGGCCGCGGCCAGACCCTGATCCACGAACGCGTCAACATCGGCATCGCCGTCTCGTCACCGACAGGACTCGTCGTACCGGTGATCCACGACGCCGACCAGAAGACTCTCTCCCAGATCGCCGCCGACTCACAACGACTCTCCCACGCCGCGCGAGACCGCAAGCTCACCGGGCCGGACATGGCACACGGCACCTTCACCATCAGCAACCTCGGCATGTACGGAGTCGAGCAATTCACCGCGATCATCAACCCACCCGAAGGAGCCATCCTCGCCGTCGGCGCCGCCCTCCCCGAACCCGTCGCGGCAGGCGACACCGTAGCCATCCACCGACGCATCCGATACACACTCTCCGCCGACCACCGAATCATCGACGGCGCCCTCGCCGCCCAATTCCTCACCACCCTCACCAACCTGCTCGAACGACCTATGGCCCTGCTCGCCTGAACCCGCACCAGAGCCCCCCTGCCCGGCCACCAAGCGGCCATGTCTCCGCCGAGGCCGGGCAGGGACACCAGAGGCAACAGTGGCCTCTTCGAGAGTGCGAGATACGTGCGGCCGGCCGGCCGGGGCCGAGCCGGAGAAGTCAGCCCAGCGTGGCCGCCTTGCGCAGCAGCACCGAGCGTTCGCGCTGGTTGGCGCACAGCCGGGCCGCCAGCTCCAGCTCGGCGCGCGCTTCCCATCGCCGACCGAGCCGGGCCAGCAGCTCACCGCGCACGGTCGGAACCAGATGCGAACCGGGGAGCCGGTCCGAGGCGATCAGCTCGTCCACGATGGCCAGGGCTTGCGCCGGGCCCGAGGCCATGGCAACGGCGACGGCCCGGTTGAGCTCGACCACCGGCGAGGGCGCGACCCGGCCGAGTGCCTCGTAGAGCACGACGATCCGGTCCCAGTCGGTTGCCTCGACCGAGGGCGCCGACGCGTGGGTGGCGGCGATCGCGGCCTGCAGGCCGTAGGGGCCGAGGCCGCGAGCCGAAGCCCTGGCCAGCGCGGCCAGCCCACGGCGGATCGCCGAGACGTCCCACCGCCGCCGGTCCTGGTCCTCGAGCAGGATCGGCGAGCCGTCCAGGCCCGCCCGGGCCGGGAAACGCGCGGCCGTCAGCTCGCACAACGCGAGCAGACCGTGCACCTCCGGCTCCGTCGGTTGCAGCGCGGCCAGCGTGCGGGCCAGCCGGATCGCCTCGTACGCGACGTCGGGGCGCAGCAGCCGGTCGCCCGACGTGGCCGTCGACCCCTCGGTGAAGATCACGTAGATGACGGTGAGCACACCGCCCAGCCGCTCCCGGCGCTCGTCGGCCGGCGGCAGTTCGAACGGCACCCCGGCCGCCGCGATCGTCTTCTTGCCCCGGGTGATCCGGGCCTGCACGGTCGGCACGGATACGAGGAACGCACGGGCGATCTCCTCGCTGGACAAGCCGCCGACCACGCGCAGTGTCAGCGCCACCCGGGCCTCGGGGGAGAGCACCGGGTGGCAGCTGATGAACATCAACGCAAGCACGTCGTCATCGATCCTGTCGGGATCGATTTCCTCGTCAACCGACGAATTGACCGCCAAGTCAGCCGCCAGCAGGGCGTATCGGTCCTGCAGGGCGGCCCGGCGGCGGATGGCGTCGATCGCCCGCCGCCGGGCCGTGGCCATCAGCCAGCCGGCCGGATTCGCCGGAGAGGCGAGCGGCCACGACACCAACGCCTCGGCCACCGCCTCCTGGGCCGCGTCCTCAGCCAGCCCGAAATCGCCGGTGAACCGGGTCAGCGCGGCGACGATCCGCGCCGACTCGATCCGCCAGACGGCCTCGACATCGGCCGTACCCATCAGATCTGGCCGTTGCTCTCGCGCCCGGCCCCGTCCTTGATGATCACTCGCGGACCTGCGGGACCTCGTCGCTCCCGGGCACCCGCCGGATCTCGATCTTGGACCCGTGGGCCGCCGGGACCCGCTTGGCCCACTCGACCGCCTCCTGTTTCGAGGCGACGTCGAGCAGGAAGAAGCCCCCGAACAGTTCCTTGGTCTCGCCGTACGGCCCGTCCGTGACCACCGGGACCTCGCCGCTGAAGTCCACCACGACGCCCTGGCCCGGATCGTCCAGCCCTTCCGCCGCGAGGAGAACGCCGGCCTTGATCATCTCCTCGATGAACTGGCGGGTCGTGGCCATCATCTCGTCGATGTTGCTCATCATGGCCGCGTTCGACTCGTCGGTGCCCCGCATGATCAGCAGGTACTTCGGCATCGCGTTCTCCTCGTCCGGCGGGGCCGCCTCTCGGCCCTCGCACCCTAACGTCGAACGAGTGGCCCGCGGATCGACACGGCCCCGGAGAAATCTCTCGCCGCGACGCAGCCGACCCCGCCGACCTCGCCGATCCCCGGTTTCGCCCGTCAGAGCGGTCCCTCAGCGATGGCTGATGCGGACGCTTTGTTGATCAGACTGATCGTCGCATCTTTGCAAGGCGGCGACGCTCAGGCGATCGGGGCGTGGTCGACGCCCAGCTCGCCGAGCCCACCCTCGGTATTCGGCGCCAGGACAAAATGGGTGGCCTTGCCAGCCTGTCCCGCCCTACCTTGTAACTGGATCTTCTTCTCCGATCCACTCACGAGAGGACTTCACCCCGCGTGACGCCGCCTGCTCTTTAGACCCGACACCTTCCCCGTGCATCGGTCGCCGACGTTGCCGTCGGTTCTTTTCCCATGCCTACCGTCAGGTCTTCAGAGAGATCATGTCTACGCGTCCTCACCTCATGCTGTCCTGGGCCCCTCGGCCCACACGCCTTCCCCTGCTCGCGTTCCGCTGCGTCCACCGCCATTCCGGCCTCGCCGCCACCGGCGACAGGAATCTCCGCGTCAATGCCAACGGCAAGCTCCTCGACATCTGGCGCCCGGTCGCCTGCGTTTACTGCGACCGCACCAGCAAGATCACCGTTCACGATCGCGTCCCGGTCAGGTACCTGGATCCGATCCTTCTGGAGGGCTACTCCGGCAACTCCTCCACCCTCATCGCCCGCGTCCTTCCCGACCCGCTGACCGCCCGGCGCAACCGATTCGCCCTGGACTCATGCTGGGAACTGCTCGCCCCGTCCCCTCCCGAAAGCCCCTGGCCCCTCCAGGTTTCGGTCATCTTCGACGACCCCGTGCCCCTTCGCCCCGAACGGCTCATCGCCGAAGCGGCTGGGCATCAGCCGCGGGGAGATCGCTCCCTGCGTCAAGATCGGCATTCCGCTGAACCGCAGGACCCACAGCGACTTCTCGTACGTCCTGCAATGAGCCGCCGCCGTGGGCCTGAGCTGGGGCGAGAGGGAAGGTGGCCTTGCCCCGGACTACATCACGCGGCCGTCCGCGCGCGGGCGCTCATGACCGGGCCCGAACGAAGATCAGGGCCGGCCCGATACCGGCGACGAAGGTGAACACCCCGACTCCATCGTCGAGACCCTGACGGGGTCGGGCCACGTAACGGCCACGCTGCTGGCCGGCGCGGGCATCGGCCTCCTGGCCGCCACGGCCCGCGGCCGGTCCAGCGTCCACCCAGCCCCCGTAGCGTGAAAGACGACCAAGCCGCGAACCCGGAGGGTGCCCGCTCCTACAAGACACGAGCCGGCAGCACATACCAGAATGCCCGCCCAGCCGCCGAGCCGCCGATGGGCGGTTCGGCGGGTCCGGCACAACCGACAGAAGGACCAGCACCGACTCATCCCTACGTCGCCTCCGCACTCCGGCGCAGTCGCCTGGTGCGCCGGGTAGCCGCGATCCGAGCGTTACGGATCGTGATCGCTTGCGTCCGGAGGAACGTCTGGACATGCCGAATTGAGTGCGGTCAGTGTGTTTGGGTCTCCCAGATCGGCTGCTGGGGCTCGTCGTTGTGCACGATGATGTTGGCGTGATGGGTCGGGCGGACCGTGGCGAAGTAGAGCTGTTGGGAGGGGATGTAACGCTCGCGCCAGCGTCGTTCGACTTCGGCCCGAGATGACACCGGGCGTTCTCGGATCACGGCACGATCCACGGTCTTTTCGAGCGCGGTCGAGACGAAGATGCGCAGGTCCCACCGGTCAATCAGTTCCGGGCGCATGAGGAAGACGCCGTCGAAGACCAGCACGGCGTCGGCGGGGGCAGTCGTGAACGGCGGGGACAGCGCGGTATCCGCTGTGCGGTCGTAGACCGCGGGTTGGAAGCGTCGATCTCCGCCCGGGCCGAGCGGATCGAGCAGAACCCGGTTCAGGGCGTCGTAGTCGTGGGTGTCGAGGTAGCAGCCTTCGGCCGAGTACTCGCCGCGCGGATAGCGCTGTGCCCGGGGGAAGAGGAAATCATCGATTGTCGCGCGGATGACGTCGCGGCCCTGTGTTCGTAAGACGACGGCCAGCTCGTCGGCGAGGGTGGTTTTGCCTGCGGCGGGCGGTCCGTCGATGGCAACTCGCGTCGGGTGGGTGACTGTGACGGACCCGACTGCCTCAGCCAGGCGGCCGAGCATCTCGTCGCGGGTTCCTTGGTCCATGTCCTGCCCCGTCCTACCCGCTCGGGCCGACACCCGCGGGAAACCCGATGACCGTTTCCTGGACCCGCGTTCCTTCTGGAAGTTTGCGCCGAACCGCGCTCAGTTGATCCTCAGCCATGACCGAACAATTGTCAGCCGTCTCGCGTCGACCGGCATACGCGGATCAAAGGGCAGCAGGACGCGGCCCGGACGACATCCTCATCTGGCCGCTGAGCGTGCGCGGATCTGCCCATGACAGCGCGTCCGGGCGTTGCGCTGGCAGATGGCCGCTCAGCGCCGCTTGTAGACCAGGCGAACCTTGCCGTCCTGAACCGCGTAGTCCGTGAGCCTCAGTTCGAGTGTCGGACGTTCACCGGGGAAGAGCTGCCGTCCGCTGCCCAGCAAGACCGGAACGATCCCGACGGTCAGCATGTCGACTGCGTCGGCTGCAAGGAATGACTCAACCAACAACCCGCCTCCGAAGAGGAAGCAGTGATGTCCCTGGTCTCGCGCTGCCCTGACCACCTCCACCACTCCATTACCAACGAAGTCGACTCCCTCCTCCTTCTTCTCGAGAACCGATCGCGTCGAGGTCGCAACGATGACCTTCTTGCCGAGAGCCACGTAATCCTGGTGCTGTCCCTGGTCATAGCAGCGGCGACCCATTACGACGATGTCGACACCGTCAAGGAACTCATCAAACGGCAGTTGATGGTCGGTATCGAGCGTTGGGCTCGCCACCGGAACTATCCAGTCGTAGCCGCCCTGGTCATCGGCGATGTAGCCGTCAAGACTCATGGCCAACCGTAAGCTGATTTGCCCCGATGATGCGCTCATGCCCGCGAGTGTAGTGACGAGCAGCGATGGACCTCCGGACCGCTCGGCGATGCGACTGTCCGTGCTTCGTCGCGACGAGGCAGCCGGCCAAGCTCAGGCAGAGAACGAACCAATGCCGCCAAGTCGTCATGCACGAGGGGAAGGCCGCCCAGCTCGCTGATCTCGACCCATGCGATGTCGTCATGCTCGTCAGGTGCACGGTTGGTGGGAGAGCCAACCCAGTCTCCAATTTGCCAGACGCCCACGTGAAGAGCGTCCTCACCACTGCCGGCATGCAAGACGCCCAACCGTGAAGCGGACTCCGCCACAATGCGAACACCGAGCTCCTCGTGCATCTCACGCGCGAGGGCTTGTAGTTCCGACTCACCCGCTTCGACATGCCCCCCGGGCAGATCCCAGAGATCTGGGTATGCCCGGCGGGTCGGGCTGCGGTGCACTAGCAGGACCGCGCCGTTGTCAACGAGTGCGCCTGTGACGACGACATGCATGGCGGGATTAGAGCACAGGGATAGGACAAGCTCGCTCCAGCCAAAGAGGACCGCAGACGTCCGGATCTGGCCGCCGACCGGGCGTCACGCAGCGTGGCGGTGACGGTGGCTGCTCGCCGTGCGGAACTGCCGATGAGCGGATGCCGTGTCCGCGCCTGAGGGGGTGATGGGCACCCGATGCCTTGGGGCGTAGCAGCCAGTAGCGGGAACCCCGGCATCTCGCTCTTACGGAGGTGGAATGTGTGGTCGCGCTAAACAGCAATCACAAAGATCTGACGGGATGACCAGCAAGTTCAGTGACGGCTCCGTCCTGTCAGCGCGGCATGGTTGGATGCAGACCGGCGATCAGGAGTGAGAATCATGACATGCGTGACCCCACCGCGTCCGTTGGATGTGGTCTCGTTGTTTCCGGGGCTGGCAGAGATGGCCAGGACTGCCACCCGCCTTCATCCCCGCCCGGGAAACCCGACCGTGCATGACAGCTCGGTGGGCGGGCCTTTGCTGTGGCCGGTAGGCGAGGCCTGGCCGACATGCGTCGACGAGCACGAGCCGTGCGAGTTGACGACGCTGGAGGATGTCCGCACGCGTCGAGGCATCCTCGCCGCGGCGTGGCAACGGCCCAGGCCGCCCGGAACGAATCTGCTCACTCCCGATGAGAAGGCGGTCGTAGACCGCATAGATGCCGGTTACGACTCGGCGCTGCTGCCGAGGGAGCCGCTGCCGCTCATCCCGCTGGCGCAGCTCTACGCCCGGGACGTCCCTGATCTGCCCTGTCCCGATGGCGCAGACATGCTTCAGGTGCTGTGGTGCCCGTTCGACGAAATCATGGATGCGCGGTCGGCGGTACACCTACGGTGGCGGCAGTCCACAAGCGTGGAAAACCTGCTGAAGCACCCGCCCGAGCCGGCCTTCATCGGCCAGGACTATTACGTGCCGGAACCTTGCGTTCTGTATCCAGAGCAGGTCATCGAGTATCCGGCTTATCACGAGCTGGATGACGAACTGGCGGAACGCATCATTTCCCGAGATAGGGAACTCCTCCAGTCACCGGACGAGAAGCAACCGGGTTACAGGAGTGATCTGTCCATCGCTCCCGGCTGGAAGGTCGGTGGCTGGTCCGCCTTCTTTACCTTTCGGAGCCCTGCGGGCCCTGATGAGCGCCGGTGCTGCGGCGCTCCGCTGGAACCCCTACTCACCATCCCCAGCGACGAATGGGACGGCGACAGCCGCAGCTGGCGTCCCATCACTGACGAGGACGAGTTGGTCGACCACACCCCGACCCAGGTGGAAATCGGTCGTGGCTACACACTCCAGGTCTACCGGTGCACCGCCTCGCAGGAGCACCCACCGGTCACCATCATGCAGTAACTGAGGATGCACGCCGCGAGTCGGGCGGGTCCGACGGCACGACCGGACCTGCCGATGAGCGGATGCTGTGACGTCATCGTTCCAATGCGGCGGTCAATGCCTCGGGCTGGCTGAGGGCCACCAGATGGCCGCCGGGCAGGGTCTTGGGCGTGACGCCAAGGCGATGCTGGGCTGTCCGGATCTGGAACTCAACCGGGAACAGTCGGTCCTCGCGGCTGCTTAGGACCTCGGTTGGTACGTCCGGCCACACGTCCAGCGGCCAGGGCTGCGCGAACGGCGTTCCTGACTGCGGTGGCTCACCGGCCATGGCCTCCTTGGTGATGTCCTCTGGTACGTCGTGGAAGAAGTACACCAGCGGATCGAAGGACCCGTCCGGGGAACGGCCCTCGCGCAGGTCGCACTCACGGCGGGCCTGGTCCTGGCCGGTGTTGGTCCACCAATCCTGGCCGGTCTCACCGGGCGCCGGGATCATCGCGTTGACCAGGACCAGGCGTGAGACCGGCAGCCGACTACAGACCAGCGGCGCGGTCAGGCCGCCCATCGACTGGGCCACTACCACCAGGTCTTTCCGTTGACCTGCCGCGTTAACCACCGTATCTGCGTACTCCTGCAGTCCCGCGCTGTCGTCTCCGGCTGGCAGGTCGACGGCGATCGCTTCGTGACCCCGCTGACGCAGTCCGGGGACCACGCGGTGCCAGTACCAGGCGGCGCCGCCGGCGCCAGGGATCAGAATGAATGTCGCCACGGTGCGAATCTAGCACCGCGCAGTGTGATAGCGATACGCTGAGCGAGTGGCGCGAGCATATGACGATCCCTGCGGTCTGGCCCGTGCGCTCAACCTGGTCGGCGACCGGTGGGCGTTGTTGGTCGTCCGCGAGTTGCTGCTCGGGCCAAAGCGCTTCACCGACTTGCGGCGCGGCCTGCCCGGCGTTAGCCAGAGCATGCTCACCTCCCGACTTGTCGAGCTAGAGGAGGCGCAGGTGATACGCCGGCGGCGTCTCGGCCCGCCGACGAGCGCTTGGGCCTACCAGCTGACCGAATGGGGACGGGAACTCGAGCCCGCTCTGCTGCAGCTGGCCAGGTGGGGCAGTCGGAGCCCGCTGGCTTCGTCAGCAGAGCTGAGCGTTGACGCGCTGGCCCTCGCGATGAAGACCACCTTCGACCCGACCGCGGCGCGCGACTTTAGCGTGCGATGTCAGCTCCGTCTCGACGGCGACATCCTGCTCGTCACCGTCGACAACGGACGGCTCGACGTGGCGCGCGCTGACGGTGCCGATCCCGACCTGGTGATCGAAACCAGCGTCACCGCGTTCCGCTCGCTCACCTTCGGCGCCGCGCCACTGCATGCCGCCGACGTCACCATCCGAGGTGACGGCGAAGTCGCCGCCCGCCTGCTTCGGCTGTTCAAACGCCCGGCGCCGTTCGCCGGATCTGACGGCTGACGAGCTCCAGCACACACGCTCATGCCGCGCTCCGAGCGTCACGTAACGTGAGCGTGGACGGCACGCCGGCAGGCGCCCGGAACTGCCAATGAGCGCGTGCCTGATCTTCAGCCGGTGGCCTTGCCCTGGTGCTGGCGGCGCTCGGCAAGTTGCTTCAGGTTCAGCAACTGCCGTCGAGCCATCGCCAGGTCACCGACGGACAGCCCAAGGGCAGCCCAGCGGGTCGTCTGCATGACGACCTTGAGCAGCAAGCGTGTCGTGTTCTGCTCCTCGGGCACAAGGACGTAGGACATGAAGGCACCCATGATGGTGCCCGTCAGCTGTTTGCCGGGGTCGACCGAGACGATCCTGCCGCATTTCCGTCCGCCAGCAGTGGTGAATGCTTCTCCGACTCGAGGCTCGGGTAGGCCCACCAGCTGTCGAGGTGAGCGGTGGCCGAGGTTGTCAATCCAGTCATAGGAGTACGGCGCAATCCTCACTTGGGCAACCCACGGCCACACCGCTGCGGCGGGCGCCTCAACCCGCACCCCCCGCCACGCCTGTAGCACGGGTGAGGAGACGAAGTCGTCGCACGGATAGGAGCGCAATATCTCACTGTTAGTCACGCCCCACCGGTCGCCGATCATGCACCCATCTTCCACCATGTCGGCGCCCCGACGTCCGGAGCCGGGATCCGCGCGGCACGCACGGTGACGGCGACGCTTGCTGCTCGCCGTCCAGAACAGCGATTAGCGTGCGTTTTGAGGCGCCATGCAGTCAGGTGTGTCGTGTCAGCGTGGCATGGCGGGGGCCAGCGCGTCGGCAAGTTCCCGCAGGCGGACTGGGTCGCCCAGTGCGCCGATTCCGCCGGGGCCCACCGAGATATCCCGTGGGTCCAGCGTGGCAGGTGTGTGCAGGGAAGGCACAGCGTGGCCAGCACGGTCGACGAGAACGAGCGCGGTGGCGAGGAAGCCCTCCAGCAGAGACCTCAGAATCGCGTGGCTGGAGGACAGGTGTTGCTCGACCAGGGCGTCAACGAAGCCGACAAAGACGTCTAGATCAACTTCGTAGTCGTCGGCGTCCATCGCACCGATTCCGGTTGGCGTGGCCGCCAGCGGGGCGACTGCCTCACTGGTGCGGACGAAGAGCTCCGCCACGCGGTTGGACGGGTTCCACAGGACCAGGTCGTCCACCTGGAAGTACTGACTCACCGAAGCATGATCACTGACCGGTGCCAGTCAGCCAAGACCGCGTCCGCGACTCTCATGCCGCCGGCCGCGCCGTTGGCGTCGCCCTGCCGTGCGGACAGGCGGATATCCGTAAGGCGTCTGGCACCATGGTCCCGTGCAGCGAGATCCGCCTGGGCCATCGACCTCGGTGCTGGCGGGGGCCGACGTGGTGCTCGTAGGGCTGTTCTCCGCGAAGGATAAGGAGTTCGGCGCGAAGCTCGATCTGCTGGCGGCTTCGGTGAAGGCACATGGCGGGCGGGTAGTGAGCCGGCACGTCCAGCGGCGGGGTGTCTCGCACGGCGGTGCGGCCAAGATGAGCGCACCGTTCTCTCGACGGACGCTGATCAGTCCCGGCAAAGCGCGTGAAATCGCGCAAGCGTGCCGGGCCGCGGAGGTCGGGGTTGCGGTCTTCGCCAACCCGCTGACGAAACACCAACGAGCTGTCCTCGGCGACATGTTCGGGTGCCTCGTGATCAGCGGCGAGGACCTTGTTGCCCCCGGCCGATGAGCGTCCGGACATGCCGCGGAGGTGGCGCGCCAGGCTTGGAGTCACCGTCACGTGGAGCTGTTCCTATGCCCGGGTCGGCTGGGAGGTAGGTCCCGGTTTCTGCATGCCGGATGATCGTGGCGTGGAGTACCTTGATCTGTCGCCGTACGACTACCTCGGCTTTCCGCTGCCGACGCGGGCCGTCGGGGTGGCTGGGGCGCCGTTACGGGGTGCAGGGCGCCGACATGGCGCCGATGACCGGTGCCGAGATGGAGCGGCTCGAGGGAAAGTTCACTCCGGCTGCCTCGCTGGTCAATGGCACCTCCGCATGCAGGCCATGCGTGGTGGAGGTCCGAGGCAACCTCAGCTCGCTTTTGGACGGCTACCAGTAGCGCTGTGACAGCAACGGTGCTGGACGTCCACAGACCGGCGAGGACAGCGGCAGGCGTAGAACCAGGGATCCGAGTCGGATGCGGACGGCCCTGGACGGAATCGCCGAGGCTGGGGATCAGATGGCCGTACGAACATGGCGACGGTCATCGCGGGCAGACGGGTGGTCGCTGCTCACGTCGAGTGCGACGCGTGACCGCGCGCAACGTCGTGATCTTCGGAACCTCAGCTCAAGGCCATGGCATGGGTGTTGGCATACTTCACGCCGTATCGCGCCTGATCAAGGCCGGCGTCGGTCGCTGAGCCGTGTCGCCCCCGGCTGGCGATCAGGGCGGGACAGGGGGCCGGCACCGCGCTGTGCCGGCCTCCGAACGTCAGTTCTGCGGATTGCCGGGGGGAGCGGTGTTCCATTCCGGGTTGCCGAGCGATTCGACCAGTTGGCGGACCTTCACCGCGTCCCCGGGGGCGGCCGCCAGGCTCAGCATCAACAGCAGCCGGGCCTTCTGCGGCAGCAGGTCGTCGCCGTCGAAGATCGGGGCGGTGCTGCTGCCGCCACTGATCGAGCCGGAGCCGACCCGGCTGGTGCTGACGAAGAAGACGCCCTTGGCGATCGCCCCGGACCGGGCGGCGGACTGGGCAGAGGAGATGCCACCGGCTCCCGTACCCGCGGTCACGATGCCCTTGACCCCTGCGTCGGCGAACGCGGTGATCGCCTCACCGCCGGCCTGCTGGTAGTTGTAGACCACCTCGACCCGGGGCAGCGACTCCACCTTGACGTCGCTCAGCCTGAAAGGGGTCAGCCAGCGGTTCTTCTGATCGCAGTCGGCGACCCGGGACGGCGCCCGGCCGACCTTGATCTCCGAGCCGTCGATCCAGCCGAGTACGCCCAGCTCACGGGTCTGGAAGGTGTCCATCCGGGTGGTGTTGGACTTGGTCACGTCCCGCGCCGTGTGGAACTCGTCGTTGAGCATCAGCACGGTGCCGTAGCAGTACGTGGACTGGCTGGCGGCCAGGACGATCGAGTTGTAGAGGTTCGCGGGGCCGTCCGCGCCGATCACCTGCGGCCCGTCAACCGTGCCGGCCGCCCACGGGCGCATCGCCCCCGTCATCACCACCGGCTTACGGCTCTGCACGGTCAGGTCCAGCCAGTACGCGAACTCCTCCATGGTGTCCGTCCCGCTGGTGACCACCACCGCGTCTGAGGTTTGCAGCGCCTGCTCCACGGCGAGGGTGAGGGCGTGGAACTCGGCGATGGTGTAGCCGCCGGAACCCTTGTTGCCGAACTGCACGGTGGACACCTCGGCGACCTCGCCGATCTCGGGTTGGAGTTGGGCGACCATCCGGTCGATCGGAATCTGGCCGGCTCGGTAGTTGGTGAAGCTGCTCCGGGAGGTGGCGACGCCAGCGATCGTGCCGCCGGTGCCGATCACGGTCACCTTGGGCTTCTTCGTCTTGGCCTGGGCGACCGCTGTCTGGTAAGCGACGCTCTGGATTTCTGTGGCGGCGATGACACCGCCGGTGGCGGCGCCGGACGGCGGGCCGCCCGGCTCGTCGACGCCGGTCGATGTGATCGCGAGTACGGCCGCTGCCGCCAGCGCGGCGGTGACGACCGGGGCGGTCAGGGTGGCAATCCGTCGGGCTGGCAGAAGCCGGCGTTGGTCGAGGGACAAGGCAACCTCCGTAAAGGTCGGGGGCGGGGGGAAGTGCCTCGGATCTTGCGGGCCGCTGCTTTCGTCGGCGTTACACCGGCATTTCTCGATACTGTCGGACGCAGTGGTGAATGCCACTCTGAACTGCGTACGCGGCGTCGGAGATTGGCCCGAGTCGCCAAGAATTCGGACAGCAGTGACATTCGGCGGCGAGGGGGCCGTGTCCGCCGGGACGCGACCCCCTCGGCGTCCGGAGCCTAGGTTCGACCCCACGGCTAGCCGCGGAGCGCTCCCGGCAGTGCCGCCGCGTCCACTGTGGTGGACGGGCCGTGGTAGATCGCGTTGAACAGCAGCTTGCTCGGGTCACGAGACCACGTACGGAACGTCGGCTCGCTACCGAACGTCACGATCAGACCCTCGCCCACCTGGTGCTTGACGATGCTGGCCTTGCCGTTGAGGTGCTCCCCGCCGATGAGCCAGCCGCTCTGCAACTGCTCACCGGACTTGGGGAACGAGGAGACCACCTCGCCGCCGGTGACGTTGTACGCCTGATCGCCCTCGCCGAACCACACCGGCGTGTCCGGGCGCATACCCCAGGCCACCGGGTCTGAGGTGTCGAACCGCTGGCTGAGGATGCTGCCGGGCGAGAAGAACTGGGTAGCGGTCCCGGTTCAGGCCCGAGACGATGTCAGTCCGGCTGATCCCCGCCGGCAGCACGATCGTGGCGAACTTCGCGTTGAGGTCGCTGGCGAAGTCGGCGGCGACGCGCCATCGTTCGGCGTTGTGGTCGGCTGTAGCAAGCTGCAGAAGACCCAACCGGAGCTGCCGGAACAGCTGTCCGGGCAGCGGGTAACGGTGTTCGTCGGGGTCGGCCGCTGAACAGGGCCGACCCCGACGGGCTGCTCAGCGGATGACGTCGTAGACCAGCTTCTGGATTCCGTTGGCGTATGACTCGCTCTCGATGAGCTTGAGGTTCTGCTTGTCCTTGTCGGTGTCGCTGAACAGCCGCTTGCCCGCGCCGAGCAGGACTGGGAAGACCAGCAGGTGGTAGCGGTCGATCAGGCGGGCATCGGCCAGGTTGCGGTTCAGGGTGGCGCTGCCGTGGATGATGATCGGTCCGCCCTCGGTCTTCTTGAGTGCGGCGACGTCGTCCAGTGATCGGAGGATGTTGGTCGCACCCCAGTTGGACACCAGGTCCTTCTCCTGCAGCGTGGTCGACACGACGTACTTCGGCATCGCGTTGTAGCCGGGGAACTCCGCGGTCATGTCCGGCCACACCGGGGAGAACGACTGGTAGCTGACCCGGCCCAGCAGCATGGCAGTGGCCTCGTCCTGCTCACGGCCCTTAATCTCGTATGCGGCCTCGTCGAACTCGATGTCTTTGAAGGTCCAGCCCGAGTTGCGGTAGCCCGGTTCTCCGCCGGGCGCCTCGATGACGCCGTCGAGCGAGACGAACGCGGTGGCGATCAGGGTGCGCATTGGTAGCTCCTTGGTTGGTCTGAGATGCATTGTTCGCTACGGGCCCGGCGCTGTCCCATCGCTGCCGCTCCCGGCCTGTCCGGTCAGCCCCGGTCACGCCCTTAACGATTCGCGAACCGGCCATGCCGACCAAGCCATGATCGGACTATGACCGTTGACCCGGATTCAACGATGGAGCGGCGGATGCTGGAGCGACACGAACACGGTCACCGATCCGGCGTCGACCTCGACGGCGGGTGGCTTCCTCGGGGCCGGTGGCGAGGCCGGCAGCAGTCCTGTCGGTAGGCGCAGCGGCAGGGCCCCGCTGGGAGCCGGTCCCGTCCTGCGCTGCTTAGAGGAAGCGGTCGGCAGGGAAGGCGTCGTCCCTGCCCTGGTGGGACCGGTCGTAGTTGTATGCGGCGACGAACACGTCCACCGCGGCCTGGGCCTGGTCGACGCTGTCGAAGATCCGCCCGTCCAGGCATTCACCTTGCAAGCTCTGGCGGAACCGTTCCACCTTGCCGGTGGTGGTCGGGGTGCGGGGTTTGGTGTTGCGGGCCACGATGCCCTTCTCCCGGCAGATCCGCTCGAACAACACCTCACCTGGGCGCGGCTTGGTGAACCGGCCGGTGAACTGCTTGCCGTTGAGTTCCTAAGCGATGTCAGTCCCGTTAGGCGGCTGCGGGTGGGTTTGTCGTAGCGTGGACGCTGCCGCTCTGCGGACGGTCACGCCGGATGCCCGGCGGCTGGCGCGGAACAGCGGGGAGCCCGGGGCCGCCGCAGATGGGATAGCGGGGAGAGTGGTGGAGGTTCCTCGCCGGCACCAGGCCGCGCCGCGCCTGAGCAGCGCGGCGCAGGGAAGGGCACGCCGGGTCCGCGCGGCAAGCCCCAAGCATGGGGGCGGTGGCCGCGCGACGGCATGCTGGTCGTCCAGGAGCCGGCTCCACAGCCGCTTAGGGTCAGGTCAACCGCTCACCTGGGAGGGGAGGGGTGGCCGCCGGTGGCCAGCTCCGACTCCGGGAGCCGGATCCGTGCCGGGCGAGGTTGGGTCAACTGCACCACGGTGGCGGTGTCCGCCGGGGGCGCGGTCCGTGACACGAGAGCCGACTCAGTCTGTTCCGGCAGCGTCCGTACGTGCGCCAAGGCCGTCTTGACGTGGCGGACCGGGCGGCCCGCTCCCCAGGAGGGCGGGTCGGCCGGCATACGGGGTGGCGCAGATGTTGACTCAGGGTGCGATTGTGTGGCGAGCGCCGGAGGTCGGAGTGGAGAGCCAGTTGGATGGTCCCGATATGTCCATGATCGTGGAGTCCTACAGATATCGACTGTGCGTCAGGGGGATGCGGCTTGCTTTGCTCTTCCCTGTGACGGCCTTGTTGATGCTGCTGGTCCGCCTCGGAGTCGCAGAGAGCGTTCTTGTGCCGCTCGTGATGCTGCTCGTTGTCGCCATGGCGCTGGGGATCCTGGTGGGCTGGATTGGTGCGGTTCTCCTGCTGCGGGATACCTCTCGCTATTCCAGCGCAGCGGGAGGCAACGTCGACACCCGGAAGGTCGGAGCTCTCGTTCGGCAGGCAGCTCGGGATATCTGCAATCTCCGCAGGTGGTGACGAGTCCTCGCCCGGGGTGACCAGATGAGTGACGACGGGCGCGGACTGTGGCGGACGAGAGGGGACGTACCTGCACTGTTCCCGCAGGCCGTGCTTGCTGTCAGGGCAGGCCAGTGAGCCGTGCTGGTTCTTTCCCACCGAACGAGTCGCGAGCCCTCAGTCAAGGCCAACTCGCTCGACCACAACGCCCATCTCGCGGCGGTCAGGTCAAGCTCATGGATCGACCTGGGTCAGCTACCAGCAGGGGTCGGGCGGGGCGTAGCCGGCAGGCGAGGCCGGGCGCGGCAGTCCTTGGCAGCTATCCGGGGATGGGGACAGGCCGTCCAGGAACGGACCGGCCAGCGGCTACCCAGCACGACGATCCGATCTTGTCCCAAGCTGACCGTCGACCTAGCGGCGATGACCGTTCCCAGGGCCGTCGCTGGGCCGGCCAGGTTGGCGGGTTGTGATGCTGACGTTCGGCGAGGTCGGCCACGGACATCTTCTGCTTGGCGAGCATGACGTCGATGTCGACGGTGATCGGCATCAGATCACCTCGTTCAGCTTGGCCCTGCATCTGCGCCGTCTCGGCGTCGCGAGCATCGTTGAGCGGCGTTCCTTCCGCTCTGTGACCCGTGCCACATGCCCTTCCTGTCAGCAATCGGGGCGCCGTTCCGCTCAACTCACCGAGAGCAAGCGAACAGACAGGAGCAACACATGAAGCACCGCATCGTCGTCCTCGGCGCCGGCTATGCCGGGGCCCACGTTGCCGGGAACCTGGCCCGCCGGCTGTCCCCGGCGGACACCGAGATCACCGTGGTCAACGCCGAGCCGGACTTCGTCCAGCGGCTGCGGCTGCACGAGCTTGCGGCCGGCCACGAGATCAAGGCTCCGAAACTCGCCGACGTGTTTGCGGGCACGGGGATACGGCTGCGCCTGGCCCGTGTCACCGCCGTCGACCCCGAGCGCCAGGTCGTCGCTGTGGCCGACGCCGACGGCGGCGGCGAGCTCGGCTACGACACGCTTCTCTACGCGCTCGGCAGCCACGGCGACGACCGCGGCGTTCCCGGCGTGGCCGAGCACGCCTTCGACATCGCCGCCCGGCCCTCGGCGCTGCGCCTGCGCGAGCGCCTTGACGGCCTGGGAAGGCGGGGCGAAGGCGGGAGGGTGCTGGTCGTCGGCGACGGGTTGACCGGCATCGAGACCGCCACCGAGATCGCCGAAGCCCGGCCCGGCCTGTCGGTGGCGCTGGTCGCCTGCGGCGAGTTGGGCGCCCGGCTCTCCGCCGGAGCCCGCAGCCACCTGCGCCAGGCCTGCGCCCGGCTGGGCATCACCGTCCTAGAGCACACGAAGGTCGAAGCCGTCGAAGCGACACGGGTGCTGTGCGCCGACGGCACCGCCCTGGCGTCCGACGCCACCGTGTGGACGGCCGGGTTCGCGGTCAACCCCATCGCCGCCGTCAGCGGGCTGGAGGTCACCGAGAACGGGCGGATCGTCGTCGATCGCACCATGCGGTCGGTCTCGCACCCGAACGTCTACGCCGCCGGCGACAGCGCCTACGCCATCGGTGACAACGGCCGGCCGTTGCCGATGTCCTGCGCTTCGGCCGGCTTCACCGGCCAGCAGGCCATCGAGGCGATCGTGGGACGCCTGACCGGACGCAAGATCGCGAACACCAAGCTGGTCTACCCGGGCAACCACATCAGTCTCGGCCGGCGGGACGGGATCCTGCAGCTGGTCGACGACGAAGCGCAAGCAAAGCCGAGGTACGTGGGCGGCCGGAAGGCCGCGCGGATCAAGTCGGGCATCCTCAAGATCTCGCTGTGGGCCACCTCGCACCCGACCTTCGGCCTGCCCAAGCGCAAGCACCGCCTGGCCGCCGCGCCGAATGCGTCCGCCACGAAGGCGGTCGGCGTAGCCGCCTAGGGTGACCCGCGTGGACAGCACCGCCACTGATCGCTTCGACACCAGTCGGTTCGAGGCCAGCCGGAACCGGCTGGCCTCGCTGGCGTACCGGCTGCTGGGCTCCGCCGCCGACGCCGAAGACGCCGTGCAGGATGCGTTCCTGCACTGGCAGGCCGTCGACCGGCAGCGGATCAAGGTGCCGGAAGCTTGGCTGACGAAGGTCGTCACCAACCTGTGCCTCGACCGGCTCCGCTCGGCACAAGCCCGCCGCGAACGTACCGTCGGCGCCTGGCTGCCCGAACCGCTCCTCGACGGCGACCCGATGCTCGGCCCGGCCGACACTTTCGAGCAGCGCGAATCGGTCTCCCTGGCGGTGCTGACTCTCATGGAGCGCCTGTCACCTCTCGAGCGGGCCGTCTACGTCCTGCGCGAAGCGTTCACCTACAGCCACGCCGAGATCGCCGAGATCCTCGACATCACCGAGTCCGCAAGCCAGCAGCACCTCCACCGGGCCCGGCACCGCACCGCCGCCGCCCGCCGCCGCGGCGGCGGCGAAGTCGACCCGGCATCCGCCCGCAGGATCGTCGAGGAATTCCTCGCCGCTGCCTCCTCGGGCCGCACCGAACGCCTGGTCGCGCTGCTCACCGACGACGCGACCGCGATCACCGACGGCGCCGGCCTGGCGAAAACGCTGCTGCAGTACCACACTCCCCAGCGCATCGCCGCCATCGCACGGGCCGGCTTCAAACCCACACCCGCGAAACGGCGACTCGTCGGCGGCACACCCGCCATCCACTACGCACTCGTCAACGGCGCCCCCGCCATCCTCTTCACGCTCGGCGACCAGGTCATCGGCGCCGTAACGTTCGACATCACAGGCGGCAAGATCGCAACCGTACGCGGCATCGCCGCACCCACCCGCCTCACCCGCCTCACCAAAGCCTGGCGGCAGCACGAACCGGACACGCCCCTCATCCCCGAGTGGTGACCCGACGCCGACCGCGGCCAGGCGCAGCACCCGCCCTGCGATGAACCGCTCCCGGGCTTCGGACGCCACCAGCCGCATGCGGACAGCGTTGCGCTGAGCGCACGAGGTACATCGCGCCCACCATGCAATCTGGCGGGCGCGCCCGGCGTGGCTTCGAACGGGTCCGCTACTCGCATGTGCGTGACCAGCAGCAGCCTTGCCATCAGCTCAGAGTGGGTCAGGGAATGAACCGCACCTCGGGGAAGGCCGGGTTCGGGCCTTCGAGCAGGCGCTGCCGCTGGTGGCGCAGGTGCAGGTCGAAGAACGCGAGCGGGTACGCCTGCTGGATCCGCACCGCCCGGGCCGGGTCGAGGGCGCCGACCCAACTGGCGAGGTCCTCGTCGCTCATCCCGATGATCGTTGCCAGTTGCGGGATCAGCCACTGGTGGTCGCAGTACGCCGCGTGGAGCGCGCCGTCGGCGTGCACGTTGAGCCGCCATCCGCGCAGGTGTGACCAGAACTGGGCGACGCTCGGCTCGGCGGCCCGGGTGAACTCCGCGGTCATCAGCATGAACGGCCGGTCGAGGTCCGTGATCGGTGGCACCGATTGCATGGGGCCGTCGAAGCCGAGCCCGGCCCGCACCCGCCGGTCCTCGTTCATGACGAGGGCGGTCGCGGTCGCGCCCTTCGACCAGCCGAACATGCCGATGCGACGCAGGTCGAGCGCGGCGCCCAGGTCGGCCGGCAGCGGACGGTGCTCGACGTCGGGGTTGCGGCCGGCGGCGAGGTCCTCGATGCGGTCGAGGACGAACCGGATGTCGTGGGCGTGGTCCCATGGCGTGAACGACAGGCCGTCGACGGGGACGGTGAGCCGGCCGTCGGCGAATTCGCTGAACGCGTCGTACGTGTGGTCCACGGTGACCACGACGTAGCCGTGGCTGGCGAGTTCCTGGACCACGATGGTGGCCTCGGAACGGTGACCGTCGTTGCCGTGGGAGAACACGATTACGGGCAGCCGGCCGGGTATCCGGAGTGCCGGAGCTCCCTCGTGGCCGGCCGTGAGGGGCGCCGCCGCGGCATCGGCGTCGAACCCGGCGGACACGAGCAGCGCGCGCATCGTCGCGGCGGGCATCCATGGGGCCACCGGATGACGCCGAACGTCGCGGGTGGCGGGGTACCAGACGTTGGCCATCAGTTCGCGGTGGTGCCCTGGGCCGGCGACGGGATCCGGTCGGGATGTGTCGACGAGGTGCAGCGACACGGTGCCGACACGGTGCGGCCCCGTGGGTGGGGGCAGGGTAAGCCGTGCCGGGCCAGGCGCGGCCTGCGCCGGGGCCGTCCACCCGCGGCCGGTGCCGAGCGGCACGGCGACCCCGGTGGCGAGCGCGGTGGTGAGCAGGTGTCGACGGGTCAGTGCGGTGGTCATCGGTCCTCCGGGGTGTCGGTGGTCTCGAGCCGCGTGATGAGCAGTTTCAGTCGTTCGATCTCCTCGGCGAGCGCGGTGCTGCCGGCGGCGGTGAGCGTGATCCAGGTGCGGCCGCGCCGGCCGGCGTAGCCCTTCTCGATTTCGACGAGGCCGGCCGTCTCCAGCACGCTCAGATGCTTGGAGAGGTTCCCGGCGGTCAGGTCCAGCTGGGTGCGTAGGTAGCCGAACTCGACCCGGCGCGCCTCGTGCGCGATGGCGAGGATCCCCAGCCGGACCCGCTGGTGCACCACCTCGTCCAGCCCGGCGACCGGGTGGCCGGGCGGCTCGTGCGGGTCCGGGGTCCCGTTCTCGGCGGTCACCGGCGCCACCGGCGGGCCACCGCGAAGCCGACTGCGCCCAGCAGCAGCACGGTGCCGTTGATGATCTGCTGAGGCAGGAACCCCCCTAGGATCCCCCGGTATCCCCAGGAGGGATGCCAGCCGAAGTTGATCGGCACCAGGACCACCGCCAGGTATCCGACGGTGAACAGGAGCAGCGCGACGTTGCGCTCCAGCCGGGCCAGCACCAGCAGCGCGACCCCCATTGCGCCCCATGGTGCGACCACACGGTCCAGCAGCATCACCCAGTACGGGAACGGGTGCGTCGGCACCGGATGGCTGGCGAAGTACATGCGCACCAGTAGCCACGCGCCGATGAACAGGACGACGGTCAGGGCGGCGCCGGTGATCGCGTACGGCAGCACCCGGACGCCTACCCCCCTCGCCCGGGCGACCCGCACGGCGTACACGGCGATCGCCGTGTACGCCAGCAGCAGCGCCAGCGGCCAGTAGAACATCGCGCCCCGACCCGTGATGTGACACATGGAGCCGCCGTTCGCGTCCTCGATCCACGCGCTCGCGGACGCGCAGTCGACGTTGAGGGAGTACCAGTCGAACGGGATCGCCGCGAACGTCACCACGGCCAGCACCAGCAGCGCGACCCAGGTCACCCGCTGGTCAAGACGCACCCGGCGGGCGAGGGCGCGCATGTCGGACAGCAGCCGGCGGGGATCGCCGGCGGGCGGTACCGCATCAGTGGTCATGCCAATTAGGTTGGCACAGGAAACCTATTGGTGCTAGTGCCAACTGGGAAGCGAGGGAGCCTCGTAGGCCCTGTTTCATCGGATTTGCGGCGTGGAAACCCGGCCGTTTACGGCCGGGAGGAAACGTCGCCCCTCCCTTGCGATGAGTGTCTTACATGGACGGTAAAATGTGAGGCGTGGGTGAGGTGGTGAAGCGGGCGTACAAGTACCGCTTCTACCCGTCTCCTGAACAGGCTGGGCAGTTGAACCGCACCTTCGGGTGCGTGCGTGTGGTGTACAACCGGGCGTTGGAAGCACGCACTCGGGCGTGGGCGGTCGACCGCCAGCGCACCACCTATGTGCAGTCGTCGGGGTGGCTGACCGAGTGGAAACGCACGCAGGAGTTGGCGTTCCTGAACGAGGTGTCGTCGGTGCCGTTGCAGCAGACGCTGCGGCACTTGCAGGCCGGGTTTATGGCGTTCTGGGACAAGCGGGCCCGGTACCCGCGGTTCAAGTCCAAGCGCAAGTCCCGGGCGTCGGCCGAATACACCCGCTCCGCGTTCCGCTGGCGTGACGGTCAGCTCACCCTGGCCAAGATGAACACCCCGCTGCACATCGTGTGGTCGCGGCCCCTGCCCGAAGGGGCGCAGCCGTCGACCGTCACGGTGTCCCGCGACGCCGCCGGCCGCTGGTTCGTATCCATCCTGATCGAGGACCCGACCGTGAAGACGCTGCCGCCGGTCGCGGCCGTGGTCGGTGTGGACGCGGGCATCACCAGTCTGCTCACCCTGTCCCACCCGATCCCCGGAATCAGCGACGAGCAGGGCAAGGTGGCCAACCCGCGGTACGGGCAGACCGACCGGCGCAAGCTGGCCAAGGCGCAGCGGAACCTGGCCCGCAAACAGAAGGGCTCCAACAACCGGGCCAAAGCCCGGCTCGCGGTGGCCCGGATCCATGCCCGTATCGCCGACCGGCGTCGGGACCACCTGCACAAGCTGACCACTCGACTCGTCCGTGAGACTCAAACGGTCGCGATCGAAGACCTCAGCGTGCGCAACATGCTCCGCAACCGCCGTCTTGCCCGTGTCATCTCCGACGCAGGCTGGGGCCAGTTCCGCAGCATGCTGGAGTACAAAGCCCAGTGGTACGGGCGCCAGGTGATCCCCGTCGACCGGTGGCTGCCCACGTCCAAAACCTGCTCCGGGTGCGGGCGGATCAACACCACCCTCGCCCTCAACGACCGCTCCTGGACGTGCCCCGGCTGCAAGGCCGAGCACGACCGGGACATCAACGCTGCCAAGAACATCCTCGCCGCCGGGCTGGCGGAGAGGTAAAACGCCTGCGGAGCTGACAGAAGACCTCAAGGGAAAATCCTCCCGGACAGGCAGTCGGCAATGAAACAGGAAACCTCACGGGCAACCGTGGGAATCCCGGCCCCTTCAGGGCCGGGAGGATGTCAAGCAGTCGAGACGAGCCGAGGTCCAGGCGTCGGCTGGCAAGCCAGACGAGCGCCCCCGCACAGAGCACGCGCGCCAGCTTCTCGCCGCACCGTCACGCTGCCTGCAGCGGATTCCGCCTGTTCGACGCATGCCCATGCCGACGAGCGGGTGTTCTGCTGCCGGCAGATCAGCCTGGTGGCGATCGACCAGTGCCGTGAAACTCGCAGCATGGGATCCCCAGAGCCAGCGGATCAACAGGAGCAGCTCTGGTCGCTCTACGCGGCTTTCAACCGACGGGACGTTGCTGCGGTGCTGGCAGCGCTCGCGCCTGACGTGTCGTGGCCGACCGGATGGGAGGGTGGCAGCGTACGAGGCCACGATCAGGTCCGCGCCTATTGGCGGCGCCAGTGGGCAGCGATCGACCCCGTCGTGGTGCCCACGGCATTCCATACCGAGGACGACGGTCGGGTCACCGTCACCGCGCATCAGGTGGTGCGTACCCGGCAAGGCGCTGTGATCGCCGATCAAGTGGTGACGCACGTCTACCGCTTCGCTGGCGGCCTCATCGTGGACATGGCGATCCAGGACTGACGGCCACACGATGACGAGCTGATCTGCCGCGTAGTGGGCGGCGCTGGGGGAGATAGCGCCAGCAGACCGGGAGGTGGTGCTCCTGATCGCCTGGGCGGACCTGACCCTGCGAGGAGGTCGCCCGTGCGCTGGAGATTCCCGCTGGCACCGTCCGGTCTCGGCTCCATCGGGCGCGCAAGAGGTTACGGGCGGCGTTGGGCGGCGCCGATCCCACGGCAACCGGAGAGGATTTCCAGTGAGTGTGCGGGCGGTAGGCGTAGGCGGCCGATCCGGATCGCGCTCCAGCATGAGCACCGGGGCGCGTCGCCATTCTCAATCCTGATTCTTCTCCAGCGACTCCGCTCTTTCCTTCAACGCTGCGGCGATTTCATTCCAGTCGGGACCGAAATTTCGCAGATCCGTCGCCGCTTCTCTCAGCAGAGCCACGTCGTCCGGCCTCTGTAGACAGGCCATCCGGTACGCGAGATTGCGCGCCCACACCGGTAGGCCTATCCAATTCTCGTCGATCACGGTATGGAGCACGGCGACGATTTCATCCGCCGGTGCGAATGTGACCACCTCGACGAACTCCTGCTCGATGTTTCTGACCTCGGCCAGGCCCTGCTCGCCGAACTGATCCGATGCCAGCGTCCGGGCCAGGTCAAGCAATGTTCCCATTTGGCCTCCACATCCCAGTCAGTTGAGCCAGTACGTGCTGACACAGGGGGCCATCCGCAAGAGTTCGGCGGATGGCGGGGGAGTGGTGTGAGATGGCGGGAGTTGTTTCCGCTGCTAGCGACCCATGCGACCAGGTCGGCGGGTTAGGCATTTTGATCTCGTAATCCCACGGTCGCCGTGCCCGTTGCGTGCCCGTTGGGATGGGCTACGACGGTCAACGGCGGTCAGCTCCTGGACGTGACAGCCAGCGTGGCGACGCAGGTCGAGCCAGGTCACTGCCGAGCAACTTGCGTCTGTGTCCACACTACCTAAGCCGCCCGCGCCCACATCGGCGCTTGACAACCCCATTGAGACTCGTCTGCTAGGGCGCTCCACCTTGTCCCCTTCCTGGGCGGCTGGACGGTCTACGACTGCCCGACGAGGAGATCCGCCGCACTCGCCCCTAGCAGTAGCAGTACCGCCAAGTCACCAGTCCCGGCACGAAAAGTGCGTCGACCGGTCGCAGTCCCAGTCCAGGAACAGCACCACACGGAAGCGTCCGCTGTCTGCCAGCCTCTGGAACAACCTCCTGCCGACCTCGTACTCGGCGCCCTTCTCTGTCGCCACGTCTACCCAAATGGGGTGACTGAGGTGCGGCTCCTCGTCTTCGGGGTGGAAGCTGAGCCAAACCTTGAAATCCTCCCCGTCGCCAATGACATACCGATGGTCGCCGGTTCTCAAGTCTTTGAGGTCGAGCACCCGTGCGGCCTCTGGCGCGATCCGCTCCAGTGAGGGTGAACCGTCCGACTCGGCGGTACCAAGAAGCAAAACCACGTCTCCGCTCACGGCCAGCGACTGTACAGCCATCCATACAGCCAAGACGTTCCGCAGGCACCGACGCTGCCCGACAACCACGGACGGGCTGACCAGGGGAGCCGCTGCCCGACCGGCCATCCGCGATCTTCTTCTAATCCCCAGGCCGGTCAGGTCACCTGACGCACGCGGTGGACGCAAGCCCTGACGCTCAAGGCTTGGGCGCTACCTGGATGATGCTGGCCCCGCTCACTGTGTTGCCGCCGTCGGCCACGGAGGTGACCAGGTTGTAGTAGCCCGGCTTGGCGTCGGGACCGATCACGATGGTGCTGACGGGTCGTTCGTCGGGCATACCGGATGGTCGGACCGGTGCGGCCGCGAAGGTGACTAGCCCCGGAACGGTTGGGGTGCTGGTGCCTTCTGTCGCGGCTTTGAGGTCACCTACGGTGGCGAACGGACCCGTCAGGAGTGCGGCCAACTCGACCTGCGGTGGGGTTCCGCCCGGTTCCTCCGGGGACTCGACAGTCCAATCCACGGTCAAGGTCTGGCCAGGCTGGTACGGCTTGTCGACGTCCAGGGCCTCACAGCAGGTGTAAGTCATCGGCATGGCCTCGGAGGGCTCGGGGCCGCAGGCCGTCAGGAGCGGGATGACCATGCAGGTAAGCAGGCGGACTCGCGACGCGTTCATGCGCAGGATCGTAGGCCCAGGTCGCCTGTCCCGTAGCCGCGCAATCGGCCACAGACGTTCAGGAGGGGCGGTCCGCATCCAGTCCGCAAGAGGATGGCGAAAGGGCAGGGGAGCGGTGTGAGATGTCGAGAACGTGCCGAACTCCCAGCGGAGCACCTTGCCTGTCTCGGAGTCGCCTGACCTGGCGACGACATGCCACCAGACCTCGCGGGCGAGCCATACGTCGCGCCGGGTCAGCCGGCCCAGCTTTTTGTTCCACCAGCGCGCGCCACATGGTGGATCTTGTTGGAGAGACCCAATTCGGCCGCGGGCCGGCCCGGTGGATCACGTCTGCAGCGTGGTGCGGGAGGTGACATTCGTCAGTAACCAGGGTGATCAGCGCGCGCTGTACACGGAAAGCGCGTGATCGGCAGGGCAGCCGGTGGGGCACTGGGCGGTAGTCCCGGTGACGGTCGCCGTGCTGCCCGGGCGGAGGGTTTCGGCCCGCCTCCCGAGCAGCGCCCAGGTGGCGTTGTCGGTGCGGAGCAGAATCCACTCGCCCGTGCGTCCGACAGTGCCGGTGATGGTCCGGCGCCCGGGGAAGAGATCGCCGGTCCGGTCATCGACAGGCGGGTTCGTCGGCTCGGCCTTCCTCGTGCTGTCTGATCGGGGCGCCTCGCTGAAGCCGGGAGTCGATGGCCGGCTCGCCTGCTGAGTCGGTGCGCCCGCGGGCGTCGCGGCGGGTGACGCGGTGGCGGTGCTCGAGGTTGCGACCGCAGTCGAGGCAGACCCGCTGCTCGGGGCGCGGCCGTCGGCGCAGCCGGCGACCGTGAGCGTGGTGGTCACGACGGCCGCGGTGAGCAGGGTCCGCGCGCGGGTCATAGTGTTCTGACGGTACGCCCGCAGGAGCGGTTCCGGGCGGCGACAGGCCCGCCCGACCGGGTCGGGCGGGCCTGTCCGATGCCGTCGTTACAGCGACTTCAGCGGCGTCTTCCAGATGCCGCGCCCGTGGGTGGCGGCGTAGAGGTTGCCGTCGCCGCTGACGTGCAGGTCGAACACGGCGGTCAGCGGCAGGGCGTACTTGGAGGCGCCGGAGTTCGCGCCGACGCGCCGCCAGGTGATGCGATCGGGGGTGGCGCGTCGGTCGGCGACGAGGACGCCGAGGTCGGTGCCGACGACGAGCTTGTCGCCGACCACGACCACGTCCGTGGCGGGCACGTCCGGGAACCCGACGGACAGGTCCGTCCAGGCGACCGAGACGCCGGTGGCGGTCTTGGTGAGCTGGCCCCGGTAGACGTGCTTGACGCCGGCGCCCGGTCCCTCGATGAAGCGCCGGTTGAAGCCGTTGAACACGAGGTAGATGGTGGAGTTGGTGGGGTCGTTCGGGTCGAAGGTCACCGCGTTGGGGTAGCGGTTGGGCAGGCCGGTCATGTCGAGCTCGGTCCAGCTGCCGCCCCAGTTGGTGGCCACGCCCCGGGTGAAGCCGGCGCTGTTGCAGTTGGCCTGGCCACACCAGGCCGCCAGGTAGGTGTCCTTGGCGGGGTCCGCCGGTGCGGCCGGGTCGGCGACGGCGTCCATGCCGACGATGAGCCGGGCGCCGGTGCTGTCCAGCGTGTAGAGCGGCTGCCAGCCGTTGGCGTCGTCGGCGGCGGCCTCCGCCGGGGTGTAGGCGAACGCCAGGTCGTGCCGCCAGAAGGAGTTGCCGCCGGCCACCCACCGCTCGCTCGCCCCGTCGCGGACGTTCTTCGAGCCGCGGATCGCGCGGAACGGCGCGGTGAAGCGGGCGTTGATGTCCGGCACGGTGACGTCGAAGATCGCCCTGGTGGAGCCGTCGCTCTGCCCGCAGTTGGTGGTCAGCCACAACGCCAGGAAGACGTACTCGTCGAGGATCTGGCAGCCGTTGCGCGGGTTGACGATGATGTCGCCCCCGTCGCCGCCGAACGGGCTGACCATCTTCCGCGCCCCGCCGCGCAGCAGCGACCCGCCGTTGTCCTGCAGGCCGCCCGCCACGGCCCAGCCGCGACCGTTCGGGTCACGCCCGGTGCCGACCGAGTAGTACTGCAGCGTGCGCAGGGTGGCGTTGTGGTTGGTCCAGTCGGTGGCGTGCCCGGCCGAGTCCTCCTTGCTGGCCGCCGGGGCGAGCGGCCGGGAGTAGACACCGCCGTCGTTACCGACCAGGACGGTGCCGCCGGAGATGGCGATGGAGTGCTGGTCGGCGTGCGTGGTGGACGGGCAGCCGCCCGACGGGATCGACGGGTCGTAGCAGGGGAACCCGAAGTTCCAGTACGGGCCGATCGTCTTCCACGTCGCGCCGGCGTCTTCGGTCTCGTAGACCTCCTCGAGCCCGACGTAGACGTGCCGGGGGTTGGTCGGGTCGACCTCGACGAAGTTGTTGTACCAGGCCTGCACACCCGGCGGGTAATCCATGAAGGCGCCGATCGCCGATCCGGAGTTCTCCAACTTGACGGAGTCCGCGATGCGGGTCCACGGGCCGAGCACGCCGTTGGTGGAGTGGTAGACACCGGCCAGGGCGCTCGCGCCGGCGGCGAGCCCGGCCGGGCTCGACTGCACCAGGTAGAGGTGTTCGCCGTCGGCCGAGGTGGCGAACTCGGCGTTGCCGACGTCGGCGTTGTTGATGTCGCCGGTCAGGGTGACCCGGGTGAAGCTGCCCGGCTGGCCGCCACTGGTGGACAGGTAGTAGCCGTTGTAGGCCGCGCCCGAACGCCACGCGGCGTTGATCAGCACGGTCTTGCCGTGCGTGCCGGGCTGGATGAGCACGTCGTTGATGATGTTGTCGTACGGCCTGGTGATGTCCGTGTCGGAGGCGGGGTTGGGCAGGAACAGCAGCTGCCACCGTTCATTGTGCCGCGTCGGGTCGGTCGAGTGCCGCCACAGGCCACGGCTGGTCGCCGCGTACACCCACCCGGCGCCGTCGAACTTCAGCTGGTTGATGCTGCGCGACTCCAGCTCATCCCCGCCGACCCGGTCCGCCTGGGAAAAGCCGCGCGCGGTGCTGGCCTTCCGCAGCCGGTACACCCCGGCACCGGCGTAGCTGGTGGCGCCGGTGTTCGCCTCACCCGTCGCGTACCAGAGCGTGTCGGCCTTGGCGTCGTAGACGAGGTCACCGGTAGACAGGGCGAGGATGCCGTCGGAGATCGGCTGCCACGTCCCGCCGTTGCCGAGCTTCTTGCGGAACACGCCCCCGTTCGCGCCACCGGCGAACGTCCAGCCGTTCCCGGCCGCCAGGCCGGTGACCCGGCCCGCCACCACCCCGGCGCCGCCGCCGGAGTTGGAGAACTCCGGGTCGCGGTAGTTCGGGTCGTCGGCGTCGTACGCCTTGTCGGTCACCTCGTACCAGCGCGAGTCCGTGCCGCGTAGACCCTTCAGGTCGGCCAGGGCGTCGCTGTACTCGCCCGCCGCCACCGCCCCGTACGGCGCCATCCGCGCCGCCGCCTCCTGAGAGGCGAATGTCTTGATCCCCGCCTGCCCGGCGTGCACCCCGGCCACCGGCTTCGGGCGCTTGACCGGCCGATCGTCCGCGTATGCCGGAACACCCGCCGCCACCGTGACCAGCGCCGCGAACCCGGCGACCGCGGCACGCCTCACACCACCCCGCCGACGTTGCCCAACGACCATGTCTGATCCTTTCCGGATGGGTCCACCGGCGCCGTCATTAGCGCCAGTCCATGTCGGACGCTAGTCATCGAATTGGATCGAGAGAAGCCCGCTGATGGCATGCCTTCGCCGGGGTCCGGCTGCGAACCGGACCCGAACGGTCACCCGAAGGGTCCGTTCGGCTCGCATCCTTGGTCGTATTGCTGATTGGCTCGGCAGGAGTTACCGATCTCCGCGTCATCAGCCCACCTCTGCCGGGGCTGGCCACGCGCGTCGCGGTCCTGGCCCGTAGGGCGGCCGTCCCGATCCTCACCGCCGTCCCCGCGCATCGGTACGACCGTGCATGGTCGGCGCGCTCCTATGGAGCTCCTTCAGTCAGCCGAATTGCGGCGGCGGGAGCCGATCCACTCCTACATGTGCATCGATAGATCAACCGGACATTCCGTCACTTGATCAATGTGGTCGATGTCTTGCCCGGCCTAGCCTTTTTGCTGGGCTTACTAGGCACGCGGAAAGGAAGTGGTCATGACCGAATCCGCAGATCAGAGAGCAGGAAGTCCACCCGAACCATTACGCGCCCGTGGGGGACTGCGGCCCCGGCGAGCCATCGCGGCGTTCCTCGCACTGTTGCTGGGTGTCACGGGGCTCGGAGCCACCGCGGCCGGCCCGGCTGCCGCGTCGGGTAAGAAGCTCGTCGACCCTGCCCTCTATGAGTCGCTGCAGTGGCGCAACATCGGTCCGACAACGGGTGGCCGATCGATCGCCGTGGCGGGCAGCACCGCCCGTCCGAACGAGTACTACTTCGGCGCCACGGGTGGCGGTTTGTGGAAAGCCACCGACGGCGGCACGAACTGGTCCCCGGTCACTGACGGCCAGATCACGAGTTCCTCGGTCGGTGCGATCGAGGTCTGCCCGACCAATCCCGACATCGTCTACATCGGCATGGGCGAGGTCGAGTTCCGGGGCAACGTCCTGCCTGGTGACGGTGTCTACAAGAGCACCGACGCAGGCGCCACGTGGAAGCACATGGGCCTCTCCGACGCCCACATGATCGGCCGCGTCCGGGTGGATCCGGACAACTGTGACCGGGTCTTCGTCGCCGCGCTCGGCCACGGGTTCGGCCCCAACACCGAGCGCGGCGTTTTCCGCTCCACCGATGGTGGCGCAACCTGGCAGCGGACCCTCTACCGCGACGACCTCACCGGCGCGGTGGACCTGTCGATCGACCTGTCAAACCCGCAGGTGATGTACGCCGCACTGTGGCACGCCTACCGCAAGCCGTGGCTGCTCAACAGCGGCGGGGACTCGAGTGGCCTGTTCAAGTCCACCGACGGCGGAAGCACCTGGACCGAGCTGACCAACAAACCGGGCCTGCCGGACGGTCCGCTGGGCAAGATCGGCGTGACCGTCTCCGGTGCCGACGCCAACCGGGTCTACGCCATCATCGAGGCCGCCAATGGCGGCGTGTACCGGTCCGACGACGCCGGCGCCACCTGGCAACTTGTCGACGACAACGCGAACCGACGCCAGCGGGCGTTCTACTACAACCGCATCTACGCCGACCCCGTGAACCGCGACCGGGTCTACGCCCTCAACACCTCCCTCTACCGCTCCGACGACGCCGGCGCCACCTGGCAGACGATCTCCACGCCGCACGGCGACAACCACGACCTGTGGATCGACCCGAACAACAACCGCAGGATGATCGAGGCCAACGATGGCGGCGCGAACGTCTCCACCAACGGCGGAGCCAACTGGACCGATCAGGACTACCAGACGGCCCAGATGTACCACGTCACCACCACGAACAACGACCCCTACCTCGTGTGCGGCGCCCAGCAGGACCGGTCCACCGTCTGCGTGTCCAGCACCGGAGGCACCGGCAACTTCACCGTCGGCGGCGGCGAGAGCAGCTACGTCGCCGTGGACCCCCGGGACTCCAACATCTTCTACGCCGGCAACTACGGCGGAAACCTCACCCGACTCGACCGCAGCGGCCTCAGCGGGATCGGCTCGCGCCGCATCGACGTCTGGCCGGACAACCCCATGGGCTCTCCAGCCAAGGACATCAAGGAGCGGTTCCAATGGACGTACCCGATCATGACGAACCCCGCGGAGCCGGACGCGGTGTTCGTGGGTTCCCAGTACGTCTACAAGAGCGCCAACGGCGGGCAGAACTGGCAGCGGATCAGCCCGGACCTCACCTACGCCGACCCGGAAACCCTCGGTGACTCCGGCGGCCCGATCACCAAGGACCAGACCAGCGTCGAGTACTACGCCACGGTCTTCTCCATCGCGCCGTCCACGCGTGACCCCAACGTCATCTGGGCCGGCTCCGACGACGGCCTGGTCCACGTCACCCGACAGGGCGGTGGCCCCAAGCCGCGGCCGGAGGCGTGGCGCAACGTCACGCCACGAGGGCTCGAGAAGTACAGCACCGTCAGCATGATCGACGCCGGGCACCACAACACCGACACGGCGTACGTGTCCGCCCACCGCTACCGGCTCGACGACTTCCGACCGTACATCTACCGCACGCATTCCTATGGAGCCACCTGGGAAAAGATCACGAACGGCATCGCCGACAACGACTGGATCTACGCCGTGCGGGAGGACCCCGAGCGCAAGGGACTGCTGTACGCCGCGGCCGAGCACGGCGTGTACGTGTCGTTCAACGACGGGGACAACTGGCAACCCTTGTCGCTCAACCTGCCGGACGTCCCGGTGACCGACCTCACGGTGAAGGACGGCGACCTGGTGATCGCCACCCACGGCCGCAGCTTCTGGGTGCTCGACGACGGCGCCACGCTGCTGCGCCGGCTGACCACGAAGACGACGCCGGGCGACATCGCCGACTTCGCGCAGACGGTGCCGCCGGTGACGCCGCTGCCGTCGGTGAGCCCGCCCCCCGCGGTGATCCCGCCGACGAACACCGCGCCGGACCGGGAGAACGACCTGGCGATCCTCAAGGACCCGAACAACCCGGTCCGCGGGGTGAGCAGCAACGCCACGGTCAGCTACACGATCAAACAACCCGTCGAGTCGGCCACGATGTCGTTCCTCGACGCCCAGGGAGCAGTGATCCAGACCGTCAACCTGCCGACCACCGGGGGCACCCGGACCCAGAACTGGAACCTGCGGTATCCGGGTTCGACGAGCTTCCCCGGTCTCATCTACTGGTCGGCGAACTCGACCGGTGCGCTCGCGCCAGTCGGGACGCACGGTGTCCGGCTCACCGTGAACGGGCAGTCGCTGGACCAGAGCTTCGAGATCCTGCGGGACTCGCGGCTCACCCAGGTCAGCGACGCCGATCTGGTCGCACAGTTCAAACTGGCGAAGGAAGCCGTCGATCGCACCAGCGACGCGAACAACGGCGTCATCGCGATTCGTGACTGCTCCGGACAGATCGCCGACCGGATCCAGCGAGCGGGCGACGACGCCGTCACGGCGGCCGGGCGCCGGCTCCAGGACGCCCTGTCCGCTGTGGAGAACGAGCTGTACCAGACCCGCCTGCGCAGCGGACAGGACCCGCTCAACTTCCCGATCAAGCTGAACAACAAGCTCGCAGCGCTGCGCGGCGTCATCGAAAGCACCCAGAGCCCGCCGACGGACCAGAGCCACGAGGTCCTGGCGGAGCTGTCCGGCCAACTTCAGAAGCAACTCGACCGGCTCGACGAGATCGTCGCGGCCGACGTGCCCACCTTCAACCAGATGCTCCAGTCGAAGGGCCTCCCGCCGATCACCTGCGCGGCCTGAAACCGCTGTCGATGAGATGTCAGAGGAGCCTCGGCGCAGCCGAGGCTCCTCTGACACTTACGGCGACCGTTCCTAGTTCGCCTGGCGTGGTAACAAGGGAGCCGCCGGCCTGGCTGCGGCGGCACCGTTCTCCCACGGTCACCACTCGGTGCGTGGCAATGGACGCAGACGCTGAGGGCGAGTGGTCCGGCGTGACCTCCCAGAGAAGACCGAAATGGTCAGGTTTCGTTGCTCCCCGCCCGGATGGTGTCGGCTGTCGTCCTGGGGCCCGCTGGCACCATTCACGAGGACCATGCTGCATCGACGTACGGGCGTACCTTCGCCGGCGGTCACACCGTCCATGCCCGGCACCCACACGGGCATGAGGCGCAAAGCTTAGCCTCGATTTATCGAACTGCGAAATGTCACACGAAAACTATAGACGTTCGCTGATTTAGGCTGACCAATTTGATTAAGAATCCTCATTGGTCATAGGATGATCGTGTGGAACTTCTTCGGCTTGCGAAGGCCGCGAAGCGTCTTGGTGTTCACCCGGTGACGCTTCGTCTGTGGGCTGATTCGGGGAAGATTCCGGTGACGTGGGTGGGCCGTGAGCGTCGGTTTTCCTCGATCGATGTCGAGGCGCGAGGAGACCGGCGAGGTCCTGCCCCAGGGGGTGCTTGTGCAACGGGTCGGCTGGTGTGCCGACCTGGTGGCGGGCATGGTGGGTGCGCTGATCAGCGGGCACTGGAACACCGCGGATGTGGAGGTGCTCGCCTGCGGCGTGGACGCTGGTGGCCGGAAGCTTCCATCGAACGCGTGGATGGCGCTGCGGCGCCTGGGCTGGACCGCCTCCACGCCTGCGGGCGTGAAGGTCAATGACCGGATCGCGCGGATGGCGCAGGAACAGGCGGGGCGTGCTCTTCGCTCGGTGATATGGCGGGCCGACGTGACCGCCGGTGTCCTGGCGACCTGGCCGGCCGAACCACGTCATCGCACCCACGCCGAGTGGGAACACGTTCGGGCGTCGATCCCTGGCGGCGGGCATCTGCCATCCAGCCTCATCAAAGGCCGAACCCGACAGGTCGTCAGGTTCCGTGCCGCGCATGGGCGGCTGCCGGTGGACGTGTTCGAGCTCGAAAGGGTTCCGAAGGTTCCGCGGATGCTGCTGCTGGCCGCGTGTGACAAGCAGCAGGCAACCATCGAACGCAGCGAGACCAACCCGGGCAGGGTTTTGCTCCGCTTGCAGTTGCCCACCCGCCCAGATCCCCGAGCGTATCGAGACTGGACGTGGGTCGAGTGCCCGATCATCCTGCCGCCCACGGTTCCCCCGGGCGCGGCGTTGCACTTGCCGACCCTGCGTGTCGCAGGCGACACGGTGTACGCCGATTTGGCATACAGCCACCCAGTGCCGGAGGCCCGCCGCGCCGGTCACACGGTGGCGCTCGGTGTGGACTGGGGTGTGAACACAACCGGCGCGGCTGCCGCAAACGCATCGCAACCGGTCATCGCCATCGACGATGACGAGTACGACATCCCAGCCTGCGACGCCGACGATCCCGATTTCGACCACAACTGCGACGATGAGGACGAGGAAGAGGACGAGTCCGAGCTTCGCGACACCTACCTGGACGCGCGCCAGGTTCCCGGAGACGTAATCACCAGCGGGGACCTGGAGTTGGCCGCCCAACAGGCGGCAGCCATTCCCAGCGAACTGCACGGCCTGGTCGACCCCGACTGGGCGTTCGTCGGCCCGTCCAACGTAGGCGGCCGGGTGACCGACATCGCCCCGGACAAGACGACTCCCGGCACCGTGTACGTCGCGGTCGCGACGGCCGGCCTGTGGAAGAGCGTTGACGGTGGCGCGTCGATGATCAAGACGTGGCCGGACGACTATCCGCAGGCCATCGGGGCGGTGACGGTCGCGCCCAACGGAGACATCTGGGTCGGCACGGGTGAGGTCAACCCCGGCGGCGGCAGCCTCAGCTACGGCGGCGACGGCCTCTACCGGTCGACCGACCACGGCGCGACCTGGAAGCGGGTTGGGCTGGCCGGTTCCAGCACCATCGGCGCCATTCGGTTCAACCCGCAAGACCCGAACGTCGTCTACGTGGCCGCCGGCGGTTCGCTGTTCGCGTCCGGAGGGATCCGCGGCCTCTACAAGTCGACCGACTACGGCGCGACCTGGACCCGGGTGCTCGCTGGCGTGAACGACTACACCGGCGCCACCGACATCGCCATGGACCCCAGCAACCCGGACAAGCTGTTCGTGCCGATGTGGGACCACCACCGTGAGTCGCTGTGCCGCTGCTACGCCGGGCCGGGCACCGGCCTGTACCTCACCACCGATGGCGGGTCGAACTGGACGCGGCTGGAGAACAACCGGATCACCGCGTTCACGCCGGGTGACAGCGTCGGCTTCGCCTCGAGCACCAGCACGACGACCACCGCCCAGGCCAGGATGGCGGTCGCTATCGCGCCGAACAACCCCAACCGGGTGTACGTCACGACCGGAAACTGGTCGCAAGCCGCGTCGGGCGGCGGCCAGACTCAGCGCGGATTCCGCGGCTTTTACCGCTCGAACGACGGCGGGGCGACGTTCCAGACCATGAGCAACGCCAACGCCGGCGGCGACACCGTCTGGACGTCGAAGATCTGGGTCGATCCGGGAAACGCCGACCGGTTGTTCATCGCCGGTGTCGATCTGCGGGTGTCCGCCAACGCCGGCTCGACCTGGTCCAACGTCACCAGCCTGCACGCCGACCACGCCATGGCCTGGGACCCGAACACCGCCAACCTGGCGTACCAGGGTAACGACGGCGGGTTCTACCGGTCGGCCAGCAACGGCGCAAACGGCACCTGGACCAAGGCCCAGAATCAACCGTGGACTCAGTTCTACTCGGTTGACGTCAGCGAACAGTCGATCGACCGCATTGTCGGCGGAGCTCAGGATAATGGCTGCCTGCGATCGTGGAACTCATCCGGCGTGGTGACCGGCGCGTGGGGATCGTACGGCGGTTGCGGTGACGGCCTGTACACCGTCATCGACCCGAGCAACCACAACTTCGTCTACGCCTGCTCGCAGTTCGGCGTCTGCTCTCGCTCGGTGAACGGCGGCAACAACAGCAGCAGCTTCACGAACGCCACCACCGCCAACCGCCGCAACTGGCAGACTCCGGTGGTGCTCGACTCGAGCACGCCATCCACCGTCTACTACGGCGGCAACATCCTGAACCGGTCACTCAACCGCGCGGTGAACTTCACCGCGATCAGCCCAAGCCTGAGCAACCCAGCTCCGGCACCGACCCGGCGTACCCGTACGGCGCACTCACCACGGTGGCAACCGCCAAGACCGACCCGAATGTCATCTACGCCGGGACTGACGACGGCTGGCTGTGGGGAACCAAGGACGGCGGCGCGACCTGGACCCGGTTCACCGACCCGGCACTGCCGAACCGATGGGTCACCCGCGTGGCCGTCGACCCGAAGAATGCCGCCGTCGCCTACGTGACGTACTCCGGCCTGCGTAACGCGGACAACACCGCACAGGTGCTGCGCACGATCGACGGCGGCGCTCACTGGACGGACATCAGCGGCAACCTGCCGATGGCACCGGCTCAGGATGTGGTCGTCGACCCGCTCAACCCCAACCGCATCATCGTCGCCATTGACCTCGGCGTATACACCGCGAACGTGGCCAAGGCCAAGAGCAAGAACCCCGACATCAAGTGGTACCGCGTCGGACGTGGCCTGCCACGCGCTGCCGTCAACGCCATCCACCTGCACCAAAGCACCAACACCCTCTTCGCGGCCACCTACGGCCGCGGCATATACAAGATCAAGCTCGACCGCGACGACCAGTAAATAACCTGCCTAGTACCGGCCGGGGCTCAGCATCGCTTGGCCCCGGCCGGCACTCAGGCCACAGGGCACCGTGCAACCATGACAGCCTTGAGGGCATCGCCCAGCGCCTCACGACGGGGCGGGCCTGCCGGGCCCGGCATCGACGACAACGCCCAACGCGACTCCGTCACGTACGCCGTGATCGACTCGATGCTGCGCAACAACGTCCTTCCGTCCAAGGTGAAGGCGGCGCTGTTTCGGGTACTGGCCCTGATCCCGGGTGTCACCCAGTCCACCGAGCCGGTCGACTTCGACGGACGCCCGGCGATCGCCGTCGGCATGCAAGACGGCTGGCAGCACCTGGACATCCTACTCGACCCGGCCACCCACGAGTTCCTCGGAAGTCGGATCGTCGTGGTCAAGGACCACACGATGCCCGAGGGGGTCAAGCTGAAGGGGATGGCCAAGTGGGCGTGTGGGGCGAGGCGCCGTTGGGGCTCGACGCAGCCGGCGTACTGGACGCACCAGCCGACGCGCCGCCGTAGGTTCTGCCAGAACCGATCGAGCAGCCGAGCCGTCACCGGTCGCGGCCGGAGCGTTTCTGAGGTACTGGTAGCCGGGCCCCGTGCTCTCACCCCGCACGGCCCCGAGGTTACCTCTCATGCCGTGATCCGCTCGGCTTGCAGCCCAGTCAACGTTGGTTGGGTTCATGGCTCGGCGGCGGTGGGGTGGCCGGATCGTGCAGGGTCTGCTTGGCCCGTTCGGCGGTCTGCCGGGTGTCGTCGTCGAAGAGGACCAGACGCACGAGCTCAATGGCCTGCGGCGACGCCTGCAGCGCGGTCAACGCCTGGATGACGGCGTCCTGCTTCGGCCAGCGGTACACGCCGGATGAGATCAGCGGGAATGCGACCGACTTCGCGCCGAGTTCGGCCGCAACAATGAGCGAGTTGTGATAGCAGCGGCGCAACGATGGCGAGCGGTCTTCGGTGGCGCTCCACACCGGCCCTACGGTGTGGATGACCCAGCGAGCCGGGAGGCGGCCGGCGGTTGTCGCCACGGCCTGCCCGACCGGCAGGCCTCGGCCGTATCGGCTGGCCCGCAAGGCACGGCATTCGTCCAGAATCGCGGAGCCGCCCTTGCGGTGGATCGCGCCGTCTACCCCTCCACCCCCCAGCAGCGAGGAGTTCGCCGCATTGACGATCGCATCCACCCGCTCGGCGGTGATATCACCCGTGACAAGCTCGATCTGCACGATCGACATCATGACCCACGTCCGCACAGTTCTTGGCGGTCCCACGCGTGCCGGTTGATCACCCTGAAGATGCGGGTGCGCATGGGACTACGACTGGGTGACGTCGAGGCAGGCCTGCACGTCGCGCATCTTCTTTCCGAGGTTGACAAGGCTGCGGGCAGCGGCCTTGAGGTCCTTGGAGGCGGCGTGCATCGCGGCCAGGTTCGCGGCGTCGGTGTCCGCGTTCGCCTTGACCCAGCGGTCGATGGTGCGGGCGATGTGTTCGGCGAGTTCGGCTTCTTTGGTGACGATGCTGCGGAAGTGGCCGGCGGACTCGGTCCAGTTCCACGGGTGGGGTTCGTGACCGATCCCGGCGGTGTCGAGCTGGTAGTTGGTGTACTTCAGCGAGGTGCTGATGCCGTCGAGCATGTCCCGGACCGTCACGACCCGGCCGCTGGTGTCCCTGGCTATCCCCATCGCCACTCCTCGGATGTTTCCCCCGGGGTGGCCGCGCGGCGCGGGGGAGGCTGCGCGCGGCCACCGGTTCTGTCAGGTCAGCGGGGGACAAGGTCCGCTCGATCCAGGGCGTGCGCATGCCGGCCAGCTCGCGGCGCATCGTTTCTACCTCGGTGCCGAAGGACACGACGCAGCTGCCAGACATGTTGGGAGCGCCCTGGCAGGCGTGGACCAGCCTGCCGCCGAGAGCCGCGCGCACGAGGATGCTCTCGCGCCGACGCGACTCGTTGAACCAGGTGCCGTGATACAGCTCGTCGAGCACTTCAGCGGTCGCCTTGTCCAGATCATAGACCCCGCCGGTCTCCGAGAAAGCCGCGCAATTGGAAGCGGACCAGCCTGCACCCTCACCGTCTCCGGCGGTGCCCGCCGCACGGGTGGCGAGGAGTGCGAGGGCTGCGTGCGGGGACCGCCGGATCGGCGGGGGTCAGCCAGCCTGTCGTACGCGGTAGGCGAGGTGGGTGACGCCGTTGCCCTCGATGACACTCGTGGGCCCGTCCAGTTGGACGGGGGTGATCTTCAGGCCGGCGAAGAAGGGGATGCCGTCGCCGAGCAGGACCGGGACGAGGTCGACATGGACCTCGTCGAGCAGGCCGGCCTCGAGGACCTGCGCGGCGATGGTGCCGCCGTTCACGCCGACCTCCTTGTCGCCGGCGATGGCCTTGGCGGTGTCGATCGCGTGCTCGATGCCGTCGGTGACGAACACGAACGAGTCGCTCTCGCGCTCCCAGCCGTCGGGGACGGTGTGCGTGACGACGACCACGGGTACGTCCATCGGGTGCCGGCCGCCCCAGCCGTGGGTCATGTCGAACAGCCGTCGGCCGACCACCAGCGCCCCGGTCCGTTCGGTCAGGTCGCGCAGGTGTTTCGCGCTCGCCGCCGAGGTGCGCAGCGTCATACCGGGTGTGGCCGTCGACGTCTCGACGTCGCCGTTGTTGTACCACTGGAAGAGGTACTCGAACCCACCGTGCGACGCGTCGGCGATGTAGCCGTCCAACGACATGGTCGCCCCGGTCGTAACCTTCGTCATCGATCCACTCCCTGGTCTCCGTCGGCCCGCCGATGACCCGGCCGGCGCGTCTCTGCCCAGGGGTCGAACCTGGCGGCGCCCCGTTCGACATCGGGCCGCGGGATTTTTCGGCAGACCTTCTCCAGCGGCACGGCCGGGCTCCTGGGCTGAGGGCAGGCGCACAACGATCCCGGGCGACGACAGCCCGTGCAGAAAGGGGCGGCACCCTGCCTGATCCGCGAGTGCCGCCCCTGGCCTGCGCCCAGCCTCAGCGGAGGGAGAGACGCAAGACGATGAGACTAACGACCGTTTGGAGGTCTGGTAGTTCCCGCGAGGAGAATTCCAGCGATTCGACTCGCTGCAAACCGACGATCGGCGAGCTGGCCGCGCTCATCGCGGCCCTCGCTACGGCCGCCACCGCGATCACCGGGCTGATCAGCTCGTGCGGTAGCTAGCCCCAGCACATGGCCAGCCGCCCGCCAAGAGCCAAACGGCGGGCGACCGGCCACGGCGAGACAACGTACGAGGAGGGCCGACTCGGATGCTCGTAGCCAGGTAGTGTGCGGCCGCTTGCCGGAAGCCGAGGACCTGGAGGAGCGACGTGGGCGCGAAGACAGCCCTGCTGGCATCCGCCGATAGAGATATCCGCCCCGCGTTGCGTGGCACCACCCGAGCACAGCGAGCCGAGACCGAGATGCTGGTGCGCCGGCTCCACCCGGGCTACGACGTCGAGCCCGCCGCGACGGCACACTGTTCGAGGACATCTATCCGCCAGATGACCTCACGTACGCCACGAAGCTGGCCGAGGCCGAGCTGTACTGCGACCGGCGGCTCGTCCTTGACCGCCCGTCTGAGCTACCGGAACACCTGCGTCAAGCGGGAGCGGGCAGGCGGATCATCATGCACGGGATGCACTCGGTCGTGGACTGGCTCGGTTTCGCGGTCTGGGAAGACGGCGAGCTGATCAGATCGCTGAGCCTGTCGCCCGACGGCGGCATCCAGGAGAACATCGGCGAGCCGTACGACTTCGAGCTGCCCTACCTCTTGCCGAACCGGTCGGTGAACTGCTTGCCGTTATCGGTCAGGACTTCCTCGGGCACCCCGAACCGTTGCAGGGCGGCGGCGAAGGCCAGGCAGACGGCTCGGCCGGTGGCCCGCCTGACGACCTGGGCGATGACACAGAACCGAGGATGATCGTCCACCCCGGTGACGACCTTGGCCTCGGTGCCGTCGGCGAGCATGATCCCGCCGACGATGTCCATCTGCCACAACTCCATCGGCCGAGCCCGCGCGCCTGGCTGTGCGCGAAGTTGTCCACCTGCTGTAGCTTCCCGCCATGAGGTGGGCTCGTCGGATTGCGCTGGCCGAGATCGTCTGGTGCGCGGGCCTGCTGGCAGCATCGGCGCTGCTGGGAGGAATCCCGCTGCCCACACCCATCGTGATGTCGGCATTCCTGCTGGCGCTGCCGGTCCTTGGCGTCCCAGTCATCGCAGCCGAACGTCTACAGATCAGGGAGACCGGCAGGGTTTCAGCGGGCGGCTACTGGTTGTGGCGTCTGTTGCGCGAAACGATGTCAGGCCGGTTGCTCATCGCGAGCTGGCTGCTGTTCGTCGGCTTCTGGGTGGTCGGAGCTCTCTCCATGGGCAGCCCGAGTGTGCAGGAGTGGGGTGCCGGAACGTACGCCGCGCAAATCCATGGTCAGTGGACGGTCATCAGTAAGGCCCAATACCTGCCCTTGAAGGCGCAGGGGCAGCGAGTCATTCTTTCGGTACCGGGGGGCTTATGCGTGGCCGCTGCCGTCCTCTCCACCGCCCTGCTTCGCCGGGAGGAGCGGCGCGAGGCGGTGCGTCCGAAATCGTAGGCCCGCCGGGAGCAGGCGTTCTAAGCATCCCGGCCGGCGGGCCGTTCGCGGACGAATGCACCCGTCGCGGCGCCCTCCGCCTCGCACGGCGAGTGCGGTCGGGTATGAAGGCGCGATGAGCGATATGGACCAGGTCGTTGGCGCGCTGTTGTCAGCTATCGCAGCCCTCGAGGCCTTCCTCGAGCTTGACTCGCAGGCGTACATGGCTACCAACGCGCTGGAAGAGATCGCCTACCGGCTCAGCGAGATGAGCGACGAGGAGCGGCGCAACTTCGGCGCAGCCATTTCGCGCATCGCGGCCGCATATGACCTGGAGGAGCCGGGCACCGGCGAGTGGGTTCGCAATGTGCCACGGAACCTGGGCCTGGCGTAGCCGCCGTCGTGCCGAGTTGCGGGCGGCGTGTCATGGAATAACCGTGGGTCGGTCCAGCTGATCGAGCCGACCGGTTTCCAGGTGGGCGATGTCGCCATCGGAGTCGAGTGCGGCGTCGAGCAGCTGCGCGAGCGAGGTGCCATACACCGGGACGTCGGCGGGCTCGTCGACCAGGCGGAAGCGGCCGTCGAACTCGTCGGACCGTGCGGCCGCCACCTCCTCGACGCGGCAGAGGACCCAGAGGGTCGACTGCGTTTCGTTGTCGAGGGCCGCGCAGACGCTCCGGCCATCGGCAAGGTCAATGATCGTCAAGAGCGACCGGTCCTCGTAGCCTCGATAAACGCGGCGGTGCTCGGCCACCGGCAGCAGCCGCCACGTGTGGAACAGCGTCGCGGAGCCGATGCGCCGGTAGAGCGCCACGACCTCGGCGGGCGCGTCGAATATGAACGTGGGCTGCGGCGGCGTGGTCTCGTGGTCGCGGACGATTCGGTCGATCACGTCGTCGATCTCCACCGCCGCCGGCGCGAGGTACCAGCCGGCCACCGGCCGCAGTCCGCCGTCGTCGTCCGGCGCGACGCCGACCAAGCCGGCGTGCAGGGCCACCGCCCGGTTGTCGCCCACCACCAGATCGTTGACGTTGACGGTCACCCGCGACAACGTCGCGGGCACCTGATCGGTGCGGATGCCGACACCCCGGTAGAAGCCGCGGCCGTCAACGGCCGCGTCGCGCGGCTCGTCGATGGGCAACTCCAGCAGCGGATTCGGCTGGTCCACCACCCCCTCACCACGAAGGTACGGGTACAGGCGCGCGGCCCAGCCGGTGACCACCTCACCGCCGTACGCGTCGACGGGGTTGTAGATCCGCCGCCAGAACGCCACGTCCACCTCGCCGGACGCTGCTCGGACGAACTGGTCGGCGATCGGTGCGAGCGACCGGCACCACGTCTCCAGCCCGAACCCGGCGATCACGTCCACCCGGGCGCGGATCTTCTGCCAGTCCTCCACAGTGCCGGTCAACGTGATCGACGGGATGCCGCACACGCACACCAGCCACAGCGAGAAGTACGGCGAGTAGGCGTCGAGCAAGACAACTCGTCCCGCGAGCCGGTCAACCTCCGTGCTGGTGGAGAAGTCACACTCGAACACGTCAGCGTCGCTGATCTCGGCGGCCAGCAGCTTGTGGAATGACTCCACCACGTCCTGCCAGGAAGCCGCGTCCTGCGGCATCGACCCGTCGACGGTCACGGTGAGCCGCTTGCGGCCGGCGTGGCCCACCAAACGGGGGCGCAGCTGCTCGGCGTGCAGCCGGATGTGCTGGGCGACACCCTGCGCGATGGTCAACCACACCGCGTCGGGGGACAACACCAACGGGCGGTGGTCGGCGAACGCCCGCCCGACAGCGTCGAGCAGCGGATGCACCCCATCTGGCACGAGCACCGGCAACGCCGGATCACCGCCGAACACCAGCGCGTCCCCGAACAGTTCGCCCAGCGGCCGGGTAGGCAGGCCCTCGGCTGCGGGGGCCACCTCGTCGACCCGGAAGGTCACCATGGCGCGACTCTAACGCCTGCTCGCCCGCGCGCGATCCCGCGACGAAGTACCCATCTGCCCCTGTCGTCGCGTTGGTCGTGCCCGGCGTAGTGGGTTGCCGTACCCGATGGGCATGTATCGGCCGAGGGCGTGCGTCTGCTTGTTTGGGGTGAGGCCGGCTGCTACACGAGACGTGGCTTGATATCGATCAACTCACGGACCTGGGCGGCGAGGTGCGTGTCCTGGACTCCGTCCAGGTGCCACTGGGCTGCGCTGACCAGATTCTTCGCCTGCCGAGAGTGGCGCATCTGCGTGCGGTCAAGTCCGCCCAGGTCTCGCCGGTCGGCGAGCGTCGCCACCTCGTGCAGCCCGACTGGGATCGCGTCCAGGCAGGCCCGGACGATGTCGTCAGCCGACGGCAGCGCCGCCAGCTCGACCCCCGAGCGGCGCAGGTCCGCCGCGAAGTACGCCAGCTTCTCAGCGCTGTCGGCTTCGTTGAACACGGCCCGGGCTTGTCCCTGCCGTAGCAGCCAGAGCTTCAACTCCGCCCAGTCCGTCCGCCGGCCCGACAGGTCCCGCAGCTGCTGGTCGATGACCAGCAGCAGGTACAGCCACCAGTTGGCTCGCTCGCGCGGCGCCGGCTGGCGGCGGTCCAGCCACTGCCGGCGCAGATGCTCATCGAGTTGGAGTAGGTGGGCCAGCCCGTCCTTGACGGCCTGGCGTTGTCCGCCGAGCCTCCTGGCAGCCACCCGCTCGGGCGGATGGGGCGCGCTGATCGACCAGACGTCACCGGCATCGAACAGCCCCAGGTACCCGGTGATGGCCACGAGGAGGGATATCCGCGACTCGGCAAGCCAGTACCGCCGGTAGTCCGCATCGGCCTGGTCAGTGATTTCCCGCAGGTGGTAGCCAAGGCGGTCCAACTCGGCGGTCAACCGCATGAACGGCAGCTGCCGGCCGAACGGTCCGTACCGATCCACGAACGCCTCGATGACGGTGATACTTGCCAGGCGATGCGCCTGCACGATGAAGCCGGTCGCCTGCCAGGAGTCGGATCCGGGGTGCCGCGCCCAGGAGAACTCCACCAAGCCGTAGTCACGGCGCATCACGGCGCGGCCCCGGTCCTCCGCGAAGTCCCCACCCAGCGTGCGGGCTACCTCGCCTGGTGAGTCCGTCAGACCCACGCCCAGCACTGCACCGCTGACCACAACGTCGACGAAGAAGTCAAGATCGGCCATCCGGCAAGCGTTGCGAAGTACCGGGTGCAGCGCAATCCGCAGCGGATGTCATCCGGCATGCGCAGACCCTACTCGCACGTCTCGCGGACACCCGATTACCCGAGGTCGAGTGCGACGGATCTGCTGCCGACCCGTGCGTGCAGTCCGCCGAGCGGGCCGGCTTCATGGGCGGTTCTGGGGCGCCCCGTGGACGTCGAGTGCGGGCGCCGTCGCGGTCCGGCTCGGTCGCGCGAAGCGGCTGCCCGCCCTGCTGCGGGCCGGCGGTTGCGTGTCGCCGCGGCACGCATCCTGTCGGACTGCCTGCCTAGAGTCAGCCGCATGTACTTCGTGTGCCGCTGGCGGGAGGAATCGCCGTTCAGCAAGCGGGTGGTCACCCTGCCTGACGCGACTGTGCTCGACTGGTTCCGCCGCGGCTGGGAGCACGACGACCCGGACGCATGGATTGACAGCGAGTTGGGCGGCAACGTCTATGGCTTGGAGTCGATCTTCGAGGAGGTCAGGAAGCGGAACCTGCCGCGGCCGGAGTCCGTTGACGAACTGCGCGCGCTGCTGAACGAGTACCTGTGGGTGGAGGGTGACGACGAGGGCACCTTCATCCGGCTCGGCGAGCACGCCCTGAGAGTGCGTACCGATGACGACGAGGTGGACCTGGCCTACTACTTCATCGACCATGAGGCCGCCGCCGCGTCGCCCGACCGGCTTGCGTTCCTGCTGCACGACACCTGGCCCCTGCCCGCCAATACGACGGCCGCGCCAGGCGCGGTCTTCAGCCATGGCGTACCGGTCCGTACCGTCCGGCTGGCCCCGCCCGAGCCGGAGTCCGTCTTCTCCGTCCGCCTCTGCTGGGCATCGCCCGATACCCATCGGAACCTGGACCTGCTCGGCGCCACACTCTTTCCCGGCCTGACCCTGCCGGACCTCGCCGCCCACCTGAGCAGCGTTGATGACCCCGGCGTCCACCGCTGGCCGCACGACGCACGGCTGCTGCGGGCCCTCGTCGCCCCCGGGGAGAACGACGTCGGACCGGCGCTCGAGCGCTACGCCCGGCTGCCCGGATACGCCCCATCGCCCGTCAGCCTCGACCGAGTGCCCGCGCACGACGCAGCCCACCGGGAAATGCTGGAACTGCTGCTCGCGGAGCGACCCACCGAGTCGCTGATCCGGCTCGACCCCCACATCGCGCAGGTCGCCCGGTACATCGACGGTTTCTTCGGGTTTGACCAGTGGTTCCTCTTCGACACCCAGTGGGCGGCGGCCCACCCGGACCTGGCCCGCTCGCTGCTGCGCTACGCCGCTCACTGGGACCCATACGAGACATAGATCGAATTGGCGACAGACGCTGGTGTGCACCGGGTCGGCCGCCCGGCCTGGTCGGACAGCTCCGGCGAGGACTTCCCGTCGATCCCGTGGGTCACGAGTCCGATGACGACGTCCGTAGGATCTGGGGGCGGACGATGTGCATGGCGCAGATCATCGACCTCCGGCATCCGGTCGCCTGACCGGCCTTGCAGCCACCAGCCCTCGCCCTACGTCCGGTCCTCACGGCCGACACAGGCCGGCCCGGATACGAACGAGCAGGTTGCAGCATGAGCACGAGTGGCGGCCGGCCGCGGTGGCCCGCCGACATGTTGAACGCCCTGCGCCTTGGCCGGCGCCTGGTGACCGAGGTACCCGCCACCGGACCGGGCCGGCGAGCGTTCGTCGACATCCGACCCGTCACGACCGCAGCCGACGCCGATGCGAGGCGGCAAGGCTGGATCCGATCCGAACCTGACCGCATCTTCAAACTAGAGCACTGGGACTACGACGCCGAACAGATTTCCGGCTTCGACCACGACATCGGCGCGACCCTCGTAAAGGCCACCACCGTCACCGGCGAGGCCCAACTCGCCGCGGCCCTCGAAGCATGGAACCTGCGGCCCGAGCAGTTCCTCCACCCCTGGCAGACCGACGATCCGAAGTAGCAGCCAATCTCACTGCGGGAAACGCCGCGCGCCACAGGCTCGACGATTCCTCCACCAGCCCGTGGCACCATCACAGCCCTCGACAGACCCGCAGACGCTCGCGACCTGCGCACCGGGCCGTGATGGCCGCCTCGCCTGGGACAGACGCCGAGAGAGCCGGTGGTGGCTTGCTGAGAGAATCGGGGGATGCCGGATGAGCGTCTCTGATCAGCTTAGCGATCCTGAGTCGGATGGGGTTTCCGGGATCGTTTCCCACCGTGGTGGAGATGCATGGACGTGGAGATGGAATCCTGCGCCCAGTGCGGCTCCGCGTGGCCGGTGGCCGGCGGTGGTGGGTGTGCTGATCGTGTTCACGCCCTGGTGTCGGTGGGCTGCGCGGGGCAGCCTCGGCCGGTCCGTTGGTGCGTGTCCCTCCGGACGCTTGCCCGCCTGACCGTGGGGCCGGGTGGGGGAGGGTGCCCTGCGTCGCTTGGGCGCGGGGCGTGGTGGCTTGTGTCGGGTAGGGCCGGCCTTCGACCGATCCCTCCGACTGGTCTTGGAGGTGCTTGGGGTGACGACGGCTGCGGCTTCGAGGGTGTCAACGACCGTGCGGATCACCATCTGCCCGCTGGTCTTGTCGATGACGGTCTTGCCCTGATGGGTGAGGCCGCGGGCGGCGATGCGCCGCCAGGCGCCGTGGTCGCGGTCGCCCTGCCAACGGCAGGACTGGTTGGGGCAGATGGCCCATTTCCATCCCGGTGTGGTGGGCCGGTCGGGGGCTTTACGGTGCCGTAGCGGGGTCAAACATTGCGGGCAGTGCTTGGACGTGTTGCGGGCGGGGACGGTGACCACGGCGATCCCGTGCTCGGCGGCGAGGTGCCGCATCCGGTCGCTGATCTTTCCGCGGACCTGCTGGGACAGGCGCGTGTTCAGGCTGTGCCCCATGCCCCGCGCTTCCATCGACCGCAGGTCTTCCAGATAGATGACGGAAGCCGCAGCGGCGATCGCCTGGTCGACCGTCCAGCGGGCGGCAGCCCACGCGAGCGCATCGTTCAAGTTTTGGCGGCGGTCGGAGACGTGGCGGATCTCGCCGGCCAGCACCTCGTGTTTCGCCCTCAGCTGCTCGTCGGGGCGGCCGCCGAGCAGCCGCTGGTAGTGGTCGGCCTTCGCGTGCAGCCGCTCGCTGTGGCGGCGCAGGCGGTGCTGCTTGGCCAGGACCCCGGCGGCGCGGAACTGTCCACCCGCCCCCAACGCCGTGATCCGCCCGTCCGCCTGTAGTCGCAGGGCTCCGGCGCTGAGGAGGGTGTTGAGGCCCCAGTCCACACCGACCGCCACCGAGTGGCCGGTGGCCCGGGCTTTCGGCACGGCGTGCGTGTATGCCATGTCGGCGCGGACTGTGCCGTCGGTGAGGCGGAGGGTGGGCAGGTGCAGCACCGCCGAGGCGGGAACCGTAGGCGGCAACGTGATCCGGCACTCGACCCACGTCCAGTCCCGATACCCTCGCGGATCCGGGCGAGTGGGCAGTTGCAGCCGCAGCAGCGCCCTGCCCGGGTCGGTGTCGCAGCGCTCGATCGTGGCCTGCTGCCGATCACACGCGGCCAACAGCAACATCCGCCCGACTCTCGGGACGCCTTCGAGTTCGAACACGTCCACCGGCAGCCGGCCGTTGGCCTTGACGAACGCGGCAATCTGGCGGGTGCGGCCCTTGATGATATTGGATGGCAGATGCTGCCCGCCGGGGATCGAGGCCCGCACCTGATCCCACTCCGCAGGGGTGCGCTTGCGCGGATCGACCGGCCACGCCGCCAGGACCCCGCCGGTCACCTCGGCACGCCACTTCACCGACCGCAGCGCACGCCCCGCCTGCTCCTGCGCCATCCGCACGACCCGATCATTGACCCTTACACCCCGAGGCGCGGTCACCGCCCAGCCCAGGCGCCGCAGCGCCATCCACGCGTTCGACGGCAACCGCCGCCCACCCGCATCCACCCCGGCCGCCAACACCTGCACATCCACGCTGTTCCAATGCGCGCCGACCAGCGCGGCCACCATGCCCGCCACCAGATCGGCACACCAACCGACCCGCTGCGCCAGCACCGCCTGAGACAGGACCTCGCCGGTCTCCTCGTCCACACCGGTGCGCAGCAAGGCGCGGGCGCACGCGGTCCGGGCGGCCTCACCCTCGGCCAGCCGCAGCTTCCCGCTCACCGACTCAACGCCTCAACACCGATCCACAAAAACCGGCCCTACCGCCGACCCACACCACCGGAACCCTCCCCGAGCCCACCCAAACGTGCACGGGGTGAACACCGACACGCTTCCCGGCCTTGGGAAAGCCGAAAACGTTCCACAAGGCCAATCTATGATCACTGATCATCGATAATCAAATCGGTGAGCCTCTGTCACCGTGGCCACGGTTCACTGTTGCATACCTGTCAGGCGGTGATCTACCGCCTGATTTGGCTCGACGGTTTCCGCAGCTCATAGTCCCCAGCGCCGGCATCACAGGGATCGCCGCCGAAGACAAGCTCCTTCTCGTGACAGCAGTCGATGGAACCGAGCTGGTCCAGCTCGGCCACCACGTCTACGGCCCGGTGTGCCTCGATCCGTCGAACGGCCAGGTGGTCGACCTGGTTACCAACCGAGGTGAAGTCGTCCGTGGCCCGCTTCTGGTCAACTCCAGCCTCGACCAGTTCATCCAGACCACGAGAGCCGCAACCGAGCTGTTCCCGTACCACGATGCCGACCCGGATGCGGATACCGAGGCTGCCGCCGACGCTCTCCGCGCCCAGCTCGAACCGATCGACCCTGCAGCGTGGCAGGTTGACGGCTACTGGGACGCGTTCTACTGGGACGTCGCCATAGGCGATTACTCACCGGATCAGTTCGAGCCGCCACCCCCACCGCTGTGACCGTGCCACCAACACACCCGACGTCCGCCGGAGGCGTCCGAGAAGGGGGCCGGGGCGAGCGACTCGGCAGCGAGGCGGAGGACTGTCCGTAGGCTTCCGCCCGTCCCCAGAGCCGGCCTGGCACGATGTCGAGCCGAGCTGCGTCCAGTGGTGAGTTGGCGGCGGCCAGTGCGCCAGTGGCCAGCGCGATGAGGGGGAGTGCGACCAGGATGGAGCTGACCCACACGCCCGGCACGAAGCAGATCGCGGCGGCGGTGTAGCCGAACGCGGGGACCAGGATCCGGATGCTGGTGTGGCCCCGGGCGAGGGCGCGGTCGGTGAGCCGTCCGGCGAGGACCATGCCCACCAGGGCCGCTACGCCGATGATCGGCACCAGACCGCCGAGTCGTCCATACGGTATATATGCTTGTTGACCGAGACCTGCCCCTCCAACTCATGCCATCCCACCCATTCGCCGGGTGACGCTGGCCAGATCGGAGCGACATGGGCTGCTCACACGCTCAGGACTGCCCCCTCTTCCCGCTGCTCAACGCGAGCTTGAGCGCCTGGCGTAACAACTACTGCGACAGTGCGGAGGGTTGGCTGATATGTGCTCGGTACCAGCTGTACAGGAGAGGCCAGCTCGTGCCGATCACGCTCCTGCCGAATGGAGTCGACGCGTTCAACCGCCGGCGGCCCGTACCTGCGGCAGTACCCAGGTCCACTCAACCGGTGAACGCACGCCGCCCGTGGACGTCAGCAACATCGCGGGAGGTATCGGATGTATTACCGGCTGTGGAAAGCGCAGGTGCTACGGCGCCGACTCCACCGGTAAACCACTCGGATCGGTCAGGCGCGCGAGACAAGGTCAGCGATGCGTGGGTGCTTGCCGTCGCCGATGATGCGAAAAGGTGCGGTGGTGAACGGCTGCACGTGTGGGTGACGAGCCAGGAGAAGCCGTGGGCTGCTCCTTTTCCCATCCCGCAGCCAGGGCAGCCTTCTCACGCCGACGGACCGGTGGTGGTCGCCGTCGCCTGGTTCGAGCCAGCCAGCGCCGCGTGGACGGAAACCCTCACTGGCTCGCGGTGCGAAGCGCACGTGGAGGCGGCGATCCTGTTGGGCCTGTCGCGCTGGACATCGGCGACACATCCGGCGAAGGAGACCACCTGGGGTGTGGGTCTGCACGCTACGGGTCTCGCGTTGCATGACTCGACCGGTCACGTATTCGCCTACGGCGGCGGCGAGATACCGTCCACTTGGACGACCGCCGCGAGGGCGCTGGGCGCCGTCGCCGCCGTCTACGGAGTTGGTCCCTTGCAGCAGGCAGGGCACCCCGAGCCGCTTCCGGCTCAACGGCTCACCGATGCGCGACGCGACGGAACCGTCGTCGCCGCATGGGTGCCACTGCTCGAGTGACAGCCCGTGGCCGCCCCCTTTGCCCGGCCCGGGTGCCGCAACTCGCGCTCGCCGTCCAACGAGCTGGTCGATGACGGAGGCGAGCATGCCGTGGCACAGCATCTGCTCCCGGTACTGCTCCGGGGGTACCTCCTGCGAAGCGCAGCGGTCGCCCGATCGCCTCGGCGATGATCTACACGCGCTCGATCTGGGTCAGCGACTGCGGCCCGGTGAGCACGGGGCCTCCCCGGCGCGCCGTTCGAGCAGGGCGCGGACGGCGACCGCGGCGATGTCGCGCGGATCGACCGGCGCCATCGCGGCGTTCCCATACATCCCGCGGGCGACTGCGCCGTTGCCGGTCTGCGGTGCCCAGGCCAGGTCGTTGGTCATGAGCGCGCCGGGCGCACGAAGGCCCACGGCAGCCCGGAGTCTAGGACCGCCTGTTCGAGATGTTGGTGCTGTTCGCCGATGAAATCCGGGGGTCTCGGACAGGACGCTCGCCGACGACAACAGCACGACATGCCGTAGGCCGGCCTGCCGGGCCGCGTCGAGGAACCCGTCGATGCCCGCGAAGGCCGGGGACATCAGGAACGCCCGCTCGACACCGGACAGCGCCGTCGGCAGAGATTCCGGCCGGGCCAGGTCGCCTTGCACAGACTCGACGCTGTCGAGGAAGGAGCGGTCGCCGGGTTCGCGACTCAGGACGCGGTACTTTCTCGTCGACGTCGAGCAGTTCACGGACGACGTTGGCGCCGACGTTTCGGGTGCCGCCGGTAACCAGGATCATGATGAGAGTTCTCCCGTTTCCGGCTCAGGGCTCAAGGTCGACGACTCCGTTGCCGCTCTGGATGTCCAGCGGCACGGAGACGTGGTCGTGGGTGATGAGCCAGGCGCCGTCGGTCTTCCGGAAGCCGTAGGTAACCCGGACCCACATGCCGTTCGTCGCCGTCCCGTTCTTCAACGTGCCGCTGAGGCGGGCGAAGGCGTATCCGAGCGCGAGGTCGTCGCCGAGCACGAGGCTCAGGTCGCGGACTTCGTACGTCGCGCGCTCGAAGACCAAGAACACGTGCGCCCAGTTCTTGAGCTTCGCCTCGATCCCCAGGTGCTGGAGCGGCGGCTCGATGTCGTAGGACACGACGTCCGCGGCGTAGACCTGTTCCAGGCTCTCGAGATCCTTAGCGCCGATCGCTTCGGCGATGGCATTGATCTGGCGGCGGATCGCATCTTCTTCGTGGTTTCCCATGTCGTCGACACTATGACTTCTGGGCTATTCCGTCTAAGATCAATATTGCTATGACGTTATGCCGGGGGAGGCATGATGGAGCTGAACTCGCTCCGGCAGTTCCTGGTGGTGGCGCGGCTGGAGCACCTGAGCCGGGCAGCCGACGAGCTGCGCGTGGCCCAGCCGTCGCTGAGCCGCACCATCGCCCGTTTGGAGAGCGAACTGGGGATGCCGCTGTTCGACCGGAGCGGACGGCTCCGGCTGAATGCCACCGGCAAGCTCTTCCGCGATCACGTCGAACGCGCCCTGGGCGAGCTCGATGCCGGACGACGTGCAGTCTCCGAAGCCACCAGTGAAGGCTTGGGTATCGTGCGACTGGCGTCGGAGACCTTCCTCACCCTAACCGGGCCGCTGGCAGCGTTCAAGCGCGCGCATCCCGCCGTCGAGATCGAACTCCACTGGTCGTCGTCGGAGGACATGGGCCGCCACCTGCGCGCCCAGGACGTCGATCTGTGCATCGCCTCGCAGTCGATCCATGCCGAGGGACTGGAGTCGACGCACCTTTTCGACGAAGCGGTGTCGGTGGTCGTACCGCTCGACCACCCGCTGGCGGACCGCACGACGGTGACCGTCGACGAACTCGCCGACCAGCCCTTCATCACCGCCCGCAAGGGACATTGGCTACGCCGGCTCCTCGACCGCCTCTTCGCCACCCACGGCCTCACCCCGAAGATCGTCTGCGAAAGCGACGAGCACAGCGCCATCGCCAGCCTGATCAGCGCCGGACTCGGCATCGGCCTGGTCCCCGCCTTCGCCCGCCGCACCGCCCCGCACGCCCCGCATGCCCCGGTCGCCTGGATCACCGTCGACAGCGCCGACTGCCGACGCACGGTCACCCTCTACTGGGGCACCGACAGCCACCTGTCAGCCGCCGCCCGCTTGATGCGCACCACGATCACCCGCTGGGACTGGACGACCGGCGCGCCGCAAGGCGAACGACCCTTTCACGTGCCGGCGTGACGAACAGCCCCTACAAGGCCTTTCCGTAGGGGCTGTTTCTTGCTCTCAGAAACCGATGGCCTCGCGGATCAGCAGGACGCTGCCGCGCCCGGGTTCGGTTTCGGCGTTGAGGATGAGCACGCGGTTGAGGGAGCTGGACTTCCCGTAGGCATTCAAGGCGCGCTCGTTCTCCAGCGGGAGGCAGTGCTCCTCGACGCGGCGCAGTGCGGCGGGCAGGTCGGGCACGATCTTCTGCGCCCCGACGACCCAAATCGCGCGGGCGGCGGCGCCGGCGTAGCCGGGCAGCTGGCTTCCGCTGGCGGAGCCGGCCACCAGGGAGCCGGTCTCGGTGACCGCGGTGACGCTGCCCACGATGAAGTCGGGGACCGACAGCGCCCGCCAGATCTCATTCCTCTGGGTGGCCCGATCCATGCGCACCCCCCGTGACTTGACCGAGTCGTCCTGGCCGGCCGATCCGCGCAATCGCACCCCCGCCGAGTGGGAGTTCCGTGATTGCCAGCGCTGGCACACCCGGTACCGAGGACATGCCCCGTAGCACCGCTTCGGCCGTTCTTCTTGCCTCCTGCTCCGTGATCACCCGCACATCATGCCCTTCCACGCCGGCGTTGGGCTTAGAAGAAGATCAGGGGTGGCTGGTCAGGTGTCTGCGTGCCTGGTCAGCCCGTCCGTCGTTGTCGGCCAGAGTCGGCCTCAGCGGGACGACTTGGCTGTACGGATGGCTGTACCGTCGCTGCGTCGAGCGCGATGAGTTGATCTCTCTGCTTGCCGGCGAGAGCCCAGTCAACAAGGCGTGTCGTGAGGCCCTTGAGCGGGGAGCGTCCTTCCGCATCTGGGACGACGTCGACGTATTGGTCCCCGCCAACAACCTTGCATCCACGTACCAGGCGCGGGAGGCGATTACCTCGGATCGAGGCATCCCGACGCTCGGGTTCGCGGCGGCTGTCGAGACGCTCCATGCGCTCGGTGAACAGCCCGTGCGACTTGGCGGGGTGACGCAGCTCGACCCTTCCTACTATTTCCAGCTCTTCCTGACAGCCGACGCGGCGTCAGTCCTCGCGTGCATCGGTGCGGATCAGAAACATCAAGAGCAGGTTTAGTCTTCGTGACCGGCAGCGGGGCGCCGGTGTCCTGCACGGCCGTTCGATGACCACCTCCATCGACCGTCGGTATTGGACGTTCCAGCGCCCCGTGGTCTATACGAAAGTTGCCGCAGACAGGACGCCCCGGCGCCTCGATGAGAGGATACGGTCGTGAAATCGGCCTTGCGGGAAATCCAGTCGATGCTGGACTCGGCCTTCCGTACCTTCGATGCTTGGCGCGACCGCGCTGAGGTCCAGCTCGACGCCGCGGCCGACGAGTCACTGCGTACCTGGTTGCGCCTGTTCGCCTTGGTGTTGGTGGCCACCGTCGGCGTCGTCGCGTTGCTGCGGCTGGTGCTGACGGCGGCGGTCGGCGGCGGCCCGGTGGCGCGCTGGGTCGCGGCATCCGTCGCGGCGCTGCTGGCATCGGTACTGCTGATAGTCGTCGTCCGTAACGTCATCATCTCGCTGGTCGAGCCGGCTCATCGGCGCTCGTTGCTGCTGGCGTTCCTCACCGCCGCGGCGGCCGTCATGGTGAGCGTCGAGGCGTTTGCCGCCATCACGGCAGCGATGGCCGGCGGGGATGCGGACCTGTGGGCCATCGAGCGGCTGTACATGTGGCACCTCGTCGATTCCGTTCCGCTGCTTGACATTGCGGGCCGGCTGGAGTGGACCGAGCCACCCGTACTCCCAGGCATCGACGGGCGGCTGCTCATCCTCGGCTTCAAGCTGGTCGTGATTCCGCCCTTGGTGCGCGTCGCGGTCGCTGTGTACGCGCTCGTCGAAAGCCGAAGCAACGAACGGCGGTATTCGGCCGCGGTGGCGAGCAAGATCGGTGGCCGCCGCATCTTCCGCTTCGTCGAGATCCCGGTCTGGCTGCTTCTGCTGGCTACGGGCGCGGGCACAGTGTGGAGCGTGATAGAGCCGGGAGCGGATGTGGCGATGCCGTGGTTCTCGTGGACCAGCCTCACGCTCGTCGGGACCGTTATTGCCATGATGGTCGCTGCCGCCTTTGGCATCTGGGCCTTTCAGCGGGTCCGCGCACTGCCGGCGGTACTCACGCTAGCGGCGGCCGTCGCCCTGGTGTGGTTCGACAGCCCAGTGCTTCCCGGGATCGGCGGGCGGGGACCGTGGAGCAGGATCGGCATCACGCTGCTCGTGTGGCTCGTGGTGACGGTGCTGTTGCTGGTGTTCCTTTGGGACGAGGAGGAGCTGCCGAACGACTTGGTGGCCGTGGCGTTCCTGCTCGGGTTCGTAGGAAGCGATGCACCGGCCACGCGATGGCTCACCGAACACGTGACGTGGACGCCTTGGGATTTCCCCGTCGGTCGGGCGATCATCACCGCGTGCTGGGGATTGTCTGCGACCTTTTTTCTTTATCTGATGTGGAGGGTACTGCGGCGCCCCGCGGTTTTGGGCACCAGCGACTGGGCGTCACCATCGAGCGGGCTGCGGGAGGACCTACGCGGCTATGCGCTGATCGGTGTGCACATCGTCATCGCTGCGGCGGCGGTGCTGACCCTGCTGCGTGCCGTTGGCGCCGTTGATGTCCGGGCCGGCGCGACCGATGCCGGCTGGACGAGCGCGTCCGAGTCGCTCGCCGCGGTCACCTGGCACTTGGTCGGCTCGTTTCCCGGTCCCAACATCCCGCAGATCCTGGACTGGCAACTGGCGACCGACTTCGGCGGGCCGTGGGCGGGGCTCGTCATCGTCATCGCGCTGACATCCATCATCGTCTTTGTGGCCTTCCCAATGATCCGTACCATCGTGCTGTGGGCGCGGCTGACCGCGACCCGTCCGAGCACCGCCCAGCCACTGGTCGAGGTACCAGCGGCGATCCTTGGCAACCTCCGGGCGGTCCTGGCCTTCCTGGAGGCGTGGGAAAGGGACCGGGACGGGATGCCCGGCCCGTCGCACCTGCTCCTTTTCAGATGGTCCCCGCCGCCAGCCATCCCCGGCCAGAGGAGGCCGACCGAGGGTGTGCACGACGCGGAGCGCCGACTGGTTGCGTCCGAACTAGACCGTCCTCGGCTGCTGGACCTCCTCGGCGAGCGGTCACCCATCTACATCGCCGCCGACCACGCCATCCTCCGCACCGCGGACGCCTACCGGGCGGCGCTGCACACTCGGACCACCACGGGGCAAGCCCGTGAAGCCGTCGACGAGTTCGCCAGCCTGGTAGAGCGCTGGCAAGAAACCTTCAAGGCGTGACACCCGCGCCTGCCCCCCAAAAATACGGGCAGTGGACGTTGATCTCGACGGCGTCCAGGTGGAGGATGCCGCCGAGGCGTTGACGTCTTCGTATGTTGAGGCGGGCCAGCTTGTCCGAATCGGCGCTGAGACACCTGCCACGACCAAATCCATGCAGGCCAACCCACCACACTCACGGCATAGATCACCGGAGAGCCGGATGTGGGGAAACTCGCACGTCCGGTTCGGCGGGAGGCCGCGCGGAGAAGGACCCCCACGGGCACCTCGCCGCGCGGCCCACCCAACCCAGACGGCGAAGGCCATGCCGGCCTGGACCACTGTCAGTTCCGTGGCTGGACCGGCTGGCACGGTTCGTCGCCCTCGCGATGCTCCGACGGCTACGAGCTGGCCAGGGCGGCCACGGGCCGCCCTGACCGGCGATTCCATCACCGTATGGGTGAACACGGCCATCGGTAACCGGTCGAGTCAGCCAGGTGGGCAGCGCGACCAGCACTCTTCGCAGCCGTGCGGAGGGCGACTGGATCAGCTGATCGGTGAGCGGCGCCACACGCCGCAACCGGTTCGTCCTCGCCGGCGCCGTCGTTGTCCTGCTCGTTGCCGGATTGGCGACAGGCGTCGGAACGGTCAGCGGTCAGACGACCGACAGCCGTCTGACGTACACAGCCACATCTGCCTGATCGCCGAGAAGGCCGCCAGGGCTGACGCGACACGGTCGCGGTACTTCGGCGCCGACGAGGAGAACCAGCGACGTGTTCGTCCAAAAGGCGAAACAGGACCAGGTGGTCGAGCGTCTGCTCGCCGGCACACCCAACGGCGTGGACGCGCCGTCGCAGCAGACCCGCGATCTCGTGCGCGGGTTCGCCGCTGGCGAGCGTCGGCCTTCAGCCGTCTTCCTCCATGCAGCGAGAATACTGTATCGTTCGATACAGAAATGTCGAGCGAGCGAGAGAGGAGGGTCAGGTGACGCATCTGGCCGGCAAGATCGCCTTGGTGACGGGAGGAAGCCGGGGCATCGGAGCAGCGATCGCCGCCCGCTTGGCGCAGGACGGAGCCGACGTGGCGCTGACCTACCTGAGCGCCGGAGAGAAGGCCAAAGCCGTCGTCGCCGCGATCGAGGAGGACGGCCGCAGGGCACTCGCCGTCCAAGCCGACAGTGGAGACGGCGCGGCGGTCGTGGCGGCGGTCGAGCGCGTGGTCGCCGAGTTCGGCCGGCTCGACATCCTGGTCAACAACGCCGGCGTCTTCCCGTATGCGTCGATCGAGGAAGTGTCGACCGAGGAGGTCGACCGGACCCTGGCGGTGCACGTGCGCGGTGTCTACCTGGCCACCCAGGCGGCGGTGCGGCATATGGGCGACGGCGGCCGGGTCATCAGCATCGGGAGCTGCTTCGCCGAGCGTGCCCCGTACGCCGGGGTCAGTCTGTACGCCATGAGCAAGAGTGCGCTGATCGGCATGACCCGGGGCCTGGCTCGCGACCTCGGCCCGCGCGGCATCACCGTCAACGTGGTGCACCCGGGCTCGACCGACACGGACATGAACCCGGCCAGCGGCGAGGGTGCCGACCACGAACGCAGCTTCATCGCGCTGGGGCACTACGCCGAGCCTGCGGACGTCGCGGCCACGGTAAGCCACCTCGCCGGCCCGGGCGGCCGGTACATCACGGGCACCTCGATCGCCGTAGACGGCGGATTTGCCGCCTGAGTCCATCGTTCACGACCGCCAACCACAGCTGCCGACCCGGCACCAGTGGTTGGCGGCCGCCCACTCCGAAGGGAACACCCGTGGCCTGGATCATTCTCATCGCCGCCGGCCTGCTCGAGGTGGTGTGGGCGACCGCGCTCAAACACACCGAGGGATTCACCCGCTTCTGGCCTTCGGCACTGGCCGTCTCCACCGCCGCGCTGAGCTTCGTACTGCTGTCATGGGCCATGAAGAACCTGCCCATCGGGACCGCGTACGCGGTGTGGGTGGGCATCGGTGCCGTCGGCGTAGCCGTCGCCGGAATCGTCGCCCTGGGCGAAAGCGCCTCACCGCAGCGGTTCGCTTTCCTCGCCCTGATCCTCCTCGGGATCATCGGCCTCAAGGCCGTGGAGGGCTGAACCGTTCAGCGGGACCCCGAACCCGACTGCCTGCCGGGCCTCGATTGGCAAAGTCCTCTGCCGCGGCCGGGCAAGACCGACCCGCGCTTCGCCGGATCGGGCAATCCTGCCAGAGTGAAGCAATTACCCGGGTTCACCGGCGCATGGTCAAGCGGTTCAGAGCCAGGAAAGGAGCGCAGACAGTGGGCACGCGAGGACGGCCACGTGCTTTCGACCGGACCGTTGCTCTGGACCGGGCCATGCAGGTTTTCTGGGAACGCGGCTACGAAGGTACCTCCCTCACGGACCTGACCACGGCCATGGGCATCGCGTCGCCCAGTCTCTACGCCGCATTCGGAAACAAGGAGGCGCTGTTCCGGGAGGCGGTCGCCCACTACAACGCCACCCACGGCGCCGTGCCGCAACGCACGCTCGAGCAGGCACCGACCGCCCGGGCGGCAATCGAAGCGCTGCTCCAGCACAACGCGTACGCCTACGTGGAGCCCGGGCATCCGACCGGCTGCCTCGTCCTGTTGACGGCGACGACCGGGGCGGTGGAGAACGACCACATCCGGCAGTTCATGGCCGCATGCCGGACGGAGGACCTGGCTATCCTGCAGCGGCGCATCGAGCGCGGCGTGGCCGAGGGCGACGTGCCGCCCGACACGGATTCCGCCGCCCTGGCCCGTTTCATCACGGCGGTGCTCCAGGGCATGTCCGCACAGGCCCGCGACGGGGCCGACCAGACCACGCTGAGCGACGTCGTCGCATACGCGATGGCCGCGTGGGACGCCGTGACAGGTAGGCCGATCGGCGCCGCCAACGGTTGAGCTACGCCGGCAACACGCTGCGTGTCTTCGGCGACGCCAGGTGCCGCGGCGGTGGGGAATGCGTTCGTGTCCACCCTGATCTCGGCGATGATCTCCTGGGCGGAGCGGACGCCGATACCGGTTATCTCGTCCAGCTTCTCCACGGCCGGGGCGAAAGGGGCGATCATCTGCGCGATCCGGCGTCCAGGTCGGCGACGTCGGCGGCGAGCGTGTCGATGCGGCGTAACATGATCGCGCAGACGAAGGCGTGGTGGTCGTCGAAGTGGCCGGCCAACGCCTAGTGGCCGCCCGATGCGAAAGTATCTTTTTACATCAACGATCCCGGTCCCGGTCCGGATCGGCCGCTCTGCGGCCAGGTCACGGACGCTACCCGCCCGTACCTCCCGCGGCGCTGCCGGCTGTCGGGGTGGTACTGCGGTACTACGCCGGAACCGGGAGATCATTCCGTGGTACCGCCGCCGGAGGGCCTTCGGTCTCTAGCGTCCTTGACGGGACGCCGGAAACGCGGCGGGGTCGAGGCGAGGGATGGTCGATGATCGAGGCACGGCAGCTGACGAAGCGGTACGGCGAGAAGACGGCGGTCGACCGCCTCGACTTCGAGGTGAAGCCCGGCATGGTGACCGGGTTCCTCGGGCCGAACGGTGCGGGGAAGTCCACCACCATGCGCTTGATCATCGGGCTGGACGCTCCGACCAGCGGGTCGGTGACCGTCAACGGCCGGCGGTACGCGCGCCATACGGCGCCGCTGCAGGAGGTCGGAGCGCTGCTGGAGGCGCGGTCGATCCACCCGGGCCGCACCGCGTTCGACCACCTGATGGTCCTCTCCCACACGCACGGTATCCCGCGGCGGCGGGTCGACGAGATGATCGAGCTGACCGGGTTGCAGTCCGTGGCGCGCAAGCGTGCCGGGTCGTTTTCGCTGGGCATGGGGCAGCGGCTCGGCATCGCCGCCGCGCTGCTCGGCGACCCGGCCACGGTGATGCTCGACGAGCCTGTCAACGGCCTCGACCCCGAGGGCGTGCTGTGGATACGCAACCTGCTCGCCGGGCTCGCCGCCGAGGGCCGCACGGTGTTCGTGTCGTCGCATCTGATGGCCGAGGTGGCGCTCGTCGCCGAGCACCTCATCGTCGTCGGGCGCGGGCGGCTGCTCGCCGACACCACCGTGCAGGACCTGGTGCGCCAGGCCGGAGGCGACACCGTCACCGTGGCCACCGCGGACCCGGCCCGACTGCGGGCCGCACTGGCCGGCCCGGGCGTCGAGATCATCGGGCGGGCCGGCTCCGAGCAGCTGCAGGTGAGCGGCCTGCCGGCACGGCAGATCGGGCTCGTGGCCGCCGAGCACGGCATCGCCCTGTTCGAGCTCACCCCGAAGCACGTATCGCTGGAGGAGGCGTTCATGGATCTGACGAGGGACGCCGTGGAGTACCACGGCACCGTGACCAGCGGGGTGGCGGCATGAGCACTGTTACGGAAGTTCGCACCGCGGGAGCCGGCGCCGGGCCGGTGTCGCGGCCCACGTACAAGGTTACTGGGCGGCGGGTGCTCCGCTCGGAGTGGGCGAAGCTGTGGACGCTGCGCTCCACCTGGATCACGCTCGCCCTCGGGCTGGCCGGCCTGCTGGTGTTCGGCAGCATCGCGGCAGTGCGGTACAAGTCGCTGGCCACCTCTGGCGGCACCCGGGCGGGCTCGGGGGAGTTCGTCAACGCGAGCGCGGTGACCCTGACGCTGTTCGGCGTACGGTTCGGTCAGCTGGCGCTCGGCGTGCTCGGCGTGCTGTTCGCCGCGGGCGAGTACTCCACGGGCATGATCCGCTCGACGCTGGCCGCGGTGCCACGCCGGCTGCCGGTGCTGTGGTCCAAGGCCGCCGTGTACGGCGTGGTCGCCTTCGTCGTGGGCGTCGCCGGCGCGTTCGGCGGGTTCCTGATCGTCAACGCCGTCGTGAACGGCACCCCGGCCCACATGTCTCTGTCGGGCAGCGGCGTCGCCCGGTCGCTGCTCGGCGCCGGCCTCTATCTGAGCCTGGTCGGGGTGATCGGGACCGCGCTCGGGATGCTGATGCGCTCGGTGCCCGGGGCCATCTCGGTGCTCGTCGCCACGCTGCTGCTGGTGCCCGGGCTGCTGTCGCTGCTGCCGACCTCCTGGCAGGACAACATCGGGCCGTACCTGCCGAGCAACGCCGGCGAGGCGCTGTACGCGCTGCACCACGCGCCGGGCACGCTGTCCGCGGGGACCGGTGCGCTGGTCCTGCTGGGCTGGACCGTCCTGGCGCTGGCCGGCGGCGCCTACCGCCTGGTACGCAAGGACGCATGACCATCGCAGGGGTTGGTGACGATGAGCCCTGAAGACACCGACCATCTCGCCGCCCATCCGCTGGTCGACCGGCTCGCCGGCCTCGGCCAGCGGCTGCGGCGGCTCGACGCCCGGTGGCCATGGCTGTTCGACGCGTCGGTGGTCGCCGTGGTACTGCTGGTGTTCTGCGTTCCCGACCTCGTCCACACCGACGAGCGGCGGGAGCTGCGGGTCCTGCTGAACCATCCGCCCCTGGGCGTCATGGTCGCCCTGCAGCTCGGCCTCGTCCTGCCGCTGTTCTGGCGCCGCCGGGCACCAACCGCCGCGTTCTACGCCATCGCCGCGGTGTTCGTCCTGCAATGGTCCTTCGGCGTGCTGCTCCGCGCCGACGTCGCGCTGCTCATCGCCATCTATAGCCTCGTGCTGCGGGTCCATCCGGCCCGGCTGCTCTGGGCTGGGCTGACCGTCGCCGCGGCGATGGCCCTGGTCGCGTGGCGGGCCTCCGCCGTCGTGACGCCGTGGGACGCGCTGTTCTTCCTCTACAGCGCCGCTACCGCGGCCGCCGCCCTGGGCTTCGCCATCCGCATCCGTCGGGCACAGCTGGCCGCGCTGCGCGACCGGGCGCAGCGCCTGGAGATCGAGCGCGACCAGCGCAGCCGGCTTGCCGCGGCCACCGAACGCACCCGGGTGGCCCGGGAGATGCACGACATCATCGGCCACAGCCTGTCGGTGGTCATCTCACTGGCCGACGGCGGCGCATACGCGGTCGGCGGCAACCCGCAACGCGGCCGCGAGGCGCTCGAACTCATCGGCGACACCAGCCGGCAGGCCCTCGCCGAACTGCGCCGGGTGCTCGGGGTCCTGCGCGACGAGACCGAGGCCGCCGAACTCCACCCGCAGCCCGGCGTCGCCGAGATCAACTCCCTCTGCGAGCGCATCCGGATGGCCGGACCAGACGTCGTCTACCGCACCGCCGGCAACGTCGACGCCCTCGACCCCGGGGTACAGCTCACCGCGTACCGCATCGCGCAGGAGGCGCTCACCAACGCGCTGCGGTACGCGGGGCCGCACACCGCCCTCGACGTCGGCCTCACCGCCACCGACGGGCGGCTGCAGATCACGGTGCACGACACCGGCCCCCAGCCGCCCAACCGCCCGCCACCGCCGCCCGCGAAACCCGGGCACGGACTCGCCGGCATGCGCGAGCGAGCCGCCCTGTACGCCGGAACCGTCGCCGCCGGCCCGCGCCCCGGCGGAGGCTGGACGGTGCGGGCGATCCTCGACCTGACCCCGCCCGCCACACTCGAAGGCCGGACATGATCACCGTGCTCATCGTCGATGACCACCCCCTGCAACGGCTGGGTTTCCGCATGCTGCTGGAGAACAACGAGGAAACGGACGTCGTCGGAGAAGCCGGCAACGGCACCGAGGCGGTGCGCCGCGCCGAGCAGCTGCACCCCGACGTGATTCTCATGGACGTACGCATGCCCGGCATGGACGGCATCGAGGCCACCCGACGCATCGTCGCAGCCGGCGACCGGTCCCGGGTGCTCGTGCTGACCACGTTCGACCTGGACGAGTACGCGCACGCCGCCCTGCGCGCCGGGGCCAGCGGCTTCCTCCTCAAGGACGCGCGCCCCGAGGAGCTGCTGGCTGGCATCCGGGCGGTCGCGGAAGGCGACGCCGTCATCGCGCCCGCGCTGACCCGCCGACTGCTGGACCGCTTCGCCGGCCAGCTCGCCGCCAGCTCCTCGCCGTCGGGCCGCACCGACCCGCGGCTGGCCAGCCTCACCGACCGGGAACACGAGATCCTGGTGGCGATCGGCAGCGGCTGGACCAACCGGGAAATTGCCGAGCGGCTCGTGCTGTCGGAGTCCACCGTGAAGACCCACGTCGGCAAGGTCCTCGCCAAGATAGGTGCCCGCGACCGCGTACAGGCCGTCATATTCGCCTACGACCAGGGACTCACCCGACCGAACACCGGCGGATGACAGTCCATGCGATCCGGCGACCGATCGGGCATGCACACCGCACGGCAGGCGTAGTCGGGCAGGCCGGACGCGGGTGGGTCGCGCGCCAAGCGACGAGATCCGCCTCGTGGTTGGGGCCGGCCCGACATTGTGCGAATTGTGCGTTGAGGTCGACGACCGTAGCACTGGGAGTGCACGTGGGCGCGTCGCCGGCCGGCAGGGTTCAGCCGCATCGGTACGTGTCGGCTTGGCGTGGCTGATCCTTCTCCGGCCGGCTGGCCGCGTGCCGGTTGACCTTGGCTGTTCGCCGAGCTGTAACCCCCGTCGACGCACCTCGTCGTGTGCTCCCAGTTCGGCTCCGGCAGCGCCTCGACGTCGTACCGCCGCTGGACTGCCTCACGCTCGCTGTCTCCGCCCGTGAGGTAGTGGTCGGGTACGGCGCCGCGGCCCTGCTCCAACGGTTCGTGCTGGCGCGCGAGGTGCACGGCCTCTCCGCCGTCGACCGCCACGAGAAAGCAGCACGGCCTCCCCGGCGGTGATGACGTTCGGTCCGTGCAGGCCGTCAGGCATGCCAGCAGTACCGGACAGCCGGTTCGCCGGCCCGAAACCCAAGCCATCCGATGAATCGCATTGGCCGCCGCTGGTCGGATGCCTGGCGGTCGGTGGCTGCCTGAAGTCGGAGGCGGCCCTGGCTTACCCCCACGTTCATGGACGGTGCGCGCAGGCTGCCATTTCTGGATGGCCCGCTGCCAGCGCAGCAAAGGCACCCCGGAGGGGTTGACCGCAGCCATGGACCGTTGTAATCATCGGATGTCTTCGTCCGAAACGTCGATGTAACAGCCGCAAGGCAGCTTACGAAGAGGCGATGCCCCCATGAGACTTCGACCGCCCAACGGAATCCGACCACGAACAAAGCCGTTGTGGGCCAGGTGGCGCCTGGCCCTGGCCGCGCTTGTCCTGGCACTGGCCGCCAGCCTCGTTGGCGCCCCAGCCGTTCACGCAGAGGTCCAGCACTCGCGACAGCAGTGGATGCGCGAGTCCACCGCCGGCCTGTTCCTGCACTGGGGAATGTTCACCGCGCCACGTCACCTCCACTGCGCGGATTGGGAACGTGACGTCACCGAGGGTGGTTGGACCCCCGACTACTGGGTCGACGAAGCACGCAAGCTTGGTGCGTCGTACATCGTGCTGGCTACCTTCCACAGCAGGCTGGGCTACGCCAGACCGTGGCCCTCCAAGATTCCGGGTAGCTGTGCCACCGAGCGCGACATCCTTGGCGAACTGGTCAACGCCGGCAAGGCGAAGGGCGTCCGGACCATCCTCTACATGACCGATGATCCGCAGTGGCACAACGAGAATGGCGTAGAAACCCTCGACTCGGCGGCCTACTCGGCGTACAAGGGCCAGCAGGTGGACCTGACCACCCGAGATGGCTTCGGCATGTTCAGCTACGACCTGTTCTTCGAGGTGATGCAGAACTATCCCGAGCTGGCGGGGTTCTGGATCGACAACGACAACGCCTACTGGGAGCGGAACCACCTCTACGAGCAGATCCGGGAGATACGCCCGTCCTGGTTGTTGAGCAACAACAACGAGGACACGCCGATCATGGACACGGTCAGTAACGAGCAGAAGACCGGCATGACGCCCTCCTACGACTATCCCCAGGCGGTCTGGACGTCGATGCCGCGGATCACCGAGGCCGACTACAAGCTGCCGACCACCGGCTCCTGGTGGTACGACGGCGGAAACCACCCGGTCGACTTCCGGCTCAGCACGGGTCGCTACATCGCTAACGCGGGTTCGTCGATCAAATCACTGATGGCCGAGACCCCAATGGTGAACGGCAAGTTCCCCCCGCCACAGGAGGCGTTCAACAACTTCATGGCCGAGTGGGTGCCACCGATCCGCTCCTCGCTGCATGGCACTGAGGGCGGCGGCTATATGTACGGCGGCATGCAGCCCGGCTTCTGGAACGACGGTGCTCATGGCGTCATCACCGTTCAACCCGGCGCTCGGACCCAGTACGTCCACGTACTGACCAGGCCAAGGACCGACCTGGTCCGGCTGCGCGACAATGGCTACCGGGTGACCGGGGTTACCGACCTCCGTACCGGCGAGTCGATGGCCTTCAGCCAGTCCGGCGGCTACCTGACGATCCTCGGCATCAAAAATTGGGATACGTACGACACCGTGTTCGAGGTCCACACGGCCGACCAGCAGTACTTCTATGACCAGTCCACCCTCAAGGCAACCGCGTCGTCCTCTCGCGACGGCCACCCGGCGGGCAACCTCGTAGACGGGAGCTTCGAGGATTACTGGGACAGCAACGCGCAGTTGCCGGTGTCGGTGACGCTGGATCTCGGGGAGCGCCGGCCCGCGCGGTACCTTGCGGTTAACCAGCGTGAAGGGTCGCCGACGTACGCGCGGGAGTCGTTCGGTCGGCCGGAGGACTCGGCGCGGATCAAGGACTACCGGGTCTTTGTGAGCAACGACGGCGTGCGGTGGGGGGAGCCGGTACGTACCGGCGCGATGCCCAGTGCACGTGGTGTGCAGTTCGTCGACATCGGTGAGCAGCACGCGCGTTACATCAAGCTGGAGGTCCTGAACACCTGGGGCGGCCCGCAGGCACCGACGTTCTACCGCGAGCTGCAGATCGACGAGATCAAGGTGGGGTTCGGCTACCCGAGTTCCGGCCGCACTCCGAGCCCACTGGAGGCGGAATCGCAGGCCCTGGACGGCAACGCGCGCCGAGCGAATTGCTTCGCCTGTTCCGGCTCGTTCCAGGTGGGCGGGCTCGGCGGCGGGCCACAAAACTCGGTCACCTATCGGGATGTGACGGTTGCCGAATCCGGTGACTACCGGCTCCAGTTCGACCACACCGCTGCGGGTGCCGGCACCTCGCTCTCGGCGAGCGTCAACGGCGGCACGGCGATCGCGGTGCCGGTCGCCGCGGACAACGCGGGTGTACCAGCCGCTTCGGCGATCGCCGTACCGCTGCAGGCCGGCACCAACACGATCAAGGTATTCAGCAACGCAGACCAGGGGCCGGGAATGGATCGCCTCGCGGTCGCGCCGTTGCCTCCGACGTCGTACGTCCCGAAGACGACGATGACAGTCGAGCCCTCCGGCCTGCAATGGGTTGGACCCGGGCAGCAATCGATCAACGTGACCGCCAGCTTGCGGCTCGACGTCGACGACGCGCTCGAGCAGGTCACGCTGGCCCCGACGGTACCCGCCGGCTGGTCGGTCTCCGGCGGCCCTGCGACAGCACCGGTCATCCGGCTCGGTCAGACGCTGAAAGCGTCCTGGACCCTCACCTCACCGCCCGGCCAGAACCTCAGCTCGGCCAAGATTCCCATCAGGGCGTCGTTCCAGACGCTCGGTCGCCAGAAGCAGGTCAGCCAAGACCTGCGGGTGCAGCTGCGCCCAGCCGACCGGGTGTTCATGCGGGAGGCCGAGGACTCGCGGAACAAACTCGGTACTTCCGGCATCACAAACTGCTCGTCCTGTTCCGGGGGCCAGAAGGTACGCAACATCGGCGGCGGCCCCGACGCCTACGTGCTGTTCGAGGACGTCACTGTGGACGCTGCTGGCGAATACACGTTGTTCATCGACTTCACCGTCAACGGCGACCGCTCGTTCTTCGTGACTGTCAACGACGGCACGCCGATCGAGGTGCCGGTGAGCGGTGTCGGCAACAGCACCTCCTACACGACCTCCGTTCCGGTGACGCTTCGGGCGGGCGCCAACAAGATCAAGATCCACAATGATGAGAACTCCGCTCCTGACCTCGACCGGTTGTCCCTGAAGTAACCGTCATCTCGGCTCCACCCGAATGTCGATGCCCTGGTTAGCACCCGGAACGGATGCGACCAGGGCATCGGCATCTACAAACCTCTCGGTCGTCGAGCTCGGGCGCCGGTCAGTCGGCACGCCGCAGCCTCCACGGCAGCGCCCGCAGCACGGCGTGGCGGATATCCTGCCGGCCTGCAGGAACTGTTGCTTCCAACTACCGATCGACGTCTCTGACGTCGTGTTCCTACGCGCCGCTTCCGCGATTGTCGTCTCCGCAGACAGGACAGACAGCACGACCGGACCTGGTCCTCCACCGGGAACGTCGGCGGACGGCTCACCGATGCTCCATGAGCCTGCTGGCCCATACATCGGATCTAAACGAATTCGAATACTTGATTCGACCCGTTGCGCCCGTTAGCCTGGGACAACACCTCCGATGTATCCAGAAATCTGCAGAGGAACCAGCTTCCCGCCGAGACGACCACCTGCCGGCGACCACAGCGCCGATGCTCGGCAACAGCGACGGCCTGCCCGAACCGGGGCCGGCCCGCGCCGTGCAAAGGTCGCCGGCCAGCGGCGGGGGTGAGCACCGACCGCCGCTGGCACTTTCCGCTGATAGTTGCGGCCCGGACCGCTGACAACGGCTGCTCCGCCGAGGGCAGCGGGACCGATCGCACCGATTTCGGGTCTGGCAGGAAGCCAGAACCGGAGACGCCTGGAGGATCTCCATGTTCGGTAGGAACCACAGGCACCGTCGGCTGCTGACGAGCGCCAGCACCCTGCTGGTCGTCGGCCTCGCCGCGGTGACCAGCGCTCCGGTGGCCGCCCAGGCAACCGAGGCCGCCGAACTGTCGTCGGTGACGGTGCAGGTCGGAAACGCAAGCCTGCCGCTGGACGGCAGCACGCCCCTACAAATCAGCGGCACCATGAGCGACGGGGCCACCGCCGATCTCGATGAGGCGTACATCTCCGTCAGCAGCAGCAAACCCACCGTCGCCGCGGCCAGCATTGAGGGAGCCTCGGGCAACGTGCAGGCCGGAACAGTGACACCTGGCGAGACCACCCTGACCGCCACGGTCACCCTCCGCGGAACCACCGCCACCGGCCACCTCGACGTGACCGTGCTGCCGGAGCCGGCCCGGCCGTTCCGGCACGACTACCACCAGACCCTGACCATGAAGATGTTCATGGCCGACAACAAGGGTCGGGTGTCCCTGACCTTCGAACAGGCGCTCGAGGTCATCAGGAAGGTCGACAACCTGACCCGCGGCATCCCAAAGATCTATTACCTCGTCGGCTGGCAGTACGACGGGCACGACACCGGCTACCCCGCCTGGGACGTGGTCAACCCGAAGCTCAAGCGCCCCCAGGACGAGACGGCGCTGGAAAGCCTGCGCTGGTTGATCCAGGAGGCACGACAGTACAACACCACGGTCAGCTTCCACATCAACATGCTCGACGCCAGCGCCGCCAGTCCGCTCTGGGACACCTACCGAAAGGCTGACGTGATCGCCCGCAACAAGGACGGGTCGCTGCGCGAGTACGTCTGGGGCCACCCGATCAGCTACACGCTGGAATGGGAAGCCGGGCTGACGCAGAAACGGATCGACAAGCTGTTCGAGATGGTCGACATGACCGAAATCGGCACCGTCCACGTCGACGCCTTCCACCAGTACATCCCCGGCTACGGCACGGAGCCGATCAGCCCGTACCACGGCATCACGACCGACCAGGAGGTCGCGACCCAGAAGAAGATCATGCGCTACTGGCGGGACCGCGGGGTCGACGTGACGTCGGAGTTCGCCTACAGCTACCGCAAGGATCCGCTGCTCGGCCTGCAACCCATGTCGTGGCACTTCCGGGGCGTCGACCAGATGAAGATCCCCCCAACCCTGCACATCGGCGGCGCGGGCGGGGACGCCAGATTCGGCACCAGCATGCAAGGTGAGTCGATCATCAAGCGTGACCCGGCGAAACTAGGCGGGTTCCTGGACGAGTTCGCCAGGACCACGCTCGTCTGGTACTACCTGAATCGGCTGGACCGGCTGTCCGACACCGGCGGCGTGGTCACCTTCTCCGACGACGTGACCAGCCGCTACGTCGACGGCCGTCTCCGGATCACCCGTGGCGACCTGGTGCTGCGCGACGGCGACGACGTCTTCACGCCGGCCCTGTGGAACAACCGGCACCGGGAAATTGTCGCCTACTCGGCCGACGGGTACCACGCCCGGACGTGGCGGCTGCCCGCGGACTGGCACGGCGTGGGCGCGGTGGACGTCTACCGGATCGGGCTCGACGGCCTCACCCGGATCCAACGCCAAGCGAAGGTCACCGACGGTCGGATCACCCTCAGCCTGCCCGCGGGTACCGCCGTCAGCATCGTGCCCGCCCACACCGACGTCGGCGAGGCCGACACCAGCGGCCCGCACGCCTTCGCCGCCCGGGCGCCGAAGGACAACGACGTATCGGTACCGCCGGCGCACGTGCGTTTCCAGTGGACGCCGTCGTACCAGGCGGACCGTTACCGGCTGATCGTGGCCGAGGACGAGCGGTTCCAGTCGGTGGTGGTTTACCAGACGACAACGGACACCGCGCTGGTGGTGCCCCGGCTGGAGCCGGGGACCGTCTACCACTGGAAGGTCGACGCCACCACCACGGCCACCGGTGGCAGCATCACGGTTGACGGGGCGCCGTTGACCTTCCGTACCGCCGTCACCGAACCGCCCGCCCAGCCGGCCGGTGTCACCGCCTACCGGATGTCGGACGATTCCGTCTTCGTCGCCTGGCACGCCGTGCCGGGCGCCGCGACCTACGCCGTGCAGCGCCGCGCCGCCGGCTCCGCCTTCACCACGATCGCCGACGGCGTCACCGGCAGCAGCTACCTGGACCCCACCGCGTCACGCAGCAACGGGCCGTTCGAATACCGGGTGGTGGGGGTCAACGCCCTCGGCGCCGGCGAGCCGAGCGCGGCGGCCGTCGAAGCGGCGGTCGACCTGTCGTCAGCGGTGTACCTCAGCGACCTGAACTGGGAGTCGGCCAGCGTCGGCTGGGGCACGATCGGCCGAGACAAGGCCATCTCCGGCGGGAACATCCGGCTCGGCGGCACCCGGTACGACAAGGGTCTGGGCGTTCACGCCACGTCGGCGGTCGTCTACCGGCTGGGTGCGAGCGACCGGCTCTTCAGGGCGGTGATCGGCGTTGACGACGCCAAGCGCGGCTCGCCGGCCACCGTGGTGTTCCGCGTCTACGGCGACGGGGAGTTGCTGTACGACAGCGACGTCATGCGCGGCGAGCCGTACTCGACGCCGCAGCAGGTCCTTGTCGACGTGTCGGGGCACGACACGCTCCGGCTGGAGGTTTCCGACGCCGGTGACGGCATCAACAGCGACCACGCGGACTGGGCCAACGCCCAGCTCCTGTCGTTCACGTCCTAGCTCGAACCCAGGGAGGCCACCATGAGGAAAGTGACCCGTGGCGCGGCGCGCCCCGCCGTCACTGCCGTACTGCTGGGTGGACTGGTGACCGCGCTGCTGGCGACGCCGGTGCCCGCTGGCGCCGTCCGCGCCGCCGGCGCCGCCCACTGGCAGGCCCGTGCCGAGGCCGCGTTCCAGAAGCTCCCGCTGCTCCCGACCCCGCCCATGGGGTGGAACAGCTGGAACAAGTTCCATTGCAACATCACCGAGGGCCTGATCCGGCAGACCGCGGACGCCATGGTCGGCTCCGGCATGAGGGCGGCGGGGTACGAGTACGTCAACATCGACGACTGTTGGATGGCGCCGGAGCGTGACGAGAACGGCTACCTGCAGTCGGACCCACAGCGGTTCCCCGGCGGCATCAAGGCGCTGGCCGACTACGTGCACGAGCGCGGGCTGAAGCTGGGTATCTACTCGTCGGCGGGGACGAAGACCTGCCAGGGGCGGCCGGCGAGCCTCGGTTACGAGGACAAGGACGCGCAGCGGTTCGCGGAGTGGGGGGTGGACCTGCTCAAGTACGACAACTGCAACAACCAGGGCGTGCCGGCCATCGAGCGCTACACCGTGATGGCCGAGGCGCTCGCCGCGACCGGCCGCCCGATCGTGTACTCGATCTGCGAGTGGGGCGCCAACCGGCCGGGGGAGTGGGCCGCCGAGCTGGGCCACTACTGGCGGACGACGGGCGACATCAGCGACAACTGGGGCAGTGTCGTGTCCATCCTCGACCAGCAGGTGGGGCTGGAGAAGTACTCCGGCCCGAGCGCCTGGAACGACCCCGACATGCTCGAGGTCGGCAATGGCGGCATGTCGACGACGGAGTATCGCTCACACATGAGCCTGTGGAGCCTGCTCAACGCGCCGTTGATCGCCGGCAACGATCTGCGCAACATGAACGCGACGACACTGGCGTTGCTGGCCGACCCTGACGTCATCGCGGTCAACCAGGACTGGGCGGGCGTCCAGGGGTACAAGACCGCCGACGAGGGTGACCTCGAGGTGTGGGCCAAGCCGCTCTCCGACGGCGGCGCGGCCGTCGTCCTGTTCAACCGCGGCCCTTCGGGCGGACAGGTGTCCACCACCGCCGCGGAGCTCGGGCTGCCCCCGGCACCGGCGTACGCCATGCGCGACGTCTGGTCCGATGCCACGACCGAGACCACCGGCGACGTCCGGGCCTCCATCCCCTCGCACGGCTCCCGGATGTTCGTGATCCGCCAGTCTCGGCCGGCGCAGTACGAACCAGCGACCTTCCTCGACGTCCGCACCGACACCACCGGGTACGTCGACGCAGGCGCGACGTTCACCGCCAGCGTCGACTTCACCAACGACGGCGTCACACCGGCCCAACGCGTCGAGGTCGGGCTGGACGTGCCGGACGGCTGGTCCGCGCGGGCGCAGGACCCGACCCGGTTCGACAGCGTGCCGCGGGGGCGGACCGTCACCGCCAGCTTCACCGTCACCGCCCCGACCGACGCCAGCAACGGCGCCTACCCCTTCACCGCGTCCGCGAGCTTCCGCACAGTCGCCGGCGAGCAGCGCCAGACGCCGGGGTACGGCGGGGTCACCCTCGCCGAGACTCCCCGCGGCGAGCGGTGGATCAGTGACCTTCACCCGCTGACCGCCCACGTCGGCTGGGGTCGCCTCGGGATCGACAAGAGCGTCGACGGCAAACCGATCAAGATCGCCGGCGTGACCTACGCAAAGGGGATCGCCACCCACGCGCCCGCCGAGGTGACCTACTACCTGGGCGCCAACTGCAGCCGCTTCACCGCCGAGGTCGGCATCAACGACGAGACCCGCGGACGGGGATCGGTCACCTTCGGCGTCCTCGGCGACGGTCAGAAGCAACTCGCGGCCACCGAGGTGATCCTCGGCAACCAGCCGGCACAGCACCTCGACGTGGACGTTTCCGGCGTGCACGTGCTGACCCTGACCACCGGCACCGGCCCGGACAACAACAACCACGACCACGCCGACTGGGGTGGCGCCAAGGTCTACTGCGCCGACTGATGGCGGCGTCCCGCCGAACCGAATGGAGGGCACCATGAGCCACGCACCACCCTTGGCCACGTCGCCGCCCGCGCGCCGTCCCGCATCCCGGGTGGCGGCCCTCGCGGCCACGCTGGCGGCCGCGCTGCTCGCTTGTACAGGGCTAGCCCATGCCTCGACCGCTTCAGCCGAAGAGAGCACGAGCTTCCTCACGGGAACCGAATCTAAAGCTCTGAAGCTGTGGTATGACGAACCCGCGGCCGACAGTAACGACGGCTGGGTGGACAGTTCCATCCCCATGGGAAACGGTTACATGGGGGCCAATCTCTTCGGTGGCACCAAAACGGACCGGATCCAGATCACCGAGAACAGCACACAGGACTCGAACAATACCATCGGAGGCCTCAACAGCTTTGGCGAAGTCTATATCGACTTTGATCATAACGAGACTAACAAGTACCGGCGGGAGCTGGCACTAAACGAGGGTGTGTCTCGTGTTCAGTACGAACATGATGGAGTCGAGTACAGCAGGGAGTACTTCACCAGCTATCCCGACAAGGTCATGGTGGTCCGCCTCAGGGCATCCGACGCGGAAAAGCTGTCGTTCACCCTTCGCCCCACCATCCCGTACTTGACTGAATATCGTCAGCAGCCCGGCGACAACCGTGGCAAGAGTGGCACGGTTGTGGCGAAGGATGACACCATTACGCTCTCCGGCGTCATGCAGTACTACAACCTTCAATTTGAAGGGCAGTTCAAAGTCGTTCCTGACGGCGGAACTATGCAGGCGCACAACGATGGAGCCAATGACAACGGCACAATTTCCGTGTCCGGTGCCAATGGCGCCGTCATCCTAATCGCCGTAGGCACAAACTATAGGCTAGACAGCCAAGTGATATCCGCCGAGAACAGGCTGGACAAACTCAAGGGATTTCCGCATCCCCACGCCAAGGTAACCAAGTACCTGGCCGACGCCTCAGCGAAGTCCTATGACGAGCTGCTAGCCGCACACCAGGCGGACTACACCGAACTTTACGACAGGGTCAACTTCGATCTCGGTTCGCAGGTGCCGGCCGCCCCCACTGATGAACTTATCGATGCCTATCGCAATGGTGACTCGAACCCATACCTTGAAGAACTCGCATTCCAGTTCGGGCGCTACCTGTTGATCTGTTCCTCGAGGGCAGGCACGCTGCCGCCCAATCTCCAAGGAATTTGGAACGCATATCAGGATCCGCCGTGGAGGTCAGGCTACTGGCACAACGTCAACCTCCAGATGAACTACTGGCCGGCCTTCTCCACCAACATGCCCGAGCTGTTTGAATCCTACATCGGCTACTACAACACGTACCTGCCGCGGCAGAAGAAGTACGCCACCCAATATATCGAGCGGTACAACCCTTCTCAGCTCGACCCCGGCGGAGACAACGGATGGTCCATGGGTAACTCGACGTGGCCATACAACGGCTCCGGAAAGTCGTCTCATTCTGGCTTTGGCACTGGGGCATGGACCGCGATGCTGTTCTGGGACTACTACGACTACACTCGCGATAAGAAACTTCTCGAGGACGTCGTTTACCCTGCCATGTACGGCCAGGCGAACTTCCTGTCCCGGTTCGTGCGAGCCCACGATGGCTATCTACTGGCAGATCCATCGGCCTCTCCCGAGAACGCGGACAGCCTGCAGTCGATTGGCACCACCTTCGATCAGCAGATGATTTACGAGAACCATCGCAATACTCTGATGGCTGCAGAGGTACTCGGTCGTTCTGATAATGTCCTTGACAAGTTGAGGGGCCAGCTACCTCTCCTCGACCCCATAAAGATTGGTAAGTCCGGACAGATCAAGGAGTACCGCGAGGAGGAATACTACGGTGACATCGGTGATCCCGCTCACCGCCACATCTCCCATCTTCTTGGTCTCTATCCTGGGCAGTTGATCAATGCCTCGACTCCTGCATGGCGAGACGCCGCCAAGGTATCACTGACCAAGCGCGGCAGGGTCGGCGGCACAGGCTGGGCCCAAGCGGAAAGAATTGGCACGTGGGCACGAGCTGGAAACGGAGATGAGGCGTACTACTTCTACAACTATCTCATCAAGAAACACCTGATGCACAACTTGTTCAACAACCATCGAGACTCCTACACAAACAAGCTGTTTCAGGTTGATGGAAACTTCGGTGCCACCGCAGGTGTAAGCGAAATGCTCCTGCAGAGCAACGACTATGTCGTGGCGCCGTTGCCCGCTTTGCCGAAAGCGTGGGCAGACGGCAGTTACCGCGGAATGCTCGCACGTGGCAACTTTGAGGTCTCAGCACGCTGGTCCGGCGGTCAGGCCGATCAGTTCGACATCCTCTCCAAGGCGGGCGGCCCCTTGACTTTGCGGTACGCCAACATCAAGGACGCGGTTGTCAAGACGTCCGACGGCCAGGACGTGAGTTTCGTCGCGAAAGGTCGAGATCAAATCAGGCTCGAGACCGCCAAGGGGCAAACTTACGTCATCACCTCCATTCCGGCCGAGAAGCCTATCTCGGCACCTTCTGATCTGAAGGTGGACCTCGATCTAAAGGACATGGTCAAGCTTTCGTGGAAGGGCAGCGACGATGCGGCGACGTACAACGTCTTTCGCGCCGTCGGAAGCGCGCCGGAGTACGAGCTGGTTGCGTCTGATGTTAAGAAGACCAGTTTCGTCTACGAATCGGCCGACCTTGAGAAGATTGACCAAGCTACTTTCCGGGTCACCGCAGTAGCAGCAGACGGGCGCGAAAGCGACGGAGCGACCACGGTAAGGCTACTGCCGGACCAACCCAACATGCGTGCGCTGCGCATCGATGGCGACGTGATTCCGGTGGATTCCGGAGATGGCGAGAAAGACGGTCTTTCTGCCGCCGAGGGTTCGTACACCGTGGGGATCACCTGGCGATCGGGCTTGCTCACAGAGATTCGTCTTGCCCCGAGCACGGACGGGGTGGCCACGCTGCGGAACGAGATGTTCAGCGCGCCCGTGAGGGTCTACCGCGCAGACGGGCGGCCGGCGGATCACCGTATCGACGGGGACACGCTGACGCTGCCCACCCGGGCCGGCCAGGAGTATCGGATCGTGGCCCAGGCGGTGGTGACGGTCGATGAGCCCGCGGCAACGCAACTCCCGAACTCATCCGTTCCGATGTCGGTCACACTTCGCGCCGAGGACCAGCTGACCATGCCAGCGACGCGGGTGCGACTGGAGGTCCCGGCCGACTGGAGGACTGACCCGGAGTCGGTCGGCCTCAAGCCGATCCGCCCCGGTGGTTCGGCGGCTGCCAAATTCACCGTCAATATCCCGGCGGGGACCCCCGACGGCCGGTACGAGTTGACCGCTGTGGTCGCTTCAGACGAGTGGTCGATTCAGGTGCCGGTCCAGGTCGAGGTGTTCTGGCCCAACCTCGCGCGGGGCAAGCCCGCACGTGCGGCAGGCGATGACCGCCAACCCCGACGCCCTGGTCCGCACCCACCGCAACTGGTGGAACCGGTACTACACCCGCAGCCTGGTATCAGTGCCCGACAAGCATGTGCAGCGCTTCTACTGGAGCCAGCTCTACAAGATGGCCTCGGCCACCCGCGCCGACGCGCCCGTGCTGGCCATCTGGGGGCCGTGGTTCCCGGAGAAGGGAAACAGCTGGACCGCGGTGTGGTGGAACACGAACGTCCAGGCCGCCTATCAGCTGATCAACGGCTCGAATCACCTTGAGCTCGATTCGGTGACCACAACCTTCCGGCGTTTCGAGCACAACCTGGAACTGTCGGTCGAGCCGGAATACCGCGACGGGGAGACCTACGCGCTGTCCCACCCCGGCGATCGGATGCTGCGACCGGGCGGCACGAGGACCGTCGGCATCCCCGGGCAGCAGGTCACCGACCAGACCGGCAACCTGATCTGGGCATTGCACAACGTCTGGCTCAGCTATCGGCACCACCTGGACCAGCAGGTGTTGCGAGACGTGCTCTTCCCGATCCTGCGCAAGGCGGTGAACTTCTACGCCCACTTCCTCGCGGACGGATCCGACGGCCGCCTGCATCTGCCGATGACCCGCTCTCCGGAGTACGCCGACGCGGCCGACTGCACGTACGACCTGTCCCTGATCTGGTGGGGCTGCACCACCCTGATCGACTCCGCGCAGCAGCTACGGATCGCCGATCCGAAACTCGGCCAGTGGCGCGACATTCTCGACAGGCTGGTGCCGTATCACCAAAATGCCGACGGCGTCATGATCGGCGACGGGGTCCCGCTGGCCGAGTCGCACCGGCACTACTCCCACCTACTCTGGCTCTACCCACTGCAGGAGAAGCGGTGGGACCGCCCCGATGACCGGGAGATCATGCGGCGTACGTTCGACCGCTGGCGGAGCATGCAGAACCGCTGGCACGGCTACAGCTATGCGGCCGCCTCGTCGATGGCCTCGGTGATGGATTCACCGGAGGAGGCTCTTGACTTCCTGACCTTCTTCCTCGATGGCAACATCGTCGACAGCACCCAGCTCACCCCGAACACCATGTACCGCGAAGGCAGCAACTTCGCCATCGAGAGCCCTCTGGCCGCCGCCCAGTCGGTGCTTGACATGCTCGTGCAGAGCTCCGGCGGCGTGGTCAAGGTCTTCCCGGCCGTGTCCGGCAGATGGCCGGACGCGTCGATCGCCGGACTCCGCACCCAGGGGGCGTTCCTCCTCGACGCTTCGCGCAGCGACGGCCGTACCGACTGGGTCCGCATCCACAGCGAAGCGGGCCAGCCGCTGCTGCTGCAGCACGGCATCGACGGTGACATCGACGTACGGGACGAACGTGATCGGCCGGTGCCGTGGCGGGCGCAGGGCCGCGCCACGATCTCGCTGCAGCTGCCGGTAGGGGCGAGCGCGGTCATCACTCGACGCGGCAGCAGCCCGGATCTGGCGCCGCGCGACGTCGCCCCGCTCGGCGACGCCCCGGTCTTTGGCCTGCCACAGCCACCAGTGAGTCGCTGACCAAAAGGAGGTGCCTTCCCGTGCGTAAGACCCCCATCTCGATCGCCTTCACTACGCTGGTCACGTTGTCGCTGGCCACGCCGGTGGCGGCGGCGAATCCGTCCGCACCGATCCTGACCACGTCGCAGACCCAGGCCAGCGCCGAGCCGGACTACGAGCCGACGCCGGAATCACTCAACCGGCATCAGGCTCCTCGCTGGTTCGATGACGCGAAGCTCGGCTTCTTCATCCACTGGGGCCCGTACTCGGTGCCGGCCTTCGCGCCGAAGAGCGGTGGTCGGGCGTACGCGGAGTGGTACTGGAGCGAGATGAACAAACAGACCACCCCGACGCACCGCCACCACGCCGACACGTACGGCGAGGATTTCCCGTACGACCGATTCATCGAGCAGTGGAAGCCGGACAAGTTCAAACCGCAGGACTGGTTGGACCTGTTCGTCGAGGGCGGAGCGAAGTACTTCGTACTCGTCTCGAAACACCACGACGGAGTCGCATTGTGGGACACCGCCACCACCGACAGATCCACCGTCGCGCTCGGACCGCACCGTGACCTGGTCCGGGAGTTGTTCGACGCCGCCGAGGACTATCCGCTGAAGAAGGGGCTCTACTACTCGCTGCCCGAGTGGTACCACCCTGCCGGGGGCCGCGAACGGAACGGCCCGATCAACCCGTACACCCGCGAGTCGATCCCGTACACCGGGTACAAGCCGGTCCACAGCTACGTGATGGACCACCAGTATCCGCAGATGCGCGAACTGGTGGACCGCTTCGACCCGGACATCTTCTGGTGCGACCTCAACGGGCCGAACAACAGCAACGAACTGATGGCCTACTACTTCAACCGGGCCAAGAACCGACCGAATCCGAAGGACGTGACCGTCAACAACCGGTGCGGCAACGGGATCTCCGACTTCACCACGCCGGAGTACCGGGTGGAAGCCGACATCAACCCACAGAAGTGGGAGGCGACCCGCGGCCTCGGCAAGTCCTTCGGCTACAACGCCGAGGAAGGCCCGGACGACTACCTCAGCGCCGATGAACTCATCGACAGCTTCGTCGACATCGTCAGCAAGAACGGAAACCTGCTGCTGAACCTCGGACCGAAGGCCGACGGCACGATCCCCGAGGTGCAGGCCGAGCGCGTACGGGCGCTCGGTTCCTGGCTGAAGACCAACGGAGAGGCGATCCACGGCAGCACCTACTGGAACCACGCCGAGGATGCCCGCAGCAACGTCCCGGTGCGCTACACCGTCAAGGACGAAGCCCTCTACGTGACCGCACTGCAGTGGCCGGGCACTGAGTTGACTCTCTCTGACGACCTGCCACTGGCAAACAACAGCACGATCACTCTACTGGGCTCGAACGGGCGGGCGCTGCCCTGGCGAAAGAGCGACGGCGCGGTAACGATCTCCATGCCCGGTGACGGCGCGTCCGCCACGACCAGCACCCACGCGTACACCTTTAAGATCACCACCCCCGAGGTGCGGCAGGTGCTGCGTACGAAGCTGGACGCGCCGAAGAACACCGAACCGGGGCTGCCGTTCACGACGAAGCTGACGGTAACCAACCCGTCGAAGGTGACGGCCCCCGACGGCCGCCTGGCCCTGCAGGTACCGCCGGGCTGGTCGGTGACTCCCGAGCGGACAGTGGTGAAGGAGCTTCCCGCCGGCGCGTCACGCACCGTCGAGTTCCAGGTGCGACCAACGGCGAACACTGAGCCGGACCGCTATACGCTCACCGCAAGCGCCTCCTTCGGCCGGACCACGTACCAGGTCCACAGGTCGCTCCTGGTGGGCTTCGACTACAACCTCGCGCTCGGCAAACCCGCCAGCCAGAAGAGCCTCTACCAGGGCAGCAACGGGAACCCCGAACGCGCAGTGGACGGCAACACCAACGGCGTGTGGAGCGGGGGGTCGGTCACCCACACCGCTCAACCCGAGTCCGAGGCATGGTGGCAGGTCGATCTTCAGCAGAGCTACCAGATCGGCGAGATCGCGTTGTGGAACCGCACCGACTGCTGCTCCACACGGCTGAGCAACTACTACGTCTTCGTCTCCGATACGCCGTTCACCAGCGACTCGGTGGCCGGGACGCTGGCCCAGCCGGGCGTGCGGGCCTTCCATCACCCCGAGACCGCCGCGAGCCCCACTCGCATCCCCGTCGGCATGACCGGCCGCTACGTACGGGTGCAGTTGACCTCGGCCAGCGATCCGTTGTCGCTCGCCGAAGTGGAGGTGTTCGGTCGGCGCCCGAGCTGAGCTGCCGGCCTGGATCGCCCGCGCCGTTCGACCGAACTCGGCCGAACGGCGCGGGCAATCTGCTCGTGGCGCTGCCGCCCCCCAAAGATCAGATCATTCGTCGCTTGTTCCTGTATCCGAACCCTTGCCGATGTCCATCGATGCCGGATAGTGTCCCGAGACACATCGGATGTCTGTGGCTATGGGGGTTGCGATGCGCAAGCGAGCACTAGCCGGCCTGCTGATCACCGTGATGTGCGCGAGCCTTGGCGTCTCGTCTGCGCAAGCCAGTCCGGCGCAGGCACTGTCGCTCGGTGCCGGGGCGAGCGTCGCCGCCGAGGGCAATTCGGAGCTGCGCCTCTGGTATGACCAGCCCACCCCGGACACTGACAACGGCTGGGAGACCCGGTCCCTGCCCATCGGCAACGGCAACATGGGCGCGGCGGTGTTCGGGGGAGTGCGCTCCGAGCGGCTGCAGTTCAATGAGAAGTCGCTGTGGACCGGTGGCCCAGGGGTGAGCGACTACAACTTCGGCAACTGGGCATCGCCGCGCCCGGGGGCACTCGACGGGATCCGGCAGCGAATCTGGGACGAGGGTGCGATCTCCGAGAACGATGTGCTGAAGGCACTCGGCTTGCCGTCGGACTCACCTCGCCACCGCCGATTCGGCGCGTACCAGAGCTTCGGCGACGTGCGGCTGGACTTTCCCCGCGCGTCAACGTCGGTCACCGACTACCGCCGGGATCTCGACATCTCCCGAGCCGTCGCAGGTGTCTCCTACGTCGACAACGGCATCCGGTACACGCGTGAGTACTTCGCGACCTCCCCTGACGGGGTCATCGTGTCGCGGATCAGCGCCGACCGGCCCGGACAGATCGACCTGACCGCGCGGGTGACCGCGCCGACCAATCGCTCGCGCGCGGTGACCGCGAGTGCCGGCCGGATCACCATGACTGGTGCGCTGGACAGCAACGGGCTGCGGTACGAGTCGCAACTGCAGGTGGTCAACCAGGGCGGCAGCCGGACCGACGGATCGGACGGCACGGTGAGCGTCGCCGGCGCGGACAGCGTGCTGTTGATCCTCGCGGCCGGGACCGACTACGCCAACAGCTACCCCACCTACCGCGGCACCGCTCCCCATGAGCGGCTGACCGCCGCCGTCGACAGTGCCGCGGCCAAGGGATACGCCGCACTGCTCGCCGACCACCAGGCGGACTACGCCGCGCTGTTCGACCGGGTCAGCCTTGACCTCGCCGGGAAGCTGCCGGACATTCCGACCGACCAACTGCTCGGCCAGTACGGCCGGGGATCCGTGTCAGCCGACCGGGCGTTGGAGGAGTTGTTCTTCCAGTACGGCCGCTACCTGTTGATCGCCTCGTCGCGGCCCGGGTCGCTGCCGGCAAACCTGCAAGGCGTCTGGAACAACCTCGAAGCCCCGCCGTGGCAGTCCGACTACCACCTCAACATCAACCTGCAGATGAACTACTGGCCGGCCGAGATGACCAACCTGTCGGAGACCGCCGAACCGCTCTTCGACTACATCGACAGCCTGCGGAAGCCCGGTCGCGTCACGGCTCGACAACTCTACGGAGTGGAACAGGGCTGGGTGGCACACCACGCCTCCAACATCTACGGCTGGACCGGGGCCTGGGACCACCCGGCCTACTTCTTCCCCGAGTCTGGCGCGTGGTTCTCGGATCAGCTCTACGACCACTACCGTTTCACCCTCGACGAGCGCTATCTGCGTCAGGTCGCGTACCCGGTGATGAAGGAGACCGCACAGTTCTGGCTGGAGTCGCTGCAGACCGACCCTCGAGACGGGACCCTGGTATCGACGCCGAGCCGCTCGCCCGAACTCGGTCCCGCGACCGCCGGCGCGTCGATGTCCCAGCAGATCCTCTGGCATCTGTTCACCGACCTCCACGAGGCCGCCACGATCACGGGGGACACCGCGTTCGTGGCCAAGGCGGACCAGGTGCTGAAGGACCTCGATCCGGGGCTGCGGATCGGCTCGTGGGGGCAACTGCAGGAGTGGAAGATCGATCGCGACGACCCGAAGGAGACGCATCGGCACGTCTCCCACATGTTCGCGCTGCACCCGGGCCGGCAGATCTCGCCCCGCACCACCCCGGAGCTCGCCGAGGCGGCCAAGGTGTCGCTCAATGCGCGCACCGACGTGGGTACCGGTTGGAGTAAAGCTTGGAAGATCAATTTCTGGGCCCGGCTGCTGGACGGGGATCGGGCTCACAAACTCCTCGCCGACCAGCTCAAGTCGAGCACGCTGCCCAATTTGTGGGACACCCACCCGCCGTTCCAGATCGACGGTAACTTCGGCGCGACCTCGGGGATCACCGAGATGCTGCTGCAGAGCCACCTGGGCACGATCGACGTGCTGCCCGCGCTTCCGAGCACGTGGCGCGATGGCCGGGTGGACGGGCTGCGTGCCCGCGGCGCCTTCACCCTCGGCACCACCTGGCGGTCGGGCATGCCGACCGAGATCCGGCTGACCTCGGACAAGGGCGGCCGTGCCACGCTGCGCAGCGACATGTTCCGGGGCAAGGTGTGGGTTTACAAAGCTGACGGCAAGCCCGCCGACTACCGGGTCGACGGCGACCTGCTGACGCTGCCGACCAGCGCGGGGGAGAGCTACCGCATCGCCGCGCAGGCGACGGTGGCGGTGGCGGCGTCCACGGATGCCCAGCGCCCGGGTGCCGAGTTGCCTGTCGCGGTGACGGTCGCGGCGTCCGACAGGCAGACGGTGCCCGCCACCCAGGCCCGCCTCGAACTGCCCGACGGCTGGTCGGCCACACCCACCTCGGTGCGAAACCGGCCCATTCAGCCGGGCAACTCGGCGACTGCGGTGTTCACGGTGCGGATACCGAAGGCGGCAGCGGACGGCTCGTACCCCATCACCGCGATCGTTACCACCGACGAATGGAAGCTGACCGTGCCGGTACGGGTGACGGTGTCGCGGCCCAACCTGGCTCTGGGCAAGACCGCCACCCAGTCGAGCGTCAGCTCGGGCGGGATCCCGAGCCGGGCGGTGGATGGCAACACCAACGGGGTGTGGAGTGCCGGATCGGTCACCCACACCGCTGCCCAGCGCCAACCGTGGTGGCAGGTCGACCTCGGAGCGGTGCAGCAGATCGACGAGGTGGCGATCTGGAACCGGACGGACTGCTGCGCTGCCCGGCTGACCGACTACTACCTGCTGATTTCCGAGGAGCCGTTCCAGGCGGGATCGCTCGACGAGGCGCTCGCGCAACCCGGGGTGTGGGCCAACCACCATTCCGCGCAGGCAGGCTCACCCACAGTGACCGACGTTGGCCAAAAGGGGCGCTACGTGCGCATCCAACTCGCCGGCGAGAATCCCCTCTCCCTGGCCGAGGTCCAGGTCTTCTAGCCACCGCGCTGAGCTCGGCGCCGCCCCTGCCGAGCTCAGCGCGGACCACAAGTCGCGCACGTCACGCCTGACCAGCAAGGAGGACCGTGTGATTCACCGTGCTGACAACCGGCGGGCTGGCCTGGCCGGCCTGCTCGGCGCCGTCCTCTGCGCCGCGATCGGCCTAGCGGCCGTCCCGGCCAAGGCCGGCACCGCCGCGCTCGCCCCGGCAGCGCCCCAAGCGGCGCCGTCCCACTCCAACGGCATGACCCTCTGGTACGACAAGCCCGCGACCAACTGGGAGTCGCAGTCGCTGCCGATCGGCAACGGCGCCCTCGGCGCGGCCGTCTTCGGTGGTGTAGCCACCGAACAGCTGCAGTTCAACGAAAAGACACTGTGGACCGGAGGACCCGGATCCCAACAGGGCTACAACTACGGCAACTGGACCAGCCCCCGACCCGACGCCCTCGAGGAGGTGCAGCGGCGCATCGAGGCGGAGCAGCGGGTCAGCCCGTCGTGGGTGGCGAGCAAGCTCGGGCAGCCGAAGAGCGGCTTCGGCGCGTACCAGACCTTCGGTGACGTACGCCTGTCGATGATCGACGCACCAACCAGCATCACCGGTTACCGCCGCTACCTCGACATCTCCGACGCCACCGCCGGGGTTACCTACACCGCCGGCGGCGTGCGCTACTCCCGGGAGTACTTCGCGTCCGCGGCGGACAGCGTGCTCGTCGCCCGGATCAGCGCCGACCAGCCCGGCGCGGTTGCCTTCACGACATCCGTGACTGCGCCAACCAACCGCTCGAAGAGCCTGTCCGCCAAGGACGGCCGGATCACCCTCTCGGGCCGGCTCAACGACAACGCGATGCGCTTCGAGTCGCAGCTCCAGGTCGTCAACATCGGCGGCCAGCGGGTGGACAACCCCGACGGCAGCATCACGGTGACCGGTGCCGACTCGGTGACCCTGATGCTGGCGGCGGGCACCGACTATGCCAACGCGTATCCGACATACCGTGGCCCGGATCCGCATGACGCCGTGACCGCGCGGGTGGACACCGCCGCGGCCAAGTCCTTCAGCGCCCTGCGCACGGCCCACGTGACCGACTACCGGGCGTTGTTCGACCGGGTCACGCTCGACGTCGGCCAGCAGATGCCGGCGATCCCGACCGACCAGCTGCTCAACAGCTACCGCGACGGCTCGGCAACCCCGGCCGCTCGCAAGGCCCTGGAGGTGTTGTTCTTCCAGTACGGCCGCTACCTGCTGGTCGCCTCGTCGCGCGGTGGCTCGCTGCCGGCAAACCTGCAGGGCGTCTGGAACAACTCCACCAGCCCACCCTGGTCGGCCGACTACCACGTCAACATCAACCTGCAGATGAACTACTGGCCGGCGGAGACGACGAACCTGGCGGAGACCACCGACCCGCTGTTCGACTACGTCGACGGCATGGTCGCACCGGGCCAGGTCACCGCCCGGGAGATGTTCGGCAACCGTGGCTGGGTGGTGCACAACGAGACCAACCCGTTCGGCTTCACCGGCGTACACGACTGGGCGACCGCGTTCTGGTTCCCGGAGGCAGCGGCCTGGCTGGCCCAGCACTACTACGAGCACTACCTGTTCACTCGGGACGAGGCATTCCTGCGTGACCGCGCGTACCCGGTCATGAAGCAGCTCGCGCAGTTCTGGATGGACGAGCTGGTCGTCGACCCACGCGACGGTAGGCTGGTGGTCAGCCCGAGCTATTCGCCGGAGCAGGGCGACTTCTCCGCCGGCGCCTCGATGTCCCAGCAGATCATCTGGGACCTGCTGACCAACGTATCCGAGGCCGCCGCTGCGCTCGGTGACGAGACGGACTTCCGCGCCGAGGTCGCGCAGACGCTCGATCGGCTCGACCCGGGCACCCGGATCGGCTCGTGGGGGCAGCTCCAGGAGTGGAAGGCGGACTGGGACGACCCGAAGAATGACCACCGACACGTGTCGCACCTGTTCGGGCTGCACCCGGGCCGGCAGATCTCGCCGCTGTCGACTCCGGAATACGCCAAGGCGGCGGCAGTCTCGCTGACCGCGCGTGGTGACGGCGGGACGGGCTGGAGCAAAGCGTGGAAGATCAACTTCTGGGCCCGGCTGCTCGACGGCAACCACTCGCACAAGATGCTCTCCGAGTTGCTGAAGAACAGCGTGCTGACGAACCTGTGGGATACCCACCCGCCGTTCCAGATCGACGGCAACTTCGGTGCCACCGCCGGTGTGGCGGAGATGCTGCTGCAGAGCCAGCACGGCGTGGTCGACGTGCTGCCGGCCGTACCCGACTTCTGGCCGGACGGCTCGGTCACCGGCCTGCGGGCCCGCGGTGACGTGACCGTCGACGCCGACTGGACCGGGGGAGCCGCGACCCGGATCGCGGTCCACGCGGGACAGGCCGGGCCGCTGCGGGTACGCAGCAGCCTCTTCAGCGGGCGCTTCCAGGTCGTTGACGCCACCACGGGTAAAAAGATCGACATCAACCGCGACGGCCAGGAAATCAGCTTCGACGCCGTAGCGGGCCACCGCTATGTCGCCGTATCCCTGGCCATCATGGATGTGCGGGCGCCGGCGAAGGTCGAGGACGGTCAGGCGTTCCCGGCCGACGTGACCGTGTCCGCGCCGGACAAGACCGTACCCGCCGGCGAACTGACGCTGCGGCTACCCGAGGGTTGGACCTACCAGCCGGCCCGGGTGAAGGTCCTGCCGATCCAGGCGGGCGAGTCGCGGACCTACACCTTCCAGGTCACCCCGATCGCTGGCAGCAGGACGAACGAGCCGGTGCGGGCCGTGCTGACCGGCGACGGATGGCAGGCGGCTGCCGTCACCCAGGTCGAGATCGACCTGCCGCCGCCCTGTGCGGTGCCCCCGGCGAACCAGCCGCTCGTCGCCTGGAACCCGACGTCCGGCTCTACCGTCGGCGACACGTCGACCTACCACCGCGACGCGACGGTCCAGGGCACGGCGACCTACGACAGCGCCGGCCCGACCGGCAGCGCGATGGTGTTCGACGGCAACACCTACTGGCGTACGTCGCCCACCTCGCTCGGATTCCTCAAGGAGGCGACGTTCGCCGCCGAGGTGAAGGTGACCACCTCCGGCTCCTACCGGCGGTTGTTCGACTTCCAGCCGTCCGGCAACCCGGGCACGGACGGGGTGCTGATCGACCTGACGCCGAGCAACCAGGTGCGGTTCATCGGGTCCGGCCGCAACGTGACGACGACCGCCACCGTGCCGACCGGGCGTTACCTGAACCTGGTGATCGTGATGGCCCGTACCGGCGCGATCACCGTGTACATCGACGGCGCGGTGGCCGGGTCCGCCCAGGTTCCCCAGGACGGCATCAACGGTTGCGCCACCCGGCAACTGCGCTTCGGCGCCGACCAGAACGGTGGCCAGCGACTGACCGGCGCGGTCGACCGAGCAGCGATCTTCCCCAGAGTCCTGACGGCGGACGAGGTCACCCGCTGGCAGGCGGGGGCCTTCGACTGATGCCCCCGCGGTCAAGGGAAACGGCCTGCGGCCACTGGCCGAGGTGCAAGTCTGCGCGAGGTGAGGAAAATCAATGACGACCCATCCAGAACATAGCTGTGACTCTCCGCTCCAGCCCGCGGCGTCGCGCCGAGCCTTCCTCGCCGGGGTCGGCTCCCTCGGGGCGGTGGGACTGACCACCGGATGGGCTGGGGAGGCGTTGGCCGGCGAGGCGCCCGCCCGCCCGTTCCAGGACCGGATGCGCACCGAGGACGCCTGGTCGGCGTACCTGCGGGAGCAGGATCTGACCTGGGGCGACATCCCCAAGAACTTCTACCAATCGCCGTTCATGGGTAATGGCGGGCTGGGCGCGTCGATGTACCGCATCGAGCGGAACGGGCCGTTGGTCTTCGTGCTCGGCGACAACCGGGTGCGCGACCACCAGGACGACAAGGGCAGCACCTTCGGCATGGCGAGACTGCCCATCGGGCATCTCTCCCTCGACACGGTGGGCGATCTCGCCGGCGCTGACCTGCGGCTGTCGCTGTTCGACGCCACCCTGACCGGGACACTGACCACCACGGCGGGCGCGATCCGGATCGAGTCCTTCGTGCACGCCGTCCGCGACGTGCTGGTCATCAACCTGCTGCCCGAGGCGGCGGAGGCGGCGACGTGGTCGTTCACGCCGGCCAAGGCCGAAAGCCCCCGGGTGAAAGCCAAGCCGCCGGCGCCCGACGGACTTCGAGTCAACCCCGATCCGATGGTGGAGACGGGCAACGACCGCGGGCGATGCGTCCAGGCGCTCGCCGTGGGCGGTCAGACCGTGACACAGTGGCGGACGCGGCCCGAGGAGGACGGCAGTCGTACCCTGCTGGTCACGGTTGCTCACTCCTACCCGGACTCGGGTGCGGAAGCCACCGCTGCAGCCACCCTCGACTGGGCGGCGCGAACGCCGCTGGCCCGGCTGCGTAACGGACACCGGCAGTGGTGGCACGAGTTCTACCCGAAGAGCTTCGTCTCCATTCCCGACGCGCGGCTGCAGTCCTTCTATTGGATCCAGCTCTACAAGATGGCCAGCGCCACCCGGCGGGAGTTCCCCGTCCTCTCCACGACCGCACAGTGGCTGGAGCCCACCCCCTGGCCGGCCACCTGGTGGAACCTCAACGTCCAGTTGGAGTATTGGCTGATCAACGCGACCGGGCACTGGGAACTCGACTCGCTGACCCGTTCCATTGATGAATATCGCGGTAATCTGATCCTCAACGCCCCGGTCGCCCTCCGCGAAGACAGCGCGGTGATCGCCCGCAGCGCCCAGGAGAACCTGCGTACCGGCACCCCCGCGCTGCCCGGTTCGACATCGGGCACCCCGGAGATCGGCAACCTGCCCTGGGCGATGCACAACCTGTGGCTCACCTACCGGCACACGATGGACGACAACCTGCTGCGCGAGGTCATCTTCCCGATACTGCGCCGCGCGGTGAACTTCTACCTGCACTTCGTCGAGGAGGGCGCGGACGGCCAGCTGCACCTGCCCCGAACCTACTCCCCGGAGTACGACTCGACCCGCGACTGCAACTACGACCTGGCCCTGCTGACCTGGGGCTGCGCCACCCTGCTGCGGGCCTGTGACCGGCTGGGCATCACCGACGAGTTGCAGCCCCGCTGGCGGGAGGTGCTCACGCGGCTGGTCGAGCCACCGCAGGGCAGCGACGGTCTCTGGATCGGGGCCGACCGCCGGCTCACCAGCTCGCACCGGCACTACTCACACCTGCTGTGGTTCTATCCGCTCTACCTCTTCGACCCGACCGATCCTGCCCGGCAGGAGCTGCTGCAACGGTCGCTCGATCATTGGGTGGGATTCGAGGGCGCCCTGCAGGGTTACACCTTCACCGGCGCCTCCTCGATGAGCTCATCGATGGGCCAGGGCAACAAGGCCCTGAGCTTCCTGAACACCCTGCTGGACCGGTATGTGCAGCCCAACACGATGTACCGCGAGTCCGGCCCGGTGATCGAGACGCCGCTGTCCGCCGCGCAGTCGGTGCACGACATGCTGCTGCAGAGCTGGGGCGACACGATCCGGGTCTTTCCGGCGATGCCGGACGCCTGGTCGGACGCCGTGATCCACCAGCTCCGGGCCGAGGGAGCCTTCGTGATCTCCGCCCGGCGCACTGCCGGGCGGACGGCCTGGGTACGGGTGCAAAGCCTGGCGGGGGAGCCCTGCCGCCTCCACCTCCCCGGTCTGGTTGACGGACCGATCACCATCAGGTCGACCGAGGGGCAGCCAAAGTCCGTCGTATGGCATCGGGACGGCGAGATCCTGGTGCTCCAACTGGCAGCCGGTGACGATGTCGTCATCACGACCCCGGCGAGCCCTCGGCAGCTCGAGGTCTCGCCGGTCCCGGTCACCGGTCAGGCCCCCTGGGGGCTGGCGCCCTTGCCACCGATCGGGGTGACCGTGCCGGCAGACCTCTCCGCGCTCTTTGACAACGACGGGGTGTCCCCGCGCGACGCGATGACGGATGGCGACTTCGACGGGTCGGGCTACACCTACCCGGCAGAGGAGGTGCCCGCGTCGGGACGGCGAACGATAGACCGGGTGACCTGGTTGCTCGGCAGCTACGCGCCTGGCGCGGCCAACAACGTGGTGTGCCGGGGACAGCAGGTCGAGCTGCCAGCCGGCAACGCTGCCAACCTGCACATTCTCGGTGCTGGCACCGGCGGTGGTGGCGCGGCGAAGGCGCTGTTGACCTATCTCGACGGGAGCACCGCCGAGGTGGACTTCAAGCTCACGGACTGGGCCCGTACGCCGTCGTATGGCGAGACCATCGCGGTCGAGGCAGCGTACCGGCACTCGCGGACCGGTGTCTCGGACACCAAGATGGTGCGGTGGTTCCACCAGGTGGTCGCCGCCGACCCAAGCAAGACTTTGGTCGCGGTGACCCTGCCGGTCCACACCAAGCTGCATGTTTTCGGGCTCAGCGTGGAGGCCCCCTGACGAGACGAGGCGGGTAGGGTGCCGCGCCGACGGCACCCACCCACCTCGCCCAACCGCCCTGTCGGCGGCCTACCCGTGACGTGGGGCGCATTCGCAGGCCGTGCAGGCCATCGTCGACGGCGAGGACCGTGCCGGTGGTAGCTGCGGCCAGCGGGCTGGCCAGGTAGGCGATCGCGGCGGCGACCTCCCGACCCGTTGCCGTCCTTCACCGTAGCCCCGCGAAAATACATCCGATGTCTATCGGGGCGCTCGCGCGAGGCAGAAGGCGGGCCGAGTGCGTCGGCTGAGCGCATGCTGAGAAGGGTCAGGTCTTGAGGCCGTTGAGGGTCCCAGCTCGTTGACGGCGCGCCGGTCGGCCGCGGGTGAGGCGGAGCATGCCGTTGATCGCGGCCCAGCGGATCATCGTTTCGGAGGTGGCGGGGCCGAACCGTTTACGGCCGTCTTACCCGTGTCATGGCCGCGGGTGCCCTGGTCGGCCGTCCCGGAGGCTATGCCGCCTTGGGAGTCGATGATGCCCGCCGTGGGTTCTGCGGCCCGGCCCTGGGCGGCGCGGGCCTTCGGCGTAGCACAACGAGGATCCGTTCGATGACCTGGTCTTCCTCCCAGCAGATGCAGCAGGCCACTGTGGACGAGCATCGGATCACCGGCGCGCGGCACGCCACCCATCACGAAGACTTCCAAACACCCGCTGATGCGCCCGTCCGCTCACGGGCTCGGCTGGGGTCTTGCGGAGGCATCCATCGGGCTGATAGACATCCGATGTGTTGCCGTAGTGGACTTTCGCGTCGCCGGTCGGACCCAAAAGGAGGGCCGTATGGAGCGCATCGCGCTACACACCCGGCTCAAGCCACGGATCTGCCGTGGCTTGACGCAGAAGGGGGCGGTGGCCAAGACCCGCGAGCAGCATGCCGTGACTCTGATTGCCAGCACGGCGCGGCAGCCGGAGGTTGTCCGATCATGGGCGACGGTCCATATCGCCAGCGTCGAGGGCTGGCTGCGGCGTGCCCTCTGACCCGATGCCCTCTTCCGGGCCGTCCATTGACCTGCCACAGCCACCTAACGTGTCCGAAATCGACTTCCGAGGAGATCTCATGGTGCTGTCGGGGACACCTCCGACTGCGTCAACGCGCGCACCGGCGTCGGACGAGCCGTTGCTGCGGCTCGAGGGCGTGAGTAAGAGCTTCCCGGGCGTCAAGGCGCTTTCCGGTGTCCAGCTGGACCTGCGCCACAACGAGGTGCTGGCGCTGGTTGGCGAAAATGGTGCGGGCAAGTCGACTCTGATGAAACTGCTCTCCGGCATCTATGCCGCCGATGAGGGCGAGTTCTATCTCAATGGCGAGCGGTTCGAGGTCGCCGGACCGAAACAAGCCCAGGAGCAGGGCATCAGCATCATCCACCAGGAATTCAACCTGATGCCCGACCTCACGGTGGCGCAGAACATCTTCATCGGCCGCGAACCGCGCCTGGCCAACTTCTTCCTCGACGAGCGCAAGCTGAACGCCCGGGCCGCAGAGCTGATCGACCGGCTGCAGTTGCCGCTGGACCCGAAGCGGGTCGTCGGCCGACTGACCGTGGCCAAGCAGCAGATGGTCGAGATCGCCAAGGCGCTCTCCAATGACGCCAAGGTGCTCATCATGGACGAGCCGACCGCCGCCCTCAACGAAGCCGAGGTAGCGACGCTGCACGAGCTGATCGGCCGCTTCACCCGCCCGGACACCGGCGTGATCTACATCTCCCACCGGATGGCCGAAATCAAGGCCATCTCCGACCGAATCACCGTGCTGCGAGACGGCCAGTACGTCGACACCGTCCCAACGGCGACGACCACCATGAAAGAGGTCATCGCACTGATGGTCGGTCGCGCCATTACCGTAAGCGCCAGACCCGAAGGGGTGCGCGAGGACCGCGAGGTGCTGCTGAAAGTCGAAGGGCTGAGCACTAAAGCGCTGCTGAACAACGTCAGCTTCGAGCTGCGCAAGGGCGAAATACTAGGATTTGCCGGGCTCATGGGCGCGGGGCGCACCGAGGTAGCAAGAGCCCTCGTCGGCGCGGACAGGACCACCTCCGGCACCATCACCCTGGCCGGCAAACACGTCGCGATACAGAACCCGGCCGATGCGGCCAGGCACCGCATCGGCTACCTGTCCGAGGACCGCAAACACCTCGGCCTGCTACTTGAGCAGGACGTCACCGCCAACATCGCCCTCAGTTCGCTGCGGGAGCTGTTCACTTCGTTCGGCTTCATGCGCGACAAGGCCATGCGGGCCCGATCCGCACAATACGTCGGCGCGCTGCGCATCAAGACGCCATCGGTGCGACAGACGACCAAGAACCTCTCCGGCGGCAACCAACAGAAGGTCGTCATCGCCAAGTGGCTGCTCAAAGACTGCGACATTCTGATCTTCGACGAGCCGACCCGGGGCATCGACGTCGGCGCCAAGGAAGAGATCTACCGACTGCTCAACGAGCTGGCACAGCAAGGCAAATCGATCATTATGATCTCCTCCGAGTTGCCCGAGGTCCTGCGTATGTCACACCGCATCGTCGTGATGAGCGAGGGTCGCATCACCGGGCTGCTCAGCGCCGCCGAAGCCACCCAGGAACGCGTCATGCACTACGCCACGCTGCGCCCCGACGAAAACCCGGCCGACGCGGCCCAACTTCTGCAGGCCGAGGACGCACCCACGCAGACCGCCCAGAAAGCAGGAGACCAATGACTACGCGCCCGGTATCAGCGGCCGCAACGGCCTCGCCGCCTGCGGCGATGTCATCACCGCAGCCAGCTACCGGTGGACTGAGCGCAACACTGCGCAGCCGGCTCCAACAGTTCCTCGCGTTCGCCAGCCTCATCGTCATCTTCACGGTCTTCGCGTTCGCCAGCCCCAGCTTCTTCACCTATCCCAACGTCACGAACATCCTGTTCTCTACGGTCGTGATCGGAACGCTCGCACTGGGCACAACCTTCGTGATCATCACAGGCGGCATCGACCTGTCGCTGGGTACCGGCATGGCGCTGAGCGCGGTGATGTCCGGCGTGTTCATCGTCAACCTGCACCTGCCGCTCGCGGTGGGCGTGCTCGGTGCCGTTCTGTTCGGTGGGCTCATCGGCCTCATCAATGGATTCAACGTCGCCATCCTGAGGATCCCGCCGTTCATCGCGACATTGGCGATGATGCTGGTCGCCCAGGGGCTTGCGCTCGTGGTCTCCCACAGCGCACCGATCTACTTCAACGACACCCCCGGCTACTTCGCCATTTCCACCGGCAGTCTCATCCCCGGCGTCGACTTCCCCAACGCGGTGCTCGTGCTGGTCGCGGCGGCGATCACGGCAGGGATCCTGCTGAACAAAACCGTCCTCGGGCGTTACACGTATTCGATCGGCAGCAACGAAGAGGCAACAGCGCTGTCCGGCGTCAGCGTACGCAAATGGAAAATCATCGTCTACACGCTCGCCGGTCTGTTCATCGGCCTTGCCGGCGTCATGATCTCCGCACGCCTCGGCTCGGCTCAACCGGCCACCGGCGCGGGCTACGAACTGCAGGCCATCGCGGCAGTGGTCATCGGCGGCACCTCGCTCGCCGGCGGCAAGGGGTCCATCGTGGGCACCGCGATCGGCGCACTCATCATCTCTGTTCTGAACAATGGCCTGCAGATCCTGTCGATCCCGCAGGAATGGCAGAACGTGATCCTGGGCTGCGTCATTCTCGTGGCGGTGTACGCCGACATGATTCGCAAACGCGCAGCCTGAGATGTGGCTCGTGTGAACCGCACCAACATCACACATAGGTAGGAGAATGTGGTCGACATGAGAAGAAGGCGCCTTCTGGCCGGAGTTGCGGCCGCAACGCTCATGGTAGCCGTGCCCGGGTGCACCTCTACATCGGACGGGGCCGGTGGCGATGGTGAGCAGCCGTACATCGCCATTGTCTCCAAGGGGTTCCAGCACCAGTTCTGGCAGGCGGTGAAGCAGGGGGCCGAGCAAGAGGCTGCCAAGCAGGGAGCCAGGATCACCTTTGAGGGACCGGCGACCGAGGCCGACATCGAGGCGCAGGTCACAATGCTGACCAATGCGATCGCCAAGAAGCCGGCGGCGATCGGCTTCGCCGCCTTGGACAGCAAGGCCGCGGCGCCACTCATGCAGCAGGCGAAGGCGGCCAACATCCCGGTCATCGCGTTTGACTCTGGCGTCGACAGCGACATCCCGGTGACCACGGCCGCCACGGACAACAAGGCCGCCGCCGCCGAGGCCGCCAAGCACATGTCCGAGCTGCTCGGCGGCAAGGGCAAGGTGGCCCTCGTCGTACACGACCAGACCAGCCGCTCGGGCATCGACCGCAGAGACGGGTTCGTCGAGTGGATGAGGGCAAACGCGCCGGGCATCACCCTGCTGGAGCCGCAGTACGGCGGTGGCGACCAGGCGAAGTCCGCGGATATCACCAAGTCGATCATTGCGGCGAATCCCGATATCGCCGGGATCTATGGCTCCAACGAGGGCTCGGCCATCGGCGCCATCAAGGGCGTCGAGGAGAGCGGCAAGAAGGGCATCAAGATCGTCGGATTCGACTCCGGGAAGGCCCAGATTGATGCCATCAAGAGCGGTGTCATGGCGGGGGCCATCACCCAGAATCCGATCGGGATGGGTGAGCAGCTGGTGAGCGCGGCCATGAAGTCGATCAAGGGCGAGAGCATGCCCAAGGTGATCGACACCGGCTACTACTGGTACGACATGACGAACGTCGACAAGCCGGAGATCGCGGCCGTGCTGTATCAATAAGCCGGACCACTGATCCGAGCAGCCGTCACACGAACGCTGGGGAGCTTGGCCGGATCATCAACGTGGCCAAGCCCCCCGGCCACCATCAGCTCGTTCGGTCAAGCGTGACCTGGGTAGGCGCGCTGAACTGGGCGTAGCACCACACGACCGAATTGGCCGACGTCAGCGCCGATGGAGCCATTACGGAGGCACCGCGCGGGAGAAAGGGTGCCCCGAACCTTCCAGACAGTAGTGGCTGCAATCAGAAGGACGGTCCTGGGAGATGGTGACGCCGCGGGAGGAAAGACATGAGCAACTATACAGCTCGAGGGACATTCGGGAGACGTTCCCTCTTTAAGGCGGCCGCCGCGGGGGCTGCTGGCACGGCAGCGTTTACCACCGGCACGTCGTCGTTGGCCGAAGCTGCCGCCGCGTCAACCCGGAGCAAGGCGGGCCTCGGCGGCCTTCCGACCGACCTCCAAGCGATCTTAGACGCGTGGTCGGAGGCGCCGTCGAGCTACCACAACCTCGGGGACTGGCGACGGGTGGGATACCGGCGCGGAGCCATCCAGCCATCGCCGGTGGTCGACAGCGTCACGCCTGCCCAGAGCTTGGGCATCCGCCCCGACACAGGTGTCGACGTCAGTAGCGCTCTTCAGACAGCGCTGGACCGACTCGGTGCGGCCGGTGGGGGCGTTCTCAAGCTGGAGCCCGGGCGATACGTTCTCGACCGGCCCCTGTTCGTCAGCGACTCCAACGTGGTCTTGAGAGGGGCAGGCAAGGGAAAGACCATCCTGTACTTCTCGCGTCCCCTGCGTGAGTCTCTCGACGCGGGTGGCAACAACTGGTCATGGACGGGCGGCCAAATTTTCTTCATCGCCCGCGAGCGGCTGGCCACGTCGTTCGCCAACGACTTCGCGGCCGAACTCAGCGAGTGCTTCCTGTGGGGTTCTACCCTGGCCGCAGTCGCGCCGGCGACCCGCGGCGCCGACGTCCTTTTCGTCGACTCCACCGCCGATCTCACGGCTGGCGAAATGGTGGCTCTCGAGGTAGATAACCCAACGAACTACCGGCTGCTCAAGGAGATGGCTGGCAACATCGCCGGAGCGAACACGTACGATTGGGCCAGGTACGGTGCTCGCATCGCGACACCGACTGCCTTCGAAGATCTCCAGGCCTGGCGGTGGCCGGTCAAGGTCATCGAGATTCTTTCTCCCCGGTCAGTGCGGATCGAGCAGCCCCTGAGGATTTCCATCCACCGAGAGACGCCCGCTCGGCTGCGCGAACTCGGGCCGACCATCCATGACAGCGGGGTGGAAGGGCTGACGATCGAGAACAAGCTCATCCCGCAGACGGCCCACAATCTGCACCCCGGCTCGAACGGGGTATGTTTCCAAGCGGTCTACGACTGTTGGGCCAAGGACGTCCACGTCCTCAATGCCGATGTGGCCTTCGGACTGACGGGTGCCAAGTCCTGCACCATGTCCGGGATCTCCGCCGGTGGCCGCTCACTCCACCACTTCGTCGCGTGCCGGATCCTCGCTCATCGGATTTGCGGCGTGGAAACCCGGCCGTTTACGGCCGGGAGGAAACGCCGCCCCTCCCTTGCGATGAGTGTCTTACATGGACGGTAAAATGTGAGGCGTGGGGGATGTGGTGAAGCGGGCGTACAAGTACCGCTTCTACCCGTCCCCTGAACAGGCTGGGCAGTTGAACCGCACCTTCGGGTGCGTGCGTCTGGTGTACAACCGGGCGCTGGAAGCACGTGCCCGGGCGTGGGCGGTGGACCGCCGGCGCACCACGTACGCGCATTCCTCGGGGTGGCTGACCGAGTGGAAACGCACGCAGGAGTTGGCGTTCCTGAACGAGGTGTCCTCGGTGCCGTTGCAGCAGACGCTGCGGCATTTGCAGGCCGGGTTTATGGCGTTCTGGGACAAGCGGGCCCGGTATCCGAGGTTCAAGTCCAAGCGCAAGTCGCGGGCGTCGGCCGAATACACCCGCTCCGCGTTCCGCTGGCGGGACGGTCAGCTCACCCTGGCCAAGATGAACACCCCGCTGGACATCGTGTGGTCCCGACCGTTGCCGGAGGGGGCGGAACCGTCGACGGTCACCGTGTCCCGGGACGCTGCCGGCCGCTGGTTCGTCTCCATCCTGATCGAGGACCCGACGGTGAAGCCGCTGCCGCCGGTCGCGGCCGTGGTCGGTGTGGACGCAGGCATCACCAGCCTGCTCACCCTGTCCCACCCGATCCCCGGAATCAGCGACGAGCACGGCAAGGTGGCCAACCCGCGGTACGGGCAGGCCGACCGGCGCAAGGTGGCCAAGGCTCAGCGGAACCTGGCCCGCAAACAGAAGGGCTCCGCGAACCGGGCCAAGGCCCGGCTCGCGGTGGCCCGGATCCATGCCCGTATCGCCGACCGGCGTCGGGACCACCTGCACAAGCTGACCACTCGACTCGTCCGTGAGACTCAAACGGTCGCGATCGAAGACCTCAGCGTGCGCAACATGCTCCGCAACCGCCGCCTGGCCCGCGTCATCTCCGACGCAGGCTGGGGCCAGTTCCG
>NZ_JBEYSO010000027.1:0-106734 GCF_040642675.1 Micromonospora sp. NPDC047738
CGACTCCGCCAACCCGAACACCGCCTCCTACCGGATCACCGTCGACAACCTCGCCGACTGGATCGCCACCCGCGGCTACTCGGCCTCCTGACACACCAGGTGACAGCAGGAACCACGGAGGGCCGGCCCCCACACGGGGCCGGCCTTCGCCGTACCCGCAACCGACCACAGAACGGCCGGCCTCCATCCAGGGGCCGGCCGTTCTTCGTCGGCACACCGCTGCCGCGCTGGGATCTGAAGCTCGCCCGCGAGGGGCGCCAGGCCCCGGACGGACCGATTCGGTCAGCCGCCTGAGTCGTCCAGCTCGGCGCCGTCTGGCGGGGTGTCGTCGTCCCGGCTGGCCAGCCAACCGTCCGGCAGGAAGACCTTGCCCGGGGAGTTGGTCCGGCCACGCGGCTGACCGAGGGCCTCCACCGGGAACGGCACGGCCGGGTCGAGCTTGCCGAGCAGGTCGTCGAGCTGGGCCAGGCTGTCGATCATCGCGAGGGACCGGCGCAGCTCACTGCCGATCGGGAAGCCCTTGAGGTACCAGGCGACGTGCTTGCGGAAGTCGGTGCAGCCGTCCCGCTCACCCCGGACGGGGTTGCGGGCGCCGGCCACGAACTGGTCGACCAGCAGCTCGGCGTGGCGTCGCATGGTCACCGCCACCTCGCCGAGGGTCGGCAGCCGCCGGTCGGACCGGCCGTTGAAGGCGGCCTCCAGGTCGGCGAAGAGCCAGGGCCGGCCCAGGCAGCCGCGCCCGATCACCACGCCGTCCACCCCGGTGTGGGCGACCATCCGCAGCGCGTCGTCGGCCTCCCAGATGTCGCCGTTGCCGAGCACCGGCACGTCGAGCGCCTGTTTCAGGGTGGCGATGGCATCCCAGTCGGCGGTGCCCGAGTAGCGCTGCGCGGCCGTACGCCCGTGCAGGGCGACCGCGGCGACGCCGGCGTCCTGCGCGGCGAGCCCCGCCTCGACGTACGTCAGGTGGTCGTCGTCGATGCCCTTGCGCATCTTGACGGTGACCGGCACCCCGGCGGGTGACGCGGCATCCACCGCGGCCTTGACCAGCCGGGCGAAGAGCCGGCGCCGCCACGGCAGGGCGGACCCGCCGCCCCGCCGGGTCACCTTGGGGACCGGGCAGCCGAAGTTGAGGTCGATGTGGTCGGCGAGGCCCTGCTCGACCACGATCCGCACGGCGGCGGCGGTGATCTCCGGGTCGGTGCCGTAGAGCTGGAGGCTGCGAGGCTGTTCCTCGGCGCCGAAGGCGATCATCCGCAGCGTCTTCGGGTTGCGCTCCACCAACGCCCGGGTGGTGATCATCTCGCAGACGTAGATGCCGCCGCCCTGCTCCCGGCACAGCCGGCGGAAGCCGACGTTGGTGATCCCGGCCATCGGCGCGAGCACCACCGGCGGCCACACCTGGTGCGGCCCGAGGGTCAACGGGCGCAGCGCGGGCAGGGTCGGGGCGGTCACCGGACAAGTGTACGGGGCCCCGACCGGCGCGGCCGGGGCCCCGTGACCAGCTCAGCAGCCGGGCAGGCGCTCGATCAGGTAGCGCTCGACCTGGTCCAGCGAGATGCGCTCCTGGGCCATGGTGTCCCGGTTCCGGACGGTCACCGCGTTGTCCTCGAGGGTGTCGAAGTCGACCGTGACGCAGAACGGCGTGCCGATCTCGTCCTGCCGGCGGTACCGGCGGCCGATCGCCTGCGAGTCGTCGAACTCGACCACCCAGCGCTTGCGCAGGTCCGCGGCAAGGCCCCGGGCCTTCGGCGAGAGCGCCTCGTTGCGGGACAGCGGGAGCACCGCCACCTTGACCGGGGACAGCCGCGGGTCGAAGCGCATCACGGTGCGCTTGTCCACGCCGCCCTTGGTGTTCGGGGCCTCGTCCTCGTCGTACGCCTCGAGCAGGAAGGCGAGCACGGCACGGGTCAGGCCGGCGGCCGGCTCGATCACGTACGGGATCCAGCGCTCACCCTTGCTCTGGTCGAAGTACGACAGGTCGACGCCGGAGTGCTTGCTGTGCGTCGACAGGTCGAAGTCGGTGCGGTTGGCGATGCCCTCCAACTCGGCGAACTCGCTGCCGCCGAACTGGAACCGGTACTCGATGTCGACGGTGCGCTTCGAGTAGTGGGAGAGCTTCTCCTTGGGGTGCTCGTAGAAGCGCAGGTTCTGCTCCGACAGGCCGAGGTCGAGGTACCAGTTCCAGCGCTCCTGGAGCCAGTACTCGTGCCACTGCTCGTCGGTGCCCGGCTCGACGAAGAACTCCATCTCCATCTGCTCGAACTCGCGGGTCCGGAAGATGAAGTTGCCGGGGGTGATCTCGTTGCGGAACGACTTGCCGGTCTGCGCGATGCCGAACGGCGGCTTCTTGCGGGCGACCGTCTCCACGTTCTTGTAGTTGACGAAGATGCCCTGGGCGGTCTCCGGGCGCAGGTAGTGCAGGCCCTCCTCGCTCTCCACCGGGCCCAGGTAGGTCTTCATCAGGCCGTTGAACATCTTCGGCTCGGTGAAGGTGCCCTTGTTGCCGCAGTTCGGGCAGTTGATCTCCGACAGCGACGTCGGCGGCCGGCCGTGCTTGGCCTCGAACGCCTCTTCCAGGTGGTCGGCGCGGAACCGCTTGTGGCAGGACTGGCACTCGGTCAGCGGGTCGACGAACTCGGCGATGTGGCCGGATGCCTCCCAGACCTGGCGGGCCAGGATGACCGCCGAGTCCAGGCCCACGACGTCGTCGCGCTGCTGGACCATGGTCCGCCACCACTGCCGGCGGACGTTCTCCTTGAGCTCCACGCCGAGCGGCCCGTAGTCCCACGCCGATCGGGTGCCTCCATAGATCTCACTGGAGGGGAAGACGAAGCCCCGGCGCTTGGCGAGGCTGACGACGGCGTCGATACGGTCGGCTGGCATGTTTCCTCCTACGCCGGCTGGCGGTCGGCGGGGGTGAGTGGATTGAACCGGACGGTCCCGGACAACGGTACGACCACCGGAGCCGCCGAGCCCAGCCGGGGCCGGTCAGCTCACCCCGCACACCTCCACGGCACCCGTCTGCTGGTCCGTCGCCAGCGTCACCGTCTGGGCCTCCCGCTTGCCGCCGGCCAGGGTCACGTCCACCGGCACGGTCAGCGTCTGGGCGTCGACCTGGCCCACCCGGTAGCCGGAGATCTGCGGCTCGGTGGCCGCCCGCTGCTCGAACTCCGACCGGGACTCCCGCCGGTGGGCGTCGTCGCAGAGCTGGTCGTACGCCTTGGACCAGTCCTTCCGCACCAGCGCCCGGTAGTAGTTGTCGGTCACCGCGCGGCCCTGCTCCTGGACGGCCTGCAGGTTACTGACCGCGAGCCCGACGATGGCGGCGCCGCCCCCACCGCAGCAGAGCAGCACGGCGAGCGCGCCGACGCCGAGACCGAGCCAGAGCCGGGCCCGGCCCCCCTCGGTGGGCGGGGCGGCGAACGGCGGGGCGACCCCGGGGCCGGCCGGCGGCGCGGGGACGCCGGGCTCGGCTGGCGGGCCCGATACCGGCGGCGCGCCGGACGGCACGGGATTCGGGGGTGGGGCGGCCGGTCCGGGAGCGGTCATACGCCAGAGGGTAGTGCCCCCGGCCTCAGCGGTAAGGACCTGCGGCCCGATCACTGGCGACGACGACGATCTCGCCCTCGGGCGCGGCGCTGGCCAGCGTCTCGTACGCCGAGGGCTCGTCAACGGACTGGGCCAGCAGCGGCACGGCGGTGACCTTGACGTCGAAGCCGCCCAGCGCCCGCCGGTACGCCCCGACCGACTCCCACTCGGTGACCAGGCACCAGTACGTCGGGTCGTCCAGCGCCCGCAGCAGTTCCCCCCGCAGGTAGCCGGGGCGGGCGGCGAGCGCGGCGAGCGCGGCGTGCGCCCGCTCGGTGAACTCGGACGCGACATCGGCGTCGACCACGAACCGGTTGGTGACCAGCACCCGGGTCCTCCTCGTAGAGTCTGTGCCATGCAGCGTACGCAGCGTCCCCTTCCGGCCCGGCTCAACCCGACCGCGGTGTTCCTGGCCACGCTGGTCCTGGTGCTGGTCGCCCTGTTCACGCCCGGCGCGGTCGGCGGCGTCCTGCTGCTCGCCCTGGCCGCGGGGCTGGTCTGGCTGATGAGCGTCACCTGGCCGGTGCAGAGCCCGGGGACCCGGGTGCTGCGGCTCCTGATGCTGACGCTGTTGCTCGCGGTCGCCCTGGCCAAGCTGCTCTGACATGCAATCATGCGTTTTTGACAATCAATTTCGTTATCGCGGACAGTTGGTCACATGACCGTCCGCTCCGCCCCACGCGCCCTCGCCGCAGCCACCGCAGCCCTGCTCACCCTTGGCGTCGCCGCCTGCTCGGAGGGCGGTGGCGGTGGGAGCGACCCGGAGCGGGTCGACGTGGTGGCCGCCTTCTACCCCCTCCAGTTCCTCGCCGAGCAGATCGGCGGGGACGCGGTCAAGGTCACCAACCTGACCAAGCCCGGCGCCGAGCCGCACGACCTGGAGCTCAACCCCCGCCAGGTCGGCCAGGTCAGCGACGCGGAGCTGGTCGTCTTCCTCGCCGGGTTCCAGCCGGCCGTCGACGAGGCGGTCCAGCAGAACGGCGGTGACCGGGCGTTCGACGTGGCCACCGTGCAGCCGCTGCGCGACGCGGCCGACGGCGGTCACCAGCACGAGGGCGAGTCCGGTCACGCCGAGGAGAGCGGCGGCAAGGACCCGCACGTGTGGCTCGACCCGACCCGGCTGGCCACCATCGGCGACCGGCTGGCCGAGCGGCTCGGCAAGGCCGACCCGGGTCGGGCCGCCGAGTTCACCGCCCGGGCGAAGACCCTGCGCGCCACGCTGGAGAAGCTCGACGCCGACTACGTTGCGGGCCTGCGGACCTGCCCGCGCCGGGAGATCGTGACCAGCCACACCGCGTTCGGCTACCTGACCGCCCGCTACGACCTGGAGCAGGTCGGCATCACCGGCCTCACCCCGGACGCCGAGCCCGCCCCGCAGCGGCTCGCCGAGGTGGCGCGGGAGGCTCGGGAGCACGGGGCCACCACCATCTTCTTCGAGACGCTGGTCAGCCCGAAGGTGGCCGAGACGGTCGCCCGCGAGGTCGGCGCGAAGACCGCCGTGCTCGACCCGATCGAGGGCCCGCCGGCCGAGGGCGACTACCTCTCCGCCATGCGGGCCAACCTCCAGACCCTGCGCACCGCCTTGGACTGTTCATGAGCGAGCGAATCATCAGCACAGCGCCGGTAAGCCTCATGACGGCGCCGAGCGAAGCGAGGTGACGGCATGAGCGTCGTCCAGGTCGAGCATGCCGCTGTCGGCTACGACGGCCGCCCCGTGCTGCGGGACGTCTCGCTGGCCCTGGCCGCCGGTGAGGTGGTCGCCGTGCTCGGCGCCAACGGCTCCGGCAAGTCGACTCTGATCCGCGCCGTGCTCGGCCTCGTCCCGCTGAGCGCCGGGTCGGTCACCCTCTTCGGCACTCCGCAGCGCCGCTTCCGGCAGTGGCACCGCATCGGGTACGTCCCGCAGCGGCTCGGCGCGGGCAGCGGCGTACCGGCCACGGTGGCCGAGGTGGTCGCGTCGGGCCGACTCGCCCGCCGGGGCCTGCTGCGCCCACCGGGACGGGCCGACCGGGAGGCGGTCGCCGCGGCGCTGCGCGCGGTCGGGCTCGCCGACCGGGCGGGTGACCCGGTCGCCACCCTCTCCGGCGGCCAGCAGCAGCGCACCCTGATCGCCCGGGCGCTCGCCGGCCGGCCGGAGCTGCTGGTGCTCGACGAGCCGACCGCCGGGGTGGACGCGACCAGCCAGGAGGCGTTCGCCGGGGCGCTGCGCGGTTTCGTCGACGGCGGCGGCACGGTGCTCCTGGTCGCCCACGAGCTGGGGCCGCTGCGCCCGCTGATCAGCCGGGCGGTGGTGGTCCACGAGGGCGGGATCGCCCACGACGGCGCGGTGCCGGAACCGGCCGGCCACCACGCGGACCCCGACCACGAGCACGTGCACCCGCACTGCGACGAGGAGCCCGCCGGGCTGTGGAGCATGTGACATGGACCTCTTCCAGTACGATTTCATGCTGCGCGCCCTGGTCGGCGCGCTGGTCATCGGGCTGGCCGCCCCGGCGCTCGGGATCTACCTGGTGCAGCGGCGGCTGGCGCTGATCGGCGACGGCATCGGCCACGTGGCGCTCACCGGCGTGGGTGCCGGGCTGCTGCTCAACCGCTCTCCCGTGCTGGTGGCGGTGATCACGGCGACGTTGGGTGCGATCGCCATCGAACTGGTCCGCGCGCGCGGCCGTACCTCCGGGGACCTGGCCCTGGCACTGCTCTTCTACGGCGGCATCGCCGGCGGCGTGCTGCTGGTCGGGCTCTCCGACGCCAGCAGCGCGTCGCTGAACTCGTACCTCTTCGGGTCGCTGACCACGACGTCGCCGGGCGACCTGATCACCATCCTGGTGCTCGGCGTGGCGATCCTGGTGGCCATGCTGGCGCTGCGCCCGGTGCTCTTCGCGGTCTGCCACGACGAGGAGTACGCCCGGGTCTCCGGCCTACCGGTCCGGGCGCTCAACCTGCTGCTCGCGGTGACCACCGCGGTGACCGTGACCATCGCCATGCGGGCCGTCGGGGTGCTGCTGATCAGCGCCCTGATGGTGGTGCCGGTGGCCACCGCCCAGCAGGTGACGCGGGGGTTCCGGAGCACCATGACGGCGGCGATGGCGCTGGGGCTCTTCGCGGCCGGGGCCGGGGTCTGGGTGGCCGCCACCGCCGACACCGCGCCCGGCGCCTCGGTGGTGCTGCTGGCCATCGGCTCGTTCCTGGTGGTCGCGCTCGTCGCGGCCGGCTGGCGGGCGCTGCGCCGGCGGGCCCGGCCGGCCGGCACGCCGGCCGTCGAGCCGCACGAGCACGAGGTGGTGCTGCGGTGAGCCCCTCCGGGCCGTTCCAGCTGGGATTGGTTACCGTTACGGGGTGACCACCACGCACGGATACGACGCCTTCGAGGGCGCGGGTGACCTGCTGCGCGCGCTGTCGGCACCCATCCGGCTGGCGATCGTGAGCGAGCTGGCCCAGGGTGAGCGCTGCGTGCACGAGCTGGTGGAGAAGCTCGGCGCCCCGCAGCCGCTGGTCTCCCAGCATCTGCGGGTGCTGCGCGGTGCCGGGGTGGTCCGCGGCTCCCGGCGCGGCCGGGAGATCGCGTACGCCCTGGTGGACGAGCACGTCGCGCACATCGTGGCGGACGCGGTCAGCCACGCCGGGGAGGGGCCGGCATGACCGCGCGGACCATCACCGCCCACGCCGACCACCGGGTGGCGGCATGACCGAAGGGGCGCTCAGAAACACCCGCCAGCGGACCGCGGTGAGCGCGCTGCTGGCCGAGGTGGCGGGCTTCCACAGCGCGCAGGACCTGTACGCGATGCTGCGCGAGCGGGGCGAGCGGGTCGGCCTCACCACCGTCTACCGGACGTTGCAGGGGCTCGCCGACGCCGGGGAGATCGACGTGATGCGCCCGCCCGGCGGCGAGCACCTCTATCGCCGGTGCAGCGAGGGCCATCATCACCACCTGGTCTGCCGGGCCTGCGGCCGGACCGTGGAGGTGGCCGGGCCGGCGGTGGAGCGCTGGGCGGACCGGGTCGCCGCCGAGCACGGGTACGCCGAGGTCAGCCACACCCTGGAGATCTTCGGCACCTGCCCGGCCTGCGCCGGCTGAGAATTCTCCCCTGCGACAACTCCAGCTCGGCGCGTCTGTAGCCGCGCCGCGACCTGGAGCCGTCGTGCGACAACTCCGCCTCGGCCTGTCTGTCGCCGCGCCGCGACCTGGAGCCGTCGTGCCGGCGGCGCCGGGCCGTGGCACGCTGTCCGGCGTGAAGATCTACGCCGACCGTTTTCCGACCCTCCTCCGCCAGCTCCTCACCGATCTGCTCGTGGTCGTCTGGGTGTACGCGGCGATCCGCTTCGCGCTGTGGCTGCACGATCTGATCGAGAAGCTGGCCGTACCCGGACAGAAGCTGGAGGGGGCCGGCGGAGGCCTCGCCGACAACCTGGCCGACGCCGGCGGCAAGGTGGGTCGGGTCCCGCTGGTCGGCGACGAGCTGACCGCCCCGTTCACCAAGGCCGCCGAGGCCGCCCGCGCGGTCGCCGAGGCCGGCCGCGACCAGCAGGAACTGGTCGGCCAGCTGGCCCTCGGACTGAGCATCGCGGTGCTGGTCTTCCCGCTCGGGCTCGTGCTCTTCGGCTGGCTGCCGCTGCGGGTGCGCTGGATGCGCCGGGCCGGCGTGGCGCAGGCGCTCGCCACCGCCCCCGCCGGCCGCGACCTGCTGGCACTGCGCGCGCTCGCCGGCCAGCCGCTCGGTCGGCTGGCCCGGATCGCGCCGGACGCGGCCGAGGCGTGGCGCCGCGGCGACGACGCTACCGTCGACGCGCTCGCCGCACTGGAGCTGCGCAGACTCGGCCTGCGGGCCGGCCGGTAGGGTGTTGCGGTGCTGTACTTCCTGATCGCCGTCGCCGTGCTGCTGCTGGCGTACGCGGGCGTCCTGGTGAGCTACGTCCGCAAGGGCCGCAAGATCCCGCCGGCCGCGTACCTGGTGCTGGCCGCGTTGAACGGGCTCATCCTGGCCGGCGTGCTGGCCTGGGCGATCGCCGCCAGCTGAGCCGGCTACCTCCCGCTGACCCGGGTCCAGCTGTCGGCCGGCGGCCGCCGGCTGGCCCCAGCCACAGATATCCAGAAAGCGGTATGCCTCTGAGTCATATCTGTGCCCCAGAGGCATATCGCTCGACCCGGTTAGCTCCATGTGCGGAGGTGCTCGGCACGAACATCCGTCTGCCGAATTCACCGCCCCGCGACCGGACTCACCCCATCGGCGGGATGCGGCGGCGGACGTCCTCGGCGGTGGAGGGGCCGGGCTGCCAGCGGGCCACCCAGGGCCGGTCGGCCGGCGGGGTCACGACGCCCTCCTCCAGGGCGGCGTACCGGCCGGCGAGGATCCGCTTGGCGGCCGCCACGTCAACCGAGTCGGTGTTGGACCACAGCCCGGTGAACAGCTCGTCGACACGCAGCCGGGCCTGCCGACAGAACAGGTCGGCCAGCTCGACGTGCTCCGGGTGCTCCGCCCGCTCGGCGGTGGCCCGTACGCAGACCGCGGCCATCGCGAACAGCTCCGCGCCGATGTCCACCACCCGGCCGAGGAACGCCTGCTTGCGCTCCATCTTCCCCTGCCAGCGGGACATCGCGTAGAAGGTGGCGCGGGCCAGCTTGCGGGAGGCGCGCTCGACGTGTCGCAGGTGGCCGGCGAGCGGGCCGAACTCGGCGTACGCCCGGGGTGCCTGGCCCCGGCCGACGGCGAGGGTGGGCAGCCACTTCGCGTAGAAGACGCTGGCCCGGGCACCCGCCTTCGCCTTGCGGCCCAGCCCGGCGTCGGGGTCGATGATGTCGCCGGCCACCGAGAGGTGCGCGTCGACCGCCTCGCGGGCGATCAGCAGGTGCATGATCTCGGTGGAGCCCTCGAAGATCCGGTTGATCCGCAGGTCGCGCAGCATCTGCTCGACCGCGGCCGGCCGTTCACCCCGGGCGGCCAGGGACTCGGCCGTCTCGTAGCCGCGACCACCCCGGATCTGGATCAGCTCGTCGGCGATCTTCCAGGCCATCTCGCTGGCGTAGAGCTTCACCAGCGCCGCCTCGATCCGGATGTCGTTGCGGTCGTCGTCGGCGAGCAGGCAGCAGAGGTTGAGCATGCTCTCCATGCCGTACGTGGTGGCGGCGATGAAGGCCAGCTTCTTGGCCACCGCCTCGTGCTCGCCGACCGGCCGGCCCCACTGGACCCGGTCGGCGGCCCACTCCCGGGCCACGTTCAGCGACCACTTACCGGCGCCGACGCACATGGCCGGCAGCGACAGCCGCCCAGTGTTCAGCGTGGTCAGGGCGATCTTCAGGCCCTTGCCCTCGCCGCCGATCACGTTCTCCTTCGGCACGAACACGTCGTGGAACCGGGTGAGGCTGTTCTCCAGGCCGCGCAGGCCCACGAAGGCGTTGCGCCGCTCGACCGTGATGCCCTCGCTGTCGCCCTCCACCACGAAGGCGGTGATGCCGCCGCGCCGACCCTCGGCCGCCGGCACCCGGGCCATCACCACCAGCAGGGTGGCGACCGTGCCGTTGGTGGCCCACAGCTTGACCCCGTTGAGCCGGTAACCCGTGCCGTCCTCGGTCGGCTCGGCGGTGGTCGCCAGCCGCGCCGGGTCGGAGCCGACGTCCGGCTCGGTGAGCAGGAACGCGGACACCTCACCGGCGGCCAGCCGAGGCAGGAAGCGCTGCTTCTGCTCGGGGGTGCCGAACATCTTCAGCGGCTGCGGCACGCCGATCGACTGGTGCGCGGAGAGCAGCGCGCTGATCGCCGGGTTGGCCGAGCCGGCCCGCATCAGCGCCCGGCAGTAGTGCAGATTGCTCAGCCCGAGGCCGCCGTACTTCCGGTCGATCTTCATGCCGAAGGCGCCCAGCCGGGCCAGCCCGTGGAACACCTCGTCCGGGATGCGCGCGTCCCGCTCGATCGCCGCACCGTCCACCTCGGCGTCCAGGTACGCCCCGAACGCGCCGAGGAACTCCTCGGCCCGCGCCACGTCCTCCGGCTTCGCGCGCGGCCACGGACTGATCAGGTCGAGGCGGAACCGGCCGAGGAAGAGTTCCTTGCCGAAGCTGGGCCGGTCCCAGGCCGCTTCGCGGGCCGCCTCCGCGACCTGGCGGGCCTCCTTCTCGGAGACCTGGCCGGCCTCGGTGGGCAGCGGCCCCACCCCGTCCACCCGGTCGCCCGCGGCGGCCGGCGGATCGGTGTCGTCGATCGGGGCCACCCGGCCGGTCGGGCCGCCGTGCCCGGCGGGATCGGGTCGGCTGTTCTGTGTCGTGGTCACGGCTGCCTCCTGGAGACCTCGGTCCGGCTGCGTCGACGTGCGCGACGAAAACGACGCTACCCCCGGTTGTTACCCAGGGGTAGCCTTCGGTGCACGTCCGATTTGGCGGAATCGGCGCGGTCAGTCGCCGGGCAGCACCCGCGGGTTGTCGTCCTCGTCGTCGATGTCGTCGCCCCAGTTGCGCCGGGCGGCGAGCGGCAGGACCAGCCAGAAGGTCAGGAACCACGCCCCGGTGATCCCGGTCAGCACCAGGGCCGCCAGCCGGCCCAGCACGAAGTCGGTGATCAGCAGGACCGCACTGACCATCGAGATCAGCATGAAGGCCAGGCCGCCGATGGCCACCCGGTGGGCAAACCGGACCAGCTCCGGCTTGCGGCCCTGCCGGAACAATGCCCGGTGGAAGGCGACCGGCGAGATGATCATCGCGGTAGCTGCGGCGGCGGCCAGCAGAGCGACGATGTAGGTGTCCTTCTGGAAATTGGTGGTCCGGGTGAAACCGCTGCTGAACGGCAGGGTGAGCAGGAAGGCGAAGAGGATCTGCACGCCGGTCTGCGCCACCCGCAGCTCCTGGAGCAGGTCGGCGAAGTTGCGCTGCCACCGCTGCTTCTCGGTTTCCTTGGACACGCGCTACCTCCAGGGATGACGGTACTGCCGGCGGAAGCGTCCGTCGGCAGTACCGCCGGTGCCCGGTCCGCACCGTCGCGAAACCGGTTCACCCTGCCGCCCCTCGTGCACGACTGCGGGGCTCGCAAACCCGGCTCACTCCTCGCGCTCACGATGCCTCCTCAGTTCGCGACTGCGGGGCTCGCAAACCCGGCTCACTCCTCGCGCTCACGCCCCCCGGCGGATGCGGCCCGCGTACCGGGCCTCCAGCTCGGCGTTGTGCTCGTCGCCGCCGGTGATGTTCGCCGACAGGTAGACCGGGGGCCGCTCCCCCGCCGCCAGCAGCCGGGCCACCACCTCCGCCACGAGCTGCTGCGCCAGCAGCGCGGCCGTGATCGAGGAGACCGCACCGACCGCGCCACCGCCGGGCAGCGGCAGGGTGGCGTCGCCGTACGGGGCGCCGTTGTCGAGCACCACGTCGGCGAAGTCGGCGAGCTTGCGCCCGGACGGGTGGCGCGAGGTCATCCGGGCGGAGTGCGCCGCCGAGGTGATCGCGATCAGCGCGTGCCCGCGTTCCTTGACGATGGACGCGAACTCCACCATCGCGCCGTTCACGCCGGAGTTGGAGGCGAGCACGAAGACGTCCTGCGGGCGGATCGGGGCCAGCTCGTAGAGGCGGTGCGCCACCTCGGGCTCGCGTTCCAGCTTCGGGCCGAGCACGTCGGCCGGCTCGCCCCCGTACAGGACCAGGTCGCGCAGGGCGATCCGGTTGGTGGGGACCAGCCCACCGGCCCGGCCGGCGATCTCCATCGCCAGCGCCTCCGAGTGGCCGGTGCCGAACGCGTGGACCACCCCGTCGGCGCGCAGCGACTCGGCGATCAGGTCGGCGCCGCGCGCCACCCCGTCCCGCTGGCCGGCGGCCACCCGGCCGATCGTCTCGGTCACCACCGCCAGGTACGCCTCGGCGCTCACCGTCATGATTCCTCCGTCCCTCGGTTCCGGGCCAGCCAGTCCACCGCGAAGTCGACCGCCACCCGCTGCCTCATCAACCGGCCCGTCCCGTCGCCGACCGGCCCGAGCCGTACCGCTCCGGTGGCCGCCAGCTCGGTGCCGAGCCGGGCGAAGCCGTCGTCGTCCAGGCGGATGTCGTCCCACCACACCCACGCCCGGCCGCCGTCGCCGGCCAGCACGGCCGCGCCGCAGCGCTGCCGGGGCGGCGCCGGCTGCCGGTACTCGGCCAGGTGCAGCGAGGTGTTGCTGTCGTGCTCCACCCCGAGCAGCAGCACGTCGGCGTCCAGCTCGTAGAGGCGGGCCAGCGGGGAGCCCTCGCCGAGCATGTCGGCGAGGGCGTGGTCGGCGACGACCCGGTCGGCCGCCGGCCCCAGCGCGGCGAACGAGACGTGCGGGTGGTCGCTGCGCCGCGCGCCGGGCCAGGTGCGGACCAGCTCGGCGAGGGCGCCCATGAACCGGCTCGGCGTGACCGCCGGGTCGAAGCCGGGCAGCTCATCCCGGATCACCGGCCACCAGTCGGCCGGCACCGGCGGGTTGGTCCAGCCCGCGGGGTCGCTGTTGTCCGGCGTGTGGGTGGGCACCACGAGGGTCCCGGCCGGGCCGAGCACGTCGCGCAGGGCGAGCACCACCGCCTCCGGGCCGCCGCAGAGGAAGCCCAGCGGGCGCAGGGACGCGTGCACCAGGACGGTCCCGCCGGGGCGTACGCCGAGGGCGCGGAACTGGGCGGCGAGCGACGCGCGGGTGTGCGGCCGGGCCGGTGCGGCACCGGCGATCATCGGCCCACCCGGGCGAGGATCGCGGCGGCCAGCGGGGCGGGCGCCTCGTCCGGGATCCAGTGCGTGACGCCGGGAAGCTCAACGAAGCGGTAGTCGCCGGTCACATGGGGTGCGCAGGCCGCGGCGGCGGTGCGGCCGATCGCGATGTCCCGGTCGCTCCAGACGAAGGTGGTCGGCACGCTGACCGGTCCGACGGCCTTCAGGTCCGCCCCGGTCATCGCCCGGTACCAGTTCAGCGCGGCGGTCAGCGCGCCCGGCTCGCACATCGGGTCGGCGTAGCGGGCCACCTGCGCGGGGTCGCCCACCCCGCCGAGCATCCGCCGCAGCGCGACGGCGTTGAGGGCGAGCAGCACCCGCTCCGCCTTGCCGGGCTTGCGGAACAGCGTGATGTAGGCGGAGCGGGCCTTCTGCCCCGGGTCGGTGGCGAGCGCGTGGGCCAGCGCCGCCGGATGCGGCACCGAGACCGCGGTGAGGCTGCGGACCCGCTCCGGGTGCACCGCCGCCAGGCTCCAGGCCACGATCGCGCCCCAGTCGTGCCCGACCACGTGCGCGGCCTCGACGCCGAGCGCGTCGAGCACCTCCGCCGCGTCCGCCACCAACTCCGGGATCCGGTACGCCTCGACCGCCGCCGGCCGGGCACCCGGCGAGTAGCCCCGCTGGTCGAGCGCGTACGTGCGCAGCCCGGCCGCGTGCAGCAGGGGCACCACCTCGTCCCACTCGCCGCCGTGCTGCGGGAAGCCGTGCAGCAGCAGGATCGGATCGCCGTCCTCGGGACCGCCGGTGCGTACCTCGAACGTCAGACCTCGCGCCTCGACCCGCATGATCGGCAGCCTACCCAGCCGGACCGGCACCGCTCGCCCTGCTGTGCCGGCGGCGGGCACCGGTGCTAGCGTCTGCCGCAGACAACTTCACATCCGACAGGGGAGCGCACAGCGCTGAGAGTGCGGGCCGGTGCCCGCAGACCCTCGAACCTGATCTGGGTAATGCCAGCGCAGGGAGTTCGGTCGACCTCCAGCCGCGCCGCCGTCCGGGCATCCGGACGCGGCGTGCGTCTTCTCCTGGTTCACCCTCGACGAACTGGGAGCAACCATGACTCAACCCACCACCAACCGGTGGCGCACCATCGACATCGTCATCGCCTCGGTGCTCGGGGTGGCGTTCGGCGTCATCTTCTGGGCGTGGGGCCTGCTCTGGAACGGGCCGGCGGACGCCATCCCGCTGCCCGGCCGGGCGGCGCTGTACGGCGTGTGGCTGGTGCCGGCCGTGCTCGGCGCGCTGATCGTCCGCAAGCCCGGCGCCGCGTTCTTCACGCTGACCTTCGCCGCGCTGGTGTCGGTCGCGCTCGGCAGCAGTTGGGGCTGGACCCTGGTGGTGCAGGGCCCGCTGGAGGCGGCGGCGGGCGAACTGGCCTTCGCGCTCTTCGGTTACCGCACCTACCGGCTCCCGGTCTCGCTGCTGGCCGCCACCCTGGCCGGCCTCGCCGCCGCGATCTACGACGTCTTCGTCTGGTACCCGGACACCGCGTGGGGCAGCTTCCGGCTGCCGTACATCCTCATCACCGCCGTCAGCGCACTGGTCGTGGCCGGCCTCGGCGGCGTCGCGCTGACCCGCGCCCTGGCGAACACCGGCGTCCTCGACCGCTTCCCCGCCGGCCGCGAACGCGCCGCCGTCTGACCGCCCGATCCGATGATGTTGATCATGAGGTTGACGGCGATGTGGATCTCTGAAACCGCCGCCAACCTCATGATCGACGGGGCGGGTGGGGTGGGGCGGGGACGGGTGGGAGGGGTGTGGGTGTGAGTGGGGTGGTGCTGCGGGGGTTCGGGTGGCGGCACGCCGGGCGGAAGGGGTGGGCCGTCCGTGGGGTGGACCTGCGCGTCGAGCGCGGGGAGCGGGTGCTGCTGCTGGGGGCGTCCGGGGCGGGCAAGAGCACCCTGCTGGCGGCGCTCGCCGGGCTGCTGCCCGAGGACTCCGGCGAGCAGGAAGGCACCGTCGAGATCGACGGGCTCGACCCGCGCAAAGCCCGGGAACGGGTCGGCATCGTCTTCCAGGACCCGGAGACCCAGCTGGTGATGGCCCGCTGCGGCGACGACGTCGCGTTCGGGCTGGAGAACCGGGGCGTACCCGCCGAGGAGATCTGGCCCCGGGTGGACGCGGCACTGCGCCGGGTCGGCTTCCCCTACCACCGGGACCGGCCCACCGCGGCGCTCTCCGGCGGCGAGCAGCAGCGGCTCGCCCTCGCCGGGGTGCTCGCCCCGCGGCCCGGGCTGCTGCTGCTCGACGAGCCCACCGCCAACCTCGACCCGGCCGGCGCCGCGCTGGTCCGGCAGGCCGTCGCGGACGCGCTCGACGCGGACACCACGCTGATCCTGGTCGAGCACCGGGTCGCCGAGGCGCTGCCGCTGGTCGACCGGGTGGTGGTGCTGGAGGCCGGCGGCGGGGTACGGGCCGACGGGCCGCCCGACACGATCTTCGCCGCGCACGGCGATACGCTCGCCGCCGCCGGAGTCTGGGTGCCGGGTCGCACCGTGCCGCCCCGGCACGCCACCGCGCCGCCGGGCGACCGGTTGCTCACCGCCGACCGGCTCGGCCTGCCGCCCCGGCTGGCCCCCGTCGACCTCGAGGTACGCGCCGGCGAGGCGCTCGCCGTCCTCGGCCCGAACGGCGCCGGCAAGTCCACCCTGGCCCTGCTCCTCGGCGGCCTGCTCCGCCCCGGCACCGGTACGGCCACCGCCACCACCGCCCTGGCCGGGCGGGACGCCGGCACTCCCCCGCACCGCTGGCGGGCGCCCCTGCTGGCCCGGCGGATCGGCTCGGTCTTCCAGGACCCGGAACACCAGTTCGTCACCGGCACCGTCTACGACGAACTGGCGCTCGGCCCGCGCCGGACCGGCGAGCCCGAGGCGGCGGTACGGGCCACCGTGGACGGGCTGCTGGACCGGCTGCGGCTCGCCCGGCTCGCCGGGGCCAACCCGTACACCCTCTCCGGTGGGGAGGCGCGGCGGCTGAGCGTGGCGACCGCCCTGGCCACCGCGCCGCGCCTGCTGATCTGCGACGAGCCCACCTTCGGCCAGGACCGGCGGACCTGGTCGGAACTGGTCGATCTCTTCGCCGAGCTGCGCGACGCCGGTCACGGCATCGTCGCGGTCACCCACGACCCGGACTTCGTCGCCGCGCTCGCCGACCGCGCCCTCGCCCTGGACCGGCGATGACCGCCGCCGTCCCGACCTATAGCGGGGAGCGCGCATGATCAGCGTGGAGCCCGTGGCCCGGCCCGGCGCGCCGCTGGCCCGCCGCAACCCGGTGGCGAAGCTGGCCGCCGCGCTGGTCTTCTCGTTGGTCCTCATCGCCACCCTGGACCCGGTGGCCCCGGCGATCGCCATCGCGATCGAGCTGGTGGTGCTGCCGCTGTTCGGCATCCGCTACCGGATGCTGGCCCGGCGGGGCTGGCCGCTGCTGGCCAGCGCCGGCGGCATCCTGGTCACCCTGGTGCTCTTCGCCGCCGACCGGTCCGGCCGGGTGCTGGTCGAGGCCGGTCCGATCCTGGTGACCGAAGGGGTGCTGCTCACCGCGCTCGGCCTGGTCCTGCGGATGCTCGCGGTGGCGCTGCCCGGGATCCTCGTCTTCGCCACCACCGACCCCACCGACCTGGCCGACGCGTTGATCCAGAACGCGAAGGCCCCGGCCCGGTTCGCCATCGGCGCGCTGGCCGCGTTCCGGCTGGTACCGCTGCTCGAACAGGAGTGGCGGATGATCAGCATGGCCCGGCGGGCCCGCGGCGTGGACGCCGGCCGCAACCCGGTCGCCAAGGTACGGCTCTTCGTGTCGACGGCGTTCGCCCTGCTGGTCGGGGCGATCCGCCGGGGCACCCGGCTGGCGGTCGCGATGGACGCCCGCGGCTTCGACGCCGGCATCCCGCGTACGGTCGCCCGGCGGCAGCGCTTCACCCGGGCGGACGGGTTGCTCGTCGCCGGCGCGGCGGTGCTGGCCGGCGCGGCGCTGGCGGTCAGCGTCGCGCTCGGCACGTTCCGCCCCCTGATCGGCTGACCACGTCCGCTACCGCCGGAGCTGCGCCACGCCGCTCTGGTACGCCAGCACGACCGCCTGCACCCGGTCCCGCACTCCGAGCTTGGCGAAGATGCGGTTCACATGCGTCTTCACGGTCGCCTCGCCGACGAAGAGCTGGCCGGCGATCTCCTGGTTGGACAGGCCGAGAGCCATCATCCGCAACACCTCGGTCTCCCGGGCGGTCAGCTCCGCCAGGCCCGGGTGGCCGGCCACCGACGCCGTCGCGGTGTAGTGGTCGATCAGGCGCCGGGTGATCGACGGGGAGAGCAGGGCGTCGCCGCGGGCCGCGGTCCGCACCGCCTCGGCCAGTTCCCGGGGCGGAGTGGTCTTGAGCATGAAGCCGGAGGCGCCGGCGCGCAGCGCCCGGTACACGTACTCGTCAAGATCGAAGGTGGTCAGCATGATGATCCGGGTCTCGCCACGCGCGGCCAGGATCCGCTCGGTCGCGGCGATCCCGTCCATGGGCGCCATGTGGATGTCCATCAGCACCACGTCGGGTGCGAACCGGTTCGCGAGCTGCACGGCTTCCTCACCGTCGGCCGCATCGGCGACGACCTCGAGATCGGGCTGCGCGGTGAGGATCAGCCGGAGGCCGCCCCGCACCAACGCCTCATCGTCGGCGATGAGAACCCGGGTCATCCGGTGACTCCCGTCGGGGCGAGCGTGCCGACCGACGCCTCGGCGTCGAAGGGCAGCTCGACGCGTACGTCGAAGCCGCCCTGCGGGCGCGGGCCGGCGGTCACCGTGCCGCCGAACAGCTCCACCCGCTCGCGGATGCCGGTCAGGCCGTGCCCGGTGCCGGCGCTCCGCCGGGCCCCGCCGGTGCCGTCGTCGGTCACCTGCAGCCGGAGGGCGTCGCCGGTCACCTCGATCGAGACGCGGACCGCCGCGCCCGCCGCGTGCCGGGCGGCGTTGGTCAGCGCCTCCTGGAGGATCCGGTACCCGCTGACATCGGCGGCGGCCGGGATCATGTCGAGGTCGCCCGTGACATCCACGTCGACCTGCCCGCCGGCGAGGCGTACCCCGGCGGTCAACGGTTCGAGCCGGCGTAGCGAGGGCAGCGCCTCCGGGGCCGGCTCGGCGCCGCGGAGGATGATGAGCAGCCGGCGCAGCTCGGTGACCACCTCACGCCCGACGTCCTGCACGGCGTCAAGGGACGTGCGGGCCTGCGCCGCGTCCGAGTCGAGCACGGCCTGCGCCGCGGCGGCCTGCAGCACCATCACCGAGACCCCGTGCGAGACGATGTCGTGCAGTTCCCGGGCCACCCGCAGCCGCTCGTCCGTCCGGGCGGCGGCCTCCCGCTCGGCGGCCAGCGCCACCAGCCGGGCCGCCTGCGCCCGCCGCATCCGCACGGCGTAACCGGGGCCGAGCACGGCGAGCCCGACGAACAGGATGAACACCCAGTCGGAGTCGCCGGCCACCGCGTTCTCGATCCCGAGCGGGAGAAAATAGCTGACCGCGGCGACCGTGAAGGCAGCCCGGCCGCCTACGGCGACACAGCCGAAGGCCGCGGCGAGCAGCGCCAGCAGTGGCACCACCGGCCACTCCGGCAGGACCGGCGTGAAGCTCTGCGCGGTGAAGCAGGCGCCGGCGAGGACGGCCGCCGCCCGGGGATACGCCGTGCAGCCGGCCACCGCGAGGCAGTAGCCAACCAGCAGCACGGTCAGGACGGCGAGCCAACCGGCGGAGAGCGCGGCGAGGTCCGGACCCTCCCCCTCCACGTAGCCCGCCAGCGGGACGTAGAGCTCGGCCAGGCCGAACGCGAGCAACGCGGCACCGGCGAGCGAGGTGGCCACCTCGCGCCACCGGGCCCGGACGACGGGGGTGGCTGACATGCCGGAAGGGTAGCGACGGCGGCCGCCCTTCCGCGTCCACCCACGGGTGTAGCGAGGGCGGCCGGAACTCCACCCGCGGATCAACTTCCGCGCCGACGACCCGGCCCCGGTGCTGCTCCTAGCGTCCCTGCCACGACTTCGGAAGGAGACACTGATGGACGACAGCACCGGGCGGCGGCGGAGCCGGCGGCTCACGGCGGGCGCTCTGCTCACCGGCGGCGTAATTTACGGCGCCGCGAACGCCTTCTACTGGGTGATGTTCCCTGACGACGTGGCCGACACCGCCGACAACGTCACGGTGGCCGCCGGGCACCTGGGCGCCTGGCGGGTGGAGACCGTCCTGTTCGCCCTGGCCCACCTGCTGCTGCTGCCGGCGATGCTCGGGCTGGCCGCTACCCTGGGCCGACGCAAGCCGGTGGTGGCCACCGTCGGCGGCGCGGCGAGCCTTCTCGGGCTCTACTTCTCCACCGTCCACCTGTGGCAGTACAACGCCTTCTTCGGGGCTCTGGCCGGCGGCGGCGTCGACGCCGACGCCGCTCGGCCGGTGACCACCGCCATCGACGGGGACCCGTTCGTGATGGCGTCGTTCGCGGTGTGGCTGCTCGGCTGGCTGATCGGCCTCCTGGTGCTCGCCTTCGGCGCCTGGCGCGCCCGGCTGGTGGCGCTCTGGGTGCCGCTGGTCCTCACCGCCGGGCAGGTGCTGGACCTGGTCGGCACCGGGGTCCCGGTCAAGGTGGCGGTGAGCGTGCTGATGGTGGCCGGCTTCGTCGGCCTGGCCCTCGGCGTCGAGCGGTCGCGTGCCGCGGAGGTGCCGACCGGGACGGCGACCCCGGCGACCGCTGCGGCCTGAGCCGCGGGAGCGGGGCGGGGCGGCTCGTGCCGCCCCGCCCCGAACCGGCCGGTGCGGGCCGTTTGTCACCGCCGTTTCGGCGAACTCGCGGCATCCGGGCAGCCGGGACACCGCAACATCGGCGAGGTGGCGGTGACATGTGGCCCGCCCGGACCTCAGCTCCGCCGGAAGGCGTAGAACCGGGTCTGGCCGGCGCGCTGGCTGCGCCCGGCGACGCGGGGCTCCCGGCCGACCGGCGGGCCGGCCTTCGGTGCCGGCGGGGTGTCGGCCCGGCCCGGCAGGGTCACCGGCGCCGGCGACGCCACCGTCAGCGCGTCGAGGTCCGGCGGGGTGACGTCCACCAGGGACCGCGTCGACGCGGGCTTACGGGATTTCTTCGGACTGCGCTTGGCGGGCATACGCTGCCTCCTGACTGTCGGGGCGCCCGGTGGGCGCGGCGAGCGGGCAAGCCCCGGCAGGTCCGACAGGAAAGCCACCACGACGACGGCGGTGCGGATGCGGACGCCCGGAGCGGGACGGATCCGCGGCGCGAACGGCGGCGGACCAGGGCTCGGAAGAAGGGCGTCAGTTACGCATGACGGCAGGCTAACCGACCGCCGCCGCCCCGCGCACCCGATTTACTGGCACGCTCGGCGGCACCGACCGTCCTGCCCGCCCTCGGCAGAGTCGGGCGACCGACGCGATGGCCGCGAAGGTCGCCCACGTGGAGGCCCGCCTCGCGGAGGGCTGAGGCCGGACCGCGACCGGGCCCTCACCCGCCGTCGGCGTCCCCGCCCGCGCTCGCATCGACCGCGATACCGTCGCAGGACGGGCAGCCCGACGAGAGGTGGCGGTACGCATGGCAGAGCAGGCGACGGCGCAGATCGGCGTGACCGGCCTGGCGGTGATGGGCCGCAACCTGGCCCGGAACCTGGCCCGCAACGGCTTCACCGTGGCGCTGCACAACCGCTCGCCGCAGCGCACCCGCAGCCTGGTCGCCGAGCACGGCGACGAGGGCCGGTTCGTGCCGGCGGAGTCGCTGGCCGACTTCGTCGCCTCGATGGAACGCCCCCGCGCGGTGATCGTCATGGTGAAGGCGGGCGCGCCGACCGACGCGGTGATCGACGAGCTGGTGCCCCTGCTCGAGGCGGGGGACATCGTCGTCGACTGCGGCAACGCCCACTTCGCCGACACCCGCCGGCGGGAGGAGGCGCTGCGCGGGCACGGGCTGCACTTCGTCGGCACCGGCGTCTCCGGCGGCGAGGAGGGCGCGCTGCACGGCCCGAGCATCATGCCGGGCGGCTCGGCCGAGTCCTACCGGAAGCTCGGCCCGATCTTCGAGAAGATCTCCGCGCACGTGGACGGCACCCCGTGCTGCCGGCACATCGGCCCGGACGGCGCCGGCCACTTCGTCAAGATGGTCCACAACGGCATCGAGTACGCCGACATGCAGCTCATCGCCGAGGCGTACGACCTGCTGCGGGCGGGCCTGTCGGCGAGCCCGGCGGAGATCGCGGAGATCTTCCGCGAGTGGAACACGGGCGAGCTGGAGTCGTTCCTCATCGAGATCACCGCCGACGTGCTGGCGCACACCGACGCGGCGACCGGCCGAGCCTTCGTCGACGTGGTGCTCGACCAGGCCGAGCAGAAGGGCACCGGGCGGTGGACCGTGCAGAGCGCGCTCGACCTCGGCGTCCCGATCACCGGCATCGCCGAGGCCACCTTCGCCCGGTCGCTGTCCGGCCACGCCGACCAGCGGGCCGCCGCCCGCCGGGCGTTCCCCGACGCGGGCGCGAAATGGTCGGTCGACGACGGGGAGACCTTCGTCGAGGACGTCCGGCGCGCGCTGCTGGCCAGCAAGATCGTCGCGTACGCGCAGGGCTTCGACCACATCCGGGCGGGCAGCCGGGAGTACGACTGGGCCATCGACCTGGGCGGCACCGCGACCATCTGGCGGGGCGGCTGCATCATCCGGGCCCGCTTCCTGGACCGGATCCGGGAGGCGTACGACGGGCAGCCGGAGCTGCCGACGCTGCTGGTGGCGCCGTGGTTCGCCGACCGGGTCAGCGCCGGGATCCCGGCCTGGCGGCGGGTGGTGGCCGACGCGGCCCGGGCGGGCGTGCCGACCCCGGCCTTCTCGTCGTCGCTGGCCTGGTTCGACGCCCTGCGCGCGGAACGGCTGCCGGCGGCGCTGATCCAGGGGCTACGGGACAACTTCGGCGCGCACACCTACCACCGGGTGGACCGGGACGGCACGTTCCACACCCTGTGGGCCGGGAACCGCTCCGAAGTGGAGGCCTGAGCGCAACCTGATCCACTCGATGTGCCGCAGGTCGCGTTCGTCGCCCGAGACGCCGCGGCATGCCGCCTCCCGTGGCGGCGCTCACCAGGCCCGTTCGGCGGCGTCGGCAGGGGTGGGCGCCCAGTCCGCGGCCGGTTCGCCCTGCGCCAGCTCGGCGATCTCGCCGGAGCGGACAGCCGGCGTGTGCCCGAGCTCGGCGCAGTACCGCTCGGCGACGCCGGCGCAGAGGTCCGCGACCCGTTCCCGGTGCACGGCGTCAACCAGGCCCGCGCCGGCCAGCGCGGCCGTCATCTCGTACCGGAGATCCCGCATGCCCACCCCCGTGGCCGGACGCGACCCGGCGGCGCGCCCTCGCGCCGATGGTATGCGCCGAGGCCGCGCCGCTCACCGGAAACGCGTCGACGCCGCCCCGGTGGGGGACGGCGCCGACACCAGTCGTCACCAGAACCGACGACGCCGCACCCGCTGCGACCGCAGGGGGACGGCGCCGACGTTGGTCGTCACCAGAACGGACGACACCGCGCCCGCTGCGACCGCAGGGGGACGACGCCGACGCCGGTCGTCACCAGAACCGGCGGCGCCGCGCCTTCTGCGGCCGCAGCAGGTCGGCGCCCCTGGTGAGGAGTCGACTCACTCCGGTCGGGCCGCGACGGGCCTCCAGGGAGTGACTCAGCCGGCGTGCACCGGCCGCCGCCAGCGGCACGGCGACCGCCATGAGTGCCCACTGGGCGATCCGCTTCTGCAGCATGTTGGTTCACCTCCGCGATCGGCTGCTGTCCGGTTGGTACCCCGTCGGCCGCGGCGGTAAGCGTGAGCTCAGACTGCGGGAGCGACCGGGTTGGGCAAGGCGCCGCCGAACCGGCGGTCCCGCTGGGCGTAGAGCTCGCAGGCGTACCAGAGGTGGCGCCGGTCGAAGTCCGGCCAGAGGGTGTCGAGGAACACCAGCTCGGCGTACGCGCTCTGCCAGAGCAGGAAGTTGGAGGTGCGCTGCTCCCCGGAGGGGCGCAGGAAGAGGTCCACCTCGGGGACTTCGGGGTGGTAGAGGTACTTCGCGACGGTCTTCTCGTTGACCTTGCCCGGGTCGAGCCGGCCGGCGGCCACGTCACGGGCGATCGCGGCGGCGGCGTCGGCGATCTCCGCCTGGCCGCCGTAGTTGACGCAGAACTGCAGGGTCAGCGTCGAGTTGCCCCGGGACATCTCCTCGGCGGTCTGCAGCTCAGAGATCACGCTCTTCCAGAGCCGCCCGGCCCGGCCCGACCAGACCACCCGGACGCCCAGGTCGACGAGCTGGTCCCGGCGGCGGCGGATGACGTCCCGGTTGAAGCCCATCAGGAAGCGGACCTCGTCCGGCGAGCGCCGCCAGTTCTCGGTGGAGAACGCGTACGCCGACAGGTAGGGGATGCCCAGCTCGATCGCGCCCTCGATGGTGTCGAAGAGGCTGTATTCCCCCTGCTCGTGACCCTTGGTCCGGGGCAGCCCGCGCTCCTTGGCCCAGCGGCCGTTGCCGTCCATGACGATGGCGACGTGCTTCGGCAGGGCCTCCGTCGGCAGCGCCGGCGGCCGGGCCCCGGACGGGTGCGGAGTCGGTGGCACCGGCTCGCGCCGGACGGCCCTCATCGATCGGATCACTCGGTCTTCTCCCTGTTCACACCAGCGGCGGCGGGCCCGACGCCGCTGCCCGGCGGGACCGCGCCCGGCCCCGTGCCGCTCGGCGGTGGGACCGTGCCGGACGCCGGGGCACCCCGGTCGACCAGCGGCAGCGAGCGTAGCGCGCGCTCCAGGTGCCACTGGAGGTGCGCCGCGACCAGGCCACTGCACTCCCGGCGTACGCCGGTCTCGGTGGCGTCGGCGTAGGCCCAGTCCCCGGTGGTCAGCGCGGACATCAGCGCGATGGTGGCCGGGGCGGGGTGGGCGGCGCCGGGCGGCCGGCAGTCCGGGCAGACCGCTCCCCCGGCCGGTACGGAGAACGCCCGGTGCCGCCCCGGGGTGCCGCAGACGGCGCAGGCGGCCAGCGCCGGCGCCCAGCCGGCGAACGCCATCCCGCGCAGCAGGTAGGCATCCAGCACCAGGGTGGTGGCGTGCTCGCCACCGGCCAGTGAGCGCAACGCGCCGAGGGTGAGCTGGAACAACCGCAGCGACGGTTCCCGCTCGACCGGGGTGAGCCGCTCCGCGGTCTCGGCGATCGCGCTGGCCGCCGTGTAGCGGGGGTAGTCGCCGAGGAACCGTTTGCCGTAGAGGTCGATCCCCTCGACCTGGCTGACGGTGTGCAGCGAGCTGCCCAGGTTGCCCGTGGGATCGCCGGCGAGCTGGAGGTCCACGTGCCCGAACGGCTCCAGCCGGGCGCCGAACCGGCTGCTGGTGCGCCGGACGCCCCGGGCCACCGCGCGCAGCCGGCCGTGCCGGCGGGTGAGCAGGGTGATGATCCGGTCGGACTCGCCCAGCTTCTGCACGCGCAGCACCACCGCGTCGTCGCGGTAGAGCTGTCGGCGGTACCCGGCCATCGGGTCATTCTCCCTCGGGGTGCGATCTCAGGGTCGGTTCGGGGTGGATCGGCGGTCGAACCCGGATGTGCCGCCCCTGGGGTCGCCCGTAGCGTGCTGACCATGGCTGTGCACCGGACCGTCGCCGCCGCCGCGGCGGCCTCCCTGATCCTCCTCTGCGGGTGTGACACCATCTCGTTCCGCCGGCTCGACTACGACAACACCGAGGCGGTGAAGATCACCCGGATCACCGTGGAGCCGGGCTCAGGCGACGTCACCGTCCGCGCCGCCGGCTCCGCCCCCCAGGTACGCATCAAGCGGGTGGTCCGCTACCAGGGCGGGCAGCCGGACACCCGATACGAGATCAACGGCGACGAACTGGTGCTGCGCACCGAATGCGGCCCCCGGTGCAGCGTCTCCTGGGAGATCTCCGCCCCCGAGGGCGTGGCGGTACGCGGCGAGACCGGCTCCGGGGACGTCGAGCTGAGCCGGGTCGGCGCGGTGGAGTTCAAGCTCGGCTCGGGCAACGTCTCGGTCAGCGGGGCAACCGGCGACGTCCGCGCCGAGACCGGCTCCGGGAACATCGACGTGATCGACGCGGCCGGTGCGGTGCGGCTGCGCGCCGCCTCCGGCGACATCACCGCGCAACGGCTCGCCGCCGGGGTGGACGCCGAGACGTCCTCCGGCAACGTGACCGTCGAGCTGGCCCAGCCGGCATCGGCCCGGGTGCACGCCGCCAGCGGCGACGTCGAGCTGGCCGTGCCGGACGGCCGGTACCGGGTGCGGACCAGCACCGGCTCGGGCGATCGGGACCTCGGCGTGGTCGACGACCCGGGCGCCGCCCTGCTGCTGGACGTCAGCACCGGGAGCGGCAACGTGACGATCACCCGACGCTGACTGCGCGTCCACGCCGAACCAACCCGAAAATCCGCTTAAATTCGCGGAAAGAGTGGCCATTTTTCGCGTGATGGCCACTCTTTCCGTGAATGAGGCCCTTCGGGCGGCGGGGTCAGCCGGCGCCGAGTTCGGTGCCGGACCGGTCGCCGGCGCGCCGGGGCTCGGGAACCCGGCGCGGGGCGGTCGGGCGGGCCGCGCCGGCCGCCGCCAGCTCGCTCTCCGCCCCGGCCGGGGCGGGGCTGGCCGGTGCGGTGGCCGCCCGCTCGGCCAGGGCCGGCCGAGGCCGGCCGGGGACCAGCTCCGGCGTACGCCGGGCCGCCACGTCCTCGACCCAGCCGACCAGCAGGGTGACCACGCCGACCAGCGCGAACACCAGCACCACCCGGATCGCCAGGCCGAGCGGGTCGCGCGGGGTCCAGCCGACCAGACCGACCAGCGGAGTGAGCGCCACCACGAACGGCATGTGCCACAGGTAGATGGTCAGCGCCCGACGGTTCAGCACGGTGACCGCCCGGCTCAGCAGGGGGATGCGGTCGACCCAGGCCGCCTCGGCCGGGGCCCGGCCGATCGCCACCAGGATGAACGCCGCCGACCAGAGCGCGTTGCCGAGGTGGATGTCGTTCAGGTCGTAGCCGCGCGGGCCGGGGTGGGTGAAGATCCAGCCCAGGCCGGCGGCGCCGAGGGCGAGCGCCACGGGTACCAGGACCCGGTTGCTCATCCGGCGCAGCATGCCGTCGTGGTGGGCGAAGCCCAGCAGCCAGGCGCCGAAGTACAGGCCGAACTCGCGCAGCACGCCCGGCGCGTCCGGGTAGACGCCCATCTCGATCAGCACGAGCAGCGCGTACGGGGCGAGCAGGGTGGGCAGCGGCGCCCGGCGGAACAGCCACAACGCGAGCGGCGAGGCCAGCACGAACCACAGGTAGTCCCGGAGATACCAGATGGGGCTCAGGGCCAGGCCGCCCCAGTAGTTGGCCGGCGGGTCGCTGACCGGGAAGAGCCAGAGCAGCACCTTCGGGCTGAACGGCAGCCCGGTGAGCAGCATGGCCGGCACGAAGACCAGGGCGAGCACCCAGAGCGACGGCAGCAGGCGACGCAGCCGGCGCGCCACGGCCGGCGCGCCGGTCCGGTCCAGCGAGGCCGCCATCAGCGAGCCGGCGAGCGCGAACATCACCGACATCGCCGGGAAGATCAGCGTCAAGGTCGCCGATCCGATCACGTGGTAGACGACGACTCGCACGATGGCCAGGAAGCGGAGCAGGTCCAGGTATCGGTTTCGCATAAGCCTGCATCTATGTCCGGGGGCTGGGGATCAACCTCTCCCTACCCTCCGACCCGAGGCGGCGAAACGGCGAGGCGCCGGGGCCAAAAGTGAAACATCCCATAAAGGCGACCGATCCGGACCAGCCGTCGAGGACCGGTCACCAGGCCCCAAAAAGCCGCACCGGCGGCGCCGGAAAGATCCGGGCCGCCGGTCGGACGTCCGTTTTCAGAAGCCGAGCTTGCGCAGCTGCTTCGGGTCGCGCTGCCAGTCCTTGGCGACCCGGACGTGCAGGTCCAGATAGACCCGGGCGCCGAGCAGCTCCTCGATCTGCCGGCGTGCGGTGGTGCCGACCTCCTTGAGCCGGCTGCCCCGGTGACCGATCATGATCGCCTTCTGGCTCGGTCGCTCGACGTACACGTCGGCGTAGATCTTGGTGAGCCGGCCCTCCGCGATCATCTCCTCCACCACGACGGCGATGGAGTGCGGCAGCTCGTCCCGTACGCCCTCCAGCGCCGCCTCACGGATCAGCTCGGCGACGAGCACCTGCTCGGGGTCGTCGGTGAGCATGTCGTCCGGGTAGAGCTGTGGCGACTCGGGCAGGTAGCCGGTCATCACGTCGACCAGGGTGTCCACCTGGTGGCCGGAGACCGCGCTCACCGGCACCACGTCGGCGAAGTCGGCCAGCTCGCTGACCGCGAGGAGCTGCTCGGCGAGCCGCCCGCGGTCCACCAGGTCGGTCTTGGTGACCACGGCCAGCACGGTCGCCTTGAGGCTGGCCAGCTCACCGGTGATGAACCGGTCGCCCCGGCCGATCGGCTCGTTGGCCGGGATGCACAGGCCGATCACGTCGACCTCGCTCCAGGTCTCCCGGACCAGGTCGTTCAGCCGCTCGCCGAGCAGCGTACGGGGGCGGTGCAGGCCAGGGGTGTCGACCAGCACGAGCTGCGACTCCGGGCGGTGCAGGACGGCCCGGATGACGTGCCGGGTGGTCTGCGGCTTGTTCGAGGTGATCGCGATCTTGGTGCCGACGATCGCGTTGGTCAGCGTCGACTTGCCGGCGTTCGGCCGCCCGACGAAACAGGCGAAACCCGCCCGGTACGGACGCGGCTCCTCCGGATCCGGCACCCCGGTCGCACTCACGCCACCGCTCCGCTTCGCTCCGCGCCGGCGTGCGGCTCCCAGGTGCTGTGCCGGATGGTTCGCTCGCTACGCTCGCTCACTCGACCACCGTGCCGAGGACGGTGCCGTCCGGCGCGGCCACGTGGATCGGCGCGTCGGCGGAGAGGTCCCGGACGGCCGCGTGCCCCGCGCCGTCCAGCGTCGAGGCCTCGGTCACCACCACGGCGGCCTCCAACCGGCTGGCGCCGGCGGCCACCGCCGAGGCGACCGCGAGCTGCAGCGCGGTCAGGGCCAGCGACGGCAGTGCCACGCTGGCCGCCGCGTACGTCCGGCCGTCCTGGTCGCGGACCGCCGCGCCCTCCACGGCGCCCACCCGGCCGCGCGCGCCCCGGGCCAGGACGACCAGCTTGCCGTCCTCGGCGCTCAGCTCGGCCAGGTCGGACGGGGTGGGCCGGGCAGCCGGCACGGCGGGTGACTCAGGCATCGGCGGGTTGCCTCTCCTCGGAACGGTTGTGGTTGCCACGGGGCTCGGCGTGCTCGCCACGGCCCCCGCTGTCGGACGCGTCGCTCGGCGCGACCCGGCGCACCAGCACGGTGTCGATCCGGTTGCGCCGCCCGGTGGTGCCCTCGGCGATCAGCCGAAGCCCGGCGACCTCGGCCTCGGCGCCCGGGATCGGCACCCGGCCGAGCGACTGGGCGAGCAGGCCGCCGACCGTCTCCACCTCGTCGGTGGGCAGTTCGGTGTCGAACAGCTCGCCCAGATTCTCCACCGGCAGCCGGGCGGCCACCCGCACGGCCCCGTCCGCCAGGTGCTCGACCGGCGGGCGTTCGACATCGTACTCGTCGGTGATCTCACCGACGATCTCCTCCAGGATGTCCTCGATGGTGACCAGGCCGCCGGTGCCGCCGTACTCGTCGACCACGATGACCAGGTGGTTGCGGGCCGCCTGCATCTCCGACAGCAGGTCGTCGACCGGCTTCGACTCCGGCACGAAGGTCGCCGGGCGCATCAGCTCGGCCACCGGCATCTGCCGGGCCTCCGGGGCACCCTGGATCCGCCGGATCAGGTCCTTGAGATAGAGCACCCCGAGCACGTCGTCCACGCTCTCCCCGATCACCGGGATCCGGGAGAAGCCGGAGCGCAGGAAGAGCGCCAGCGCCTGGGCCAGGGTCTTCCGCTCCTCGATCCACACCATCTCGGTACGCGGCACCATCACCTCGCGGGCGATGGTGTCGCCGAGCGCGAAGACCGAGTGGATCATCTGGCGTTCGCCGTGCTCCACCACTCCGCGCTGCTCGGCCAGGTCGACCAGCTCGCGCAGCTCCACCTGGGTGGCGAAGGGCCCCTCGCGGAAGCCGCGGCCCGGGGTGACCGCGTTGCCGATCAGGATCAGCAGCGAGGCGAGCGGGTTGAGGGCGCGGCCCAGCCAGCGCACCAGCGGCGCCACCGTGCGGCCCACCGCGTACGCGTGCTGCCGGCCGAGGGTGCGCGGTGCCACACCGACCACCACGAAGCTGACCACGGTCATCGCCCCGGCGGTGACCAGGGCGGCCCGCCAGCCCGCACCGAAGCTGTCCACGGCCACCAGCGCGACCAGCGTGGTGGCGGTCAGCTCGGCCAGCAGCCGGAGCAGGAGCAGCAGGTTGAGATGGCGGACGACGTCACCCGCGACCGCCTGGAGGGTACGCGCGCCGCGCGCCCCGTCCCGGGCCAGCTCGGCGGCCCGGGCCGGGGAGACGGCGGCCAGCGCCGCCTCGGTCATCGCGATGAGGCCGGCGAGCACCACCAGCCCCGCCGCGACGAAGATGAGCTGGAGATCGGGCAGTCCCGCCGGAGTGCCGGCCGCCAGGGTGGTCATCATTTGGACCGGGTCGACCGCCAGCTCGCCAACAGCCGGGCCTGGAGACCGAACATCTCCCGCTCCTCCTCCGGCTCGGCGTGGTCGTACCCGAGCAGGTGCAGCACGCCGTGCACGGTGAGCAGGTGCAGCTCGTCGGCGGCGGAGTGGCCGGCGGTGGCCGCCTGCTTGGCCGCCACCTCGGGGCAGAGCACGATGTCGCCGAGCAGGGCCGGCTCGCCGCCGGCCGGGCTGCTCTCCCCCGGACCGTGGTCGACGCTGCCCTCGTCCATGGGGAAGGCGAGCACGTCGGTCGGGCCGTCGCCGCCCATCCAGCGATGGTTCAGCTCGGCCATGTAGTCGATGTCGACCAGCAGGATGGAGAGCTCGGCGAGCGGGTTGACCCCCATCTCGTCGAGGGCGTGCCGGGCGACGGCGAGCACGGCGTCGGTGTCGACCTCGACACCCGACTCATTGGCGATCTCGATGGACAACTGTCTTCCTCTGGTGGATTAGCGGCGCCGGCCGGCCCGGCCGCCCTGGGCGGTCCGCCCGGGCACGGCGTGCACGCCCTGTGCCTGCTGGTTCTCCCGCTCGGCGTCCCAGCGGGCGTACGCGTCGACGATCTCGCCCACCAGCTTGTGGCGGACCACGTCGGCGCTGGAGAGCTGGGCGAAGTGCACGTCCTCGACGTTGCTCAGGATCTCCCGGACCACCCGCAGGCCGCTGGTCGTCCCGCCGGGCAGGTCCACCTGGGTGACGTCACCGGTGACCACGATCTTGGAACCGAAGCCGAGCCGGGTGAGGAACATCTTCATCTGCTCGGGCGTGGTGTTCTGCGCCTCGTCCAGGATGATGAACGCGTCGTTGAGCGTCCGGCCCCGCATGTACGCCAGCGGCGCCACCTCGATCGTGCCGGCCGCCATCAGCTTCGGGATGGACTCCGGGTCGAGCATGTCGTGCAGCGCGTCGTACAGCGGCCGCAGGTACGGGTCGATCTTTTCGTTCAGCGTGCCGGGCAGGAAGCCCAGCCGCTCGCCCGCCTCGACCGCCGGCCGGGTCAGGATGATCCGGTTGACCTGCTTGGCCTGGAGCGCCTGGACCGCCTTCGCCATGGCCAGGTAGGTCTTGCCGGTACCGGCGGGCCCGATGCCGAAGACGATCGTGTTGGCGTCGATCGCGTCGACGTACCGCTTCTGCCCGAGCGTCTTGGGACGGATGGTGCGGCCGCGCCGGGAGAGGATGTTGAGCGTCAGGACCTCGGCGGGCCGCTCGGCGCTGCCCTGCTCGAGCATGCCGACGGTACGCCGGACGGCGTCAGTGGTCAGGGTCTCGCCTTTCTCGATCAGTTCGAGCAGCTCGCTGAAGAGGCGCTCGGCGAGGGCGTTGTCCGCGGGCGCGCCGGTGATGGTGATCTCGTTGCCCCGCACGTGGACGTCACTGTTGACCGAGCGTTCGACGAGTCGCAGGATCTCGTCGCCCGCGCCGAGCAGGTTCACCATGATCTTCTGGTCGGGGACCGTGATCCTGGTCTGCACCCGGGGCGGGCCGGGAGGTGGGGTGCCGGTCATAGGTCGGGCCGTCGGGCCCTGCGCCACCTGCTCTCGATCTCGGTGCCGGGCCCTGCTGGCACGGCGGTCGGACGTTACGCCCATCGTATCGGGTCAACACCGGCCGCACCGCGTGCATTTCCGCCGGTAGGAGATCAACTACCGGCGGAAATCGTACCGGTCGAAGGTCTCCTGGTGGCGGGTGAAGCGGTAGGTGGCCCAGTGCATCCGGACCACCGCGCCCCGCTCGTCGCGGGTCAGCCGGAGCAGCTCGCCCACCTCCCGGCCGGCCACGGTCCGGAACACGTCCGGCCGGTCCGGGAGCGGGGCGAAGACCGCCGGCGGCTTGCCGGCCGGGTCGTCCGCGCCCCGGGCCCGCAGCGTCCCGTCGTGCCAGGAGAAGACGTACTCGAAGCCCTCGCCCCACCAGCGGCCCAGCACCCCACGCAGGTGCGCCGGGGCGGGCGGGCCCGGGCGCCACGGCTCGATCTCCGCCGGGTCGTGCTCGGCGGCGGCGGCGAGCAGCTGGTGGGGCAGCTCGAACACCGGCACGCCCGTGCCGGACGAGCCGAGCACGGCGCAGCCCATCGCGCCGGCCGTGCCGTCCCCGCCACGCCGGCCATAGACGGCGGCCAGGAAACCGGGCATCGCCCCGTCGTGCCCCACGTGCACCACCCGTTGCGGCTGCGGCACCAGGATCAGGCCGAGCCCGAAGCCGGCGGCCCACACCGTCTCGTCGGTCGTGGTGAGCGGCCAGCGCATCTCGTCGAGGGTCGCCGGGGCGAGCACCGCGCCGGCCGGGTCCAGCGCCGCCGGGTCGGCCAGGAAGGCGGCCCAGCGCGCCATGTCCGGCGCGGTGCTCCAGAGCTGCGCCGCCGGGGCCACCGCGCCGAAGTCGGTCGGCGGTTCCGGGTGCGCCTCGTCGGAGTACGCGTCGACCAGGAACCCGGTCGCCGCCCGCTCGCCCGGGGTGAGGCCGGTCCCGGTCAGCCCGAGCGGGACGAGCACCCGCTCGGCGAGCGCCTCGGCCCAGGTGCCGCCCCGCAGCCGGGCGACCAGCTCGCCGAGGAGGGCCATGCCGAGGTTGGAGTAGTGGTAACGGCGGCCGGTCGGCAGCACCCGCTCCACCCGGGCCAGGTCGGCGAGCAGCTCGTCGACGCCGGGCGCCCGCAGGCTGTCCCACACGTCGCCATGCGGCTCGCGTTGCAGGCCGGCGGTGTGCGACAGCAGCCGGCGTACGGTCAGCTCGCCGTGCGCCGGCAGGTCGAGGTGCCGCCCGATCGGGTCGTCCAGGTCGAGCAGCCCGTCGTCGCGGCACTGCATGACCAGCACGGCGGTGAAGGTCTTGGTGACCGAGCCGATCCGGAACACCGTCTCCGGGCCGAGCGGGTTGTCGTTGCCGGTCCCGCCGACCGTGCAGGTCCAGAGCGGCCGGTCCGCGCGGTGCAGGGCGGCCGAGACCGCCGGGATCCGTCCCTGGACCTGCGCCTGCCGCACCATCCGGTCGAGCCGGTCATGCACCGTGATCATGCGTGCAGTCTAGGGACGGCCTCAGCGGCAGAGCATCGGGCCGAGCGGCGCACCGCCGAACACGTGCGCGTGCACGTGGAAGACCTCCTGGCCGGCGTACGCCCCGGTGTTGAACATCAGCCGAAAGCCGTCCGCGAGCAGCCCCTCCTCCTCGGCCACCGTGGCGGCCGTGGCGAGCACCTCGCCGGCCAGCCCCGGGTCGCCCTGGGCCAGGGTGGCCACGTCCGCGTAGTGCTCCTTGGGGATGACCAGCACGTGCGTCGGCGCCTGGGGGTTGATGTCCCGGAAGGCGAGGGTGGTGGCGGTCTCCCGCACGATGGTGGCCGGGATCTCCCCGGCGACGATCCGGCAGAACAGGCAGTCGGTTCCCATTCGGGCAGTGTAAGGAAGCGGCCCGGTGGACGGGTTCCGCCTGGGGCGGGCCCGTTGTCGGCCGGCGCGGCCCGGTGCGGCACGATGGCGCGCATGACGGGACGGGCGGTACTGGTAACGGGGGCCTCGCGCGGCATCGGACGTGCGGTGGCGCGGGCGTTCGCGGCGAGCGGGGACCGGGTGGCGATCCACCACCGGGACTCGGCGGAGCTGGCCGAGCGGGTACGCGCCGAACTGCCCGGCGAGGGCCACGTGGTGGTCCGCGCCGACCTGACCGACCCGGACGCCGTCCGGGCGATGGTCGACGCGGCGGCGGAACGCCTGGGCGGGCTGGACGTGCTGGTCAACAATGCCGGCGTGTACGGCCCCCGGGACCTGCCGCACCCGGTCTTCGGCAACACCTACGAGCAGTGGCGCGAGCAGTGGCGGCTGGTGCTGGAGACCAACCTGACCGGGGCCGCCAACGTCACCTGGTGCGCCGCCCAGCACATGCGCGCGGGGGGTGGCCGGATCGTCAACGTCTCCTCGCGGGGCGCCTTCCGGGGAGAGCCGGAGCAGCCCGCGTACGGGGCGAGCAAGGCCGGGTTGAACGCGCTCGGTCAGTCGCTGGCGCTGGCCCTGGCCCCGTACGGCATCGCGGTGGCCACGGTGGCGCCCGGCTTCGTCGAGACGGACATGACCACCACCCACCTCAGCGGCGAGCGCGGCGACGCGATCCGCGCGCAGAGCCCGTTCCGGCGGGTGGCGCGCCCCGAGGAGATCGCCGCCGCGGTGCACTGGCTGGCCAGCCCCGAGGCCGAGTGGGCCTCCGGCACCATCGTCGACCTCAACGGCGCCTCCTACCTGCGCAGCTGACCGCGGCAGAGCCCGATTCCCGAACTACCAGCGGCCGAGGCGGGCGGAGAGGACGCTCAGCGCGGCCACGCCGGCCGTCGACGTGCGCAGCACCGCAGGGCCGAGCCGGACGGTACGCGCGCCGGCCGCGCGGAAGGCGGACAGCTCGGCCGGGGCGATGCCGCCCTCCGGGCCGACCACCAGCACGATCTCGCCGGTCTCCGGCAGCTCGGCGGTGGCCAGCCGCTCCTCGGCCTCCTCGTGCAGCACGAACGCGGCGGCCGCCCCGGCGATCCGCCGAGCCACCGTCGGGGTCGACTCGTCGGGCGTACCGGCCACGATCGGCAGCCAGGCGCGGCGGGCCTGCTTGGCCGCCTCCCGGGCCGTGGCCACCCACTTCTCCCGGGCCCGTACGCCCCGGTCGCCGCGCCACTGCACGACCGAGCGGGACGCCGCCCAGGGCACGATCTCGTCCACCCCGACCTCGGTCATCGCCTGCACGGCCAGCTCGCCCCGGTCGCCCTTGGCGATGCCCTGCACCACCACGAGCCGGGGGACGGACGCGTCGACGTACCCCCGGGAGGTGACCGCCAGGTCGAGGGTGCCCCGGCCGACGGCGGTGACCACCGCGGCGGCGGTGCCGCCCCGGCCGTCGGCGAGCAGCAACTCCTCGCCGACCCGCAGCCGCTGGACGGTGGCGGCGTGGTGCCCCTCCGGGCCGTCGAGCGTCAGCGTGTCACCGGTGGGCAGCGCCTCGACCAGGAACAGCGGCGCCGACACCTCAGGCGTGCCCGTTGAAGGCGTCACGCATCCGGGAGAAGAAGCCGCCCTGCTTGGTCAGCTCGGCGACCTCCTCGCCGCGGGTCTTGGCGAACTCGCGCAGCATCCGCTCCTGCTCGGCGTCGAGCTTCGTCGGGGTACGCACGTCGAGGTGGACGTAGAGGTCGCCCCGGCCGGTGCCGCGCAGGTGCGGTACGCCCCGGGCGCGCAGCCTCAGCGTGCTGCCCGGCTGGGTGCCGGACTTGACGTCCACCGTCTCCTCGCTGTCCAGCGTCTTGATGGTCAGCCGGGTGCCGAGCGCGGCGGCGGTCATCGGCACGGTGACCCGGCAGTGCAGGTCGTCGCCCTTGCGGGAGTAGACGTCGTGCGGCCGCTCGTGGATCTCCACGTAGAGGTCGCCGGCGGTGCCGCCGCCGGGGCCGACCTCGCCCTGCTGGGCCAGCCGGATCCGCATGCCGTCCTCGACCCCGGCTGGGATCTTGACGGTGAGCGAGCGGCGGGTCCGCACCCGGCCGTCGCCGGCGCAGGTCGGGCAGGGGTGCGGGATGGTGGTGCCGTAGCCCTGGCAGACCGTGCACGGCCGGGCGGAGACCACCTGGCCGAGGAAGGTCCGCTGCACCGACTGCACCTCACCCCGGCCGCCGCACGCCTCGCAGGTGGCCAGGTGGGTGCCGGCCGCGGTGCCCGCGCCGGAACAGGTGGTGCAGAGCACCGCGGTGTCGACGGTGATCGGGGCCTCGACACCGAACGCGGTCTCGTGCAGGTCCAGCTCCAGCCGCAGGATCGCGTCGGCGCCCGGCCGGGTACGCGGGCGCGGCCCCCGGCTGCCGCCGGCCGCCCCACCGAAGAACGCGTCCATGATGTCCTGGAACCCGACGAACGGCCCGGCGCCGCCCGGGCCGCCCGGACCCGCGCCCCCACCGCCGGGCGCGAGCGGGTCGCCGCCCAGGTCGACGATCTGCCGTTTCCGGTCGTCCGAGAGGACCTCGTACGCGGCGTTGATGTCCTTGAACTTCTCCTGTGCCTCCGGATCCGGATTGACGTCCGGATGGAACTGCCGCGCCAGCTTGCGGTAGGCGCGCTTGATCTCGTCGTCGGAGGCGTCCCGGCTCACGCCGAGAATGCCGTAGTAGTCCCTGGCCACTGCGTTCCGTGTCCTCATGTTCGTCTCGCGTTGCGCGGTCGTCGGCCACTTTCCGGCCGGCGGCCCTGACTGGTCAGTTCTGGGCCAGCAGATCGCCCACGTAGCGTGCCACGGCCCGCACTGTGGCGATGGTGCCGGGGTAGTCCATCCGGGTCGGTCCGAGCACGCCGAGTCCACCGACGATGGTGCTGCCGGGGCCGTAGCCGGTGCTGACCACGGAGGCGGCGCGCAGGTTGTCGATCTCGTTCTCGTCGCCGATCAGCACCCGGGTGGTGCTCGGCTCGGCCTCACCGATGAGCTTGAGCAGCACGACCTCCTCCTCGAGCGCCTCGAGGATGGGGCGCAGCGAACCCTGGAAGTCCAGCAGACCACCCCGGGTGAGGTTGGCGGTGCCGGCCAGCGCGATGCGCTCCTCGTGCCGCTCGACCAGCGTCTCCAGCAGCACGCTGGAGAGCGTGGCCATGGCCGGGCGCAGCTGCGGCGAGGACTCGTCCACCAGCGCCTGGACCAGCGGCGGGGTGTCCGCCAGCAGGGTGCCGACCAGCTTCTCGTTGACCAGCCGGCGCAGGTCGGTGACGTCGTCGGCGGGGATCGGCCCGGGCAGCTCGACCAGCCGCTGCTCGACCCGCCCGGTGTCGGCGATCATGACCACCATCAGCCGGGTGGTGGAGATCGGCACCAGTTCCAGGTGGCGCACCTTGGAGCGGGCCAGACTCGGGTACTGCACCACGGCGACCTGCCGGGTGAGCTGGGCCAGCAGCCGGACCGTGCGGTGCACCACGTCGTCCAGGTCGACCGCGCCGACCAGGAAGCGCTCGATGGCCCGGCGCTCGGCGGGGCTGAGCGGCTTGACCCGGGAGAGCCGGTCGACGAAGAGCCGGTAGCCGCGGTCGGTGGGCACCCGGCCGGCGCTGGTGTGCGGCTGCCGGATGTAGCCCTCCTCCTCCAGCACCGCCATGTCGTTGCGGACCGTGGCCGGGGAGACGCCCAGCTGGTGCCGCTCGACCAGGGCCTTGCTGCCCACGGGCTCCTGCGTGGCGACGTAGTCCTCGACGATCGCGCGCAGCACGGCGAGCTTGCGGTCGTCGAGACCCATCTCCCCACCTCCTGACGCGCCTCGGCCCGCCGGCGCGCGTCGCCACCCGATTGGATCAGCGGCACGCGGTGCCGACTGAGCGTCTGGCACTCGACTGTAGCGAGTGCCAGTCTACGTCGGCGTGCCCGCCGACGCGATGATCAGCGACGGACCCCCGGTGCGGGCCGCCACGCAGTCACGCCCCCTGGGCCGAACAGCCGGACATCCCGGGCGATCTCCCCCTGGCGCGCCCTTGCCCACGGGACCTACCGTGACGTCCATGACTGAACCTCCTCGCCCTCCGGGAGCGGGGGACTCCGGCGCCCAGCCGCCGGAGGCGACCCCGCCGTCGGCACCGTTCGGCTCGTCGGCGGACGAGCCCCCCACCGCACCACTGTCCGGCGCACCGGCGGGGGGCGACTATCCCCCGCCCGGTGGCTATCCGCCGCCCTCCGGCGGCCAGCCGCCGTCGGGTGGCTACCCACCGCCGGGCGGATATCCTCCGCCGGGCGGCCACGCCGCGCCCGGCGCCGGCTACCCGACCGGCGGCGGCTACGGGCCGCCCGCCGGCTACGCCAACAACGAAGACAAGACCTGGGCCCTGGTCGCGCACTTCGGCGGCGCGGCGGCGATGTTCATCAGCGCCGGTGTGCTGGGTTGGCTCCCGCCGCTGGTCTCGATGCTGGCCCGGGGCAACCAGTCCCCGACCGTGCGCCAGCACGCGGTCGCGGCGCTCAACTTCCAGCTGCTCTGGTCGATCGTGGGCCTGGTCGGCTGGATCCTGAGCTGCATCCTGATCGGCTTCCTCGGCGTCGGCGCGGCCGTCATCCTCGGGGTGGTGTTCGGCATCCTCGCCGGGGTCAAGGCCAACGAGGGCCAGTTCTACCAGTATCCGATGAGCCTCAGCCTGATCAAGTGACCCTGACCCGGCCGGCCTCCGGGTCGGCCGGGTCCGGCATCGCTCAGGGCAGCAGGTCGCGGACCACCGCGTCGGCCAGCAACCGGCCGCGCAGGGTCAGCACGGCCCGGCCGGCCGCGTACGCGTCGGGGGCCAGCAGGCCGTCGGCCAGCGCCCGCTCGGCGCCGGCCCGGCCGGCCGGGTCCAGCACGTCCAGCGGCAGGCCGGCGGCGAGCCGCAGCCGCAGCATCACGTCCTCCATGTGCGCCTCGTCCCGGGTGAGCACCTCCCGGGCCAGGCCGGGCGACTCCCCGGCGGCCAGGCGCTGCGCGTACGCGGTGGGGTGCTTGACGTTCCACCAGCGCACGCCGCCGACGTGGCTGTGCGCCCCCGGGCCGAGGCCCCACCAGTCGGCACCGGTCCAGTAGAGCAGGTTGTGCCGGCACCGGGCCGCCGCGGAGCGCGCCCAGTTGGAGACCTCGTACCAGGTGAAGCCGGCCGCGTGGAGGGCGGCCTCGGCGGCCAGGTAGCGGTCCGCCGCCACGTCGTCGCTCGGGTACGGCAGCTCGCCGCGGCGCATCCGCGCGGCCAGCCGGGTGCCGTCCTCCACGATCAGGGCGTACGCGCTGACGTGGTCCACACCTGCGGCCACCACCTGCTCCAGCGAGGCGGCGAAGTCCTCGGCGGTCTCCCCCGGCGTGCCGTAGATCAGGTCCAGGTTCACGTGGTCGAACCCGGCGTCCCGCGCCTCCAGGGCGGCTGCGGTGGCCCGGCCGGCGCTGTGCCGCCGGTCGAGGACGGCCAGCACCCCGGGCGCGGCGGACTGCATGCCGAGCGAGATCCGGGTGTAGCCGGCCGCCCGCAGCGTCTTGAGCGACTCCGGGGTGACCGACTCGGGGTTGGCCTCGGTGGTCACCTCGACGTCGGCGGCCAGCCCCCAGGTGCGGTCGATGCCGTCGAGGATCCGGGCCAGGTCGTCGGCGGGGAGCAGGGTGGGCGTGCCGCCGCCCACGAAGACGGTGTCCACCCGGGGCGGCGGGCTGTCGCCCAGCACCCGGCCGGCGAGGGCCAGCTCGGCCAGGACCGTGTCGGCGTAGCTCTCCCGGCTGGCCCCGCCGCCCAGTTCGGCCGCCGTGTACGTGTTGAAGTCGCAGTAACCGCACCGGCTGGCGCAGAACGGGACGTGCACGTACACCCCGAAGCCGCGGGCGCCGACGGCGCGGCGGGCGGCAGCGGGCAGCGATCCGTCACGCGGGACGGATTCGCCTTCTGGAAGGACGCCGGGCATGGCCACTAGTGTGCCCGGCATGACCTCTCCGGACGCTCTCGTGCGGGTCGCCACGGCCCGTGGGGTGACCACCCTCACCCTGGACAGCCCGCACAACCGCAACGCGCTCTCCACCCCGCTGATGACCGAGCTGCTGGCCGGGCTCGCCGCGGCGGTCGCCGACGACGCGGTCCGGGTGATCGTGCTGGACCACACCGGGCCGGTCTTCTGCTCCGGGGCGGACCTCAAGGAGACCGCCGCCGCGTACGCCAGCGGGACGGTGCCGGCCGGGATGCTGGGCGACGTGCTGGTGGCGGTCCGGGAGTGCCCGAAGCCGGTGCTGGCGAAGGTGGCCGGGCCGGCGCGGGCCGGTGGGCTGGGGCTGATCGCCGCGGCCGACCTGGCGGTCTGCGCCGAGGAGGCGACGTTCGCCTTCACCGAGGTCCGGATCGGGGTGATCCCGGCGGTGATCTCGGCGACCGTGCTGCCGCGGCTGCACCCCCGGGCCGCCACCGAGCTGTACCTGACCGGCGACACCTTCGACGGTCGGCGGGCCGCGGAGATCGGCCTGGTCACCGCCGCGGTGCCGGCGGACGACCTGGACGCCGCGGTGGCACGCTACTGCGCCTCGTTGGTGAAGGGGGCGCCGAACGCCCTCGCCGGCACCAAGGAGCTGCTGCGCCGGCCGGCCGCGACCGACCTGCGCGCGGAGATCGCCGAGTTGGCCACGCGGTCCACCGGGTACTTCCTCTCGGCCGAGGGTCGCGAGGGCGTGGCCGCGTTCCGGGAGAAGCGGCCCGCCGCCTGGGTGCCCACCGGAGACTGAGGCCGACGGGTCTCCGCACGTGGGGCCGGACGCGGTCGGTGGCGGGGCGGTGACGGAACGGGAGACAACCGGTCGGACGACCCGGTTGGTGCGGCGCGGGACGTACGCTTGTCGGACTGTCGGGACAGGGGGTGCGGGTGCGAACTCGGGTTGCAGTCGTGGCAGGCGGTGTGGTGGTGGCGATCGTCGCCCTGCTCGGCGTCTGGTTCGTCACGAAGCAGTTCGGGCAGCACCTCCGCCTGCCGATGGCCAGCCGGACCTGCACCGTGCAGGCCGACGGGCGGGTGGTGCTCAGCGCCGAGCAGATGGCCAACGCGGCCACGATCGCGGCGATCGGGGTGCAGCGGCAGATGCCCGAGCGAGCCGTGGTGGTGGCGCTGGCGACCGCGTACCAGGAGTCGCACCTGCGCAACATCGCACACGGCGACCGGGACTCGCTGGGCCTGTTCCAGCAGCGCCCGAGCCAGGGCTGGGGCACCCCCGAGCAGGTCCAGGACCCGCGCTACGCGGCGAGGAAGTTCTATGCCGCGCTGAAGAAGGTCCGGGGCTGGGAGGAGATGCGGGTCACCGAGGCCGCGCAGCGGGTGCAGCGGTCGGCCTACCCCGAGGCGTACCAGAAGTGGGCCGACGAGTCGGAGGTCCTCACCCGCGCGCTGCTCGGCGACGCGACCGCCGCGGTGGCCTGCACCGTCGGGCTGACGCCGACGATGCGCGGTCCGGCCGCGGCGACGGCCCTGGTGGAGAGCCTGACCCTGGACTGGGGGCTGTCCGGCCTCACCCCACCGACCGACCTGACCGGGTTCGCCGTCCCGGCGGCGGACAGCCGCAACGGCTGGCGGTACGCCCACTGGCTGGTCTCCCACGCCGACGACCACGGGGTGAAGCGGGTCCGCTTCGGCGACCTGGAGTGGACCGCCGAGCACGGCACCTGGGACAAGGTGAAGGGCAGCCGGGCCGCGTCGACCCAGGTGCTGGCGGAGGTCTTCGCCGCCACGTGACCCGGGGCCCGGGCAGCGCGGCCGCCAGCCGGGGCCGACGCCGCCGGCGAGCGCCAGGTGGCAGTCGGTGAGCGGTTGCAGGCCGGCGAGGGCGCGCCGGTCAGCGGCCGGCGGCGCCCAGGCGGCGAAGGACCTTCGCCCGGATCGGCTCGGGCAGCTCCGGCACGTCGGCCAGCCGGGGCAGCAGCTCGGGCTCCAGCGTGGTCGCCCGGAACACCTCGCCGATGGTCACCTCGTGCGCCGGGCGCTCCACCACCTCCACCGGGTCGCCCGCGCCGATCTCCCCCTCGCGCAGCACCCGCAGGTACGCCCCGGGCGAGGCCCGGACGGTGAACCGCTTGATCAGGTCAGGTACGCCCCAGAAACCGGCGAAGGTGGTGCACGGGGTGCGCGGCTTGGTCACCTCCAGCAGGGCGGAGCCGACCGCCCACCGCTCGCCGATGACCGCCCCGGTGACGTCCACCGCGTAGGTGGTGAGGTTCTCGCCGAAGGCACCCGGACGCAGCGGCCGGCCCAACTCGGTGGCCCACCAGTCGGCGTCCTCCGCGGCGTACGCGTACACCGCCTGGTCGGGGCCGCCGTGGTGGGCCCGCTCGCCGATGAAGTCGCCGGCGACCCCGTCGAACCGGACCAGCACCGGGCCGTCGGCCGGCCGCTTGTCGATCCCGCTGCGGCCGCTCGGGTCGCCCGCCCACTCCGCCTCGGTCACCACGCCGAGGTTCACCGCCGCCAGCCTGCCCGTCATGGCGGTCAGCCTACGGGCACCACTCGGGGCGCCGGAACCGCGCCGAGCGGGCCCCTGCTCGACGGGACGCGTCAAGCAGGGGCCGTTCGGTGCACCTCAGCCCTTGACCGCCCCGGCGACCAGGCCGGAGACCATCCGGCGCTGCACCAGCAGGAAGAAGACGATCACCGGCAGGGTGAACAGTGTGGAGGCGGCCATCACCGAACCCCAGGCGGTGTCGTCCCGGCCGAAGAAGAACGTCATCGCCACCGGCAGGGTGTACTTGTGCTGGTCGTTGACGAAGGTCAGCGCGAAGATCAGCTCGTTCCAGGCGGTGATGAAGGAGAAGATGCTGGTCGCCACCAGCCCGGGCGCGACCAGCGGGAAGAGGATCCGGCGGAAGGTCTGGGCCCGGCTGGCACCGTCGATCGCCGCCGCCTCCTCCAGTTCCTTCGGCACCGCGGCCACGAAGCCGCGCAGCATCCACACCGCGAACGGCAGCGAGAAGCCCAGGTACGTGAGGATCAGGCTGGGCAGGGTGTTGTAGAGCCCGAGCCGCTGGATCATCAGGAAGAGCGGGATGACCAGCGCCTCCAGCGGGATCATCTGGACCACGAGCAGCAGGATCAGGAAGGTGGTCCGCAGCCGGAACCGGAACCGGGCCACCGCGGTCGCCGCGAGCAGCGCGACCAGCCCGCTGAGCAGCACGGTCGCCACCGCGACCAGCGCGCTGTTGAGGAAGAAGTCGGTGAACGTCACGCCCGGGATCAGGTTCCCGGTGAGGATCTCCCGGTAGTGCTGCAGGGTGGGTTCGGCCGGCACCGGACGCGGGGTCGCCGAGAAGATCTCCCGGTTGGGCTTCAGCGAGGTGGCGACCATCCAGTAGACCGGGAACGCCGCGAAGAGCGCGACCAGCAGGCCGGCACCGTTGAGGGCGATCTTCTTCACTCGTCCTCCTGCCGGAGCACCATGCGGACGTACAGGGCGGTCACCGCGAGCAGGATCAGGGTGAGGATGACCGCGATCGCCGACCCGAGGCCGTACTTGGGCGGCGGCGAGAAGGCCTCCGCGTACGAGTAGATCGAGAGCATGAACGTCGACCGGTCCTGGGTGCCGCCGGCCAGCACGAACTGCTGGGTGAAGACCTTGAAGTCCCAGATGGTGGAGAGCACCACCAGGATGCCGAAGACCGGGCGCAGCATCGGGAAGGTGACGGACCAGAAGACCCGCCACGGCCCGGCCCCGTCCACCCGGGCCGCCTCCTGCAGTTCGCTCGGCACGCTCTTCAGCCCGGCCAGCACGCTCACCGCGATGAACGGGAACGAGTGCCAGACGACCACCAGGGTCAGGATCGCGAAGAACAGCAGCGGGTCGTTGAACCAGCCGTAGCCGGTCCAGTCACTGCGCCCGAAGAGCGTGGTGGAGAGCCCGTCCGGCAGCTTGTTGAACAGCCAGGTGACCAGGCCACTGGTGTCGTCGAAAATCCACTTCCAGACGATGGTGCCGGTCAGCGCCGGGGTGGCCCAGGCGAGCATCACGCAACTGGCGACGAAGGTCGCCATCTTCTTGCCGAGGCGGTTGAGCAGCAGCCCGACCAGGGTGCCGATGATCATCGTGAGCACCACGGTCACCACGGCGAAGAGCACGGTGTTGCGCAGCACCGTACGGAAGAACGGATCGCCGAGGATCTGCGCGTAGTTGGCCAGGCCCACCCACGGCCACTCGCGGTCCCCCCGCAACTGTCGGACACTGTCCAACTTGTAGAAGGACATCATCACGACCTGACCGAGCGGCCAGAGCAGCAGGACCGCGATGACCGCCAGACAGGGCAGGAGCAACAGGTACGGGAGATGGTCCACCCGGCGGCGGCGCCGCGCGGGGGTCTCCCGCGCGGCGCCCGTCCCGGTGGCCTCGGTCAGCGTCGTCACTTGGCGTTGAGGATGCTTTCCATCTCGGTGGCCGCGTCGGCGGTGGCCTTCTCGACCGTCTTCTGGCCCTTGATGACCGAGCTGTTCATGGCCTGGGTCACCGTCTTGGTCCGGCTGACCTCGACCCACTTCGGGGTGAGCGGGGTCAGCTTGGTGTTCTGCATGGCGGTGGCGAACGCCCCCATCACCTTGTCGTTGGCGTAGTTGCCGCCGCCGACGAGGTCCTTGTAGACCGGGAAGAAGCCGAGGCTGCTGGCGAACTCCTGGTCCTTCTGCTTGCTCAGCAGCACGGTCAGGTAGTCCCAGGCCAGGGCCTGCCGCTTGCTGTCCTTCCACAGGGCGATGTCGGAACCGCCGGCGAAGGCCGGGGCCGGCTTGCCGTCCGGACCCGGGATGGGGAACGTGCCCCACACCTTCTCGATGTCCGGGTTGTCCTTCTTCATCGCGCCGCCCTGCCAGCTACCGGCGAACGCCATGGCGGCGTTGCCCGTCGCGAACTGGGTCCGGGCGTCGACCTCGTTCCAGCCGGCGGCGGCCGGCGGGGCGACCTTGTGCACGGTCACCAGGTCGGTCCAGAACTTGACCGCCCGCTGCGCCTCCGGGGTGTTGTAGCCGGACTTCCAGGTGTCGCCCTGCTTGGTGGCGATCTCCCCGCCAGCGGCCCAGAGGAAGGAGTAGAACGGCAGCTCCGAGTTGCCCGGCAGCGCGATGCCGTACTTGCCCGGCTTCTTGGCCTGCACCGTCTTGGCGGCGGCGACCAGTTCCTCCCAGGTCGTCGGCGGCTGCACGCCGGCCTCGGCGAACCAGTCGGTGCGGTAGTAGATGGCGCGTACGCCGGCGTACCACGGCACGCCGTACTGCTTGCCGTCGAGCTGGGCGTTCTTCACCAGGTCGGGCAGGATGTCCTTGCCCTCGGTCCAGCCGTTGAACTTGTCGGTCACGTCGGCGAGCGCCTCCTGGGCCGCCCAGCCCTGGGTCTCGGTGTTGCCCAGCTCGGTGACGTCCGGTCCCTCACCGCCGGCCAGGGCGGCCTGGAACTTCTTCGGCGCCTCCAGCCAGGGGATGTACTGCACCACCACGTCGGTCTCGGGGTGCTTCTTCTTGAACTCGGCCTCGACGCTGTCGAGGAACTTGGTCTGGGCGTCGCCGCCCTCGCCCATCATCCAGACCGTCAGCTTGCTGTTGTCCGCGGCCTTCTCGTCGTCCCCGGAGCCACCGCAACCGGCGAGCACCATCGCGGCCGAGGCCACGATGGCGGTGACCGGCGCCAGCCGCTTCCACCTGTTCACGCCTATATCTCCCTCGCGCCGTTTGGCACTAACCTTCTCCGCCGCACCTTAGTAGGAAAAATTCCTTTACGACAGGGGGCAGTGTGCGGGCGGGGGCCTGGCGACGGTATCGCAGCCCGCGGCTCCGGCGGCAGGGGTGACGTCCGGGCAGGTCAGGCCGGACACGCCAGCGGGCGCCCGACCAGGTCGGGCGCCCGCTTCAGCGTTTTTCGGGGGTTGGGGTGTGGGTCAGTAGCGCGAGACGCTGCGCCGGCCACCGATCCCGGCCACCAGGGCCACGGCGATCGCGGCCAGCACCACCTGGACCAGCAACTCCATCCAGTCGACGCCGGCGGTCTCGGTCGCGATGCCCAGGGCCCGGGCCAGCACCGTGCCGAGCAGCGCCGCGCCCACGCCGATCAGCATGTGCAGCCAGATCGGCATGTTCTGGCGGCCCGGCACGACCAGGCGACCCAGCGCGCCGACGATCAGACCGACGATGAGCGCGGTGATGATTCCGGTGACGGTCATGGTCGCTCTCCTCCTAAGATCTGTCACACGTTGTCGCGTGTTGTCTGTCGTGACCGCTAAATTCCCGACCGGCCGAAAACCCAAACCGACTCGCCGCCGGACGGCTGCCACCCGATCGATGCCCGACCCCGGTCCGCTTCCTCAACAGGGGCGATCGCGCAGGTGGCGCGGGGTGCCGACCGGATCGGACGGCAGGCGTCCGCAGCGCGAAATTCACCTCCGGGTACGCGAAAGGCCGGCGCCCCGCCCGCGGGACCCGGATCCGGGTCACCGTGGCGGGGCGCCGGCCATGCGTCGGCGTACGGCGAGGGCCTACTTCTTGCCGGCGGGCTTGCCGTCCCCTGAGTCGGAGGAGAGGGCGGCGATGAAGGCCTCCTGCGGCACCTCCACCCGGCCGACCATCTTCATCCGCTTCTTGCCTTCCTTCTGCTTCTCCAGCAGCTTGCGCTTACGGCTGATGTCACCGCCGTAGCACTTCGCGAGCACGTCCTTACGGATGGCGCGAATCGTCTCCCGGGCGATCACCCGACTGCCGATGGCGGCCTGGATGGGCACCTCGAACTGCTGGCGCGGGATCAGGGTGCGCAACTTGGCCGCGATCGTCGTGCCGTAGTTGTAGGCCTTGTCCTTGTGCACGATGGCGCTGAACGCGTCCACCGGCTCGCCGTGCAGCAGGATGTCCACCTTGACCAGATCGGACGCCTGCTCGCCCGAGGGCTCGTAGTCCAGCGAGGCGTACCCCTTGGTGCGGCTCTTGAGCTGGTCGAAGAAGTCGAAGATGATCTCGGCCAGCGGAAGGGTGTAGCGCAGCTCCACGCGGTCCGCGGAGAGGTAGTCCATGCCGAGCAGGCTGCCCCGGCGGCCCTGGCACAGCTCCATCACCGCGCCGACGTAGTCGTTCGGGGTGAGCACGGTGGCCCGGACCGTCGGCTCGTACACCTCGGCGATCTTGCCGGTCGGGTACTCGCTGGGGTTGGTGACCACGATCTCCTCGCCGTCCTCCTGGATGGCCCGGTAGACCACGTTCGGCGCGGTGGAGATGAGGTCGAGGTTGAACTCCCGCTCCAGCCGCTCCCGGATGATCTCCAAGTGCAGCAGGCCGAGGAAGCCGCAGCGGAAGCCGAAGCCGAGCGCGCCCGAGGTCTCCGGCTCGTACGTCAGCGCCGCGTCGTTGAGCTTGAGCTTGTCCAGCGCCTCACGGAGGTTGGGGTAGTCGGATCCGTCGATCGGGTAGAGGCCGGAGTAGACCATCGGCTTCGGGTCCTTGTAGCCACCCAGCGCCTCGGTCGCCGGCCGGGTGTTGATGGTGACCGTGTCACCCACCCGGGACTGGCGCACGTCCTTCACACCGGTGATCAGGTAGCCCACCTCGCCGACGCCGAGCGCGCCGGCCTTCACCATCTCCGGCGAGATGACGCCGATCTCCAGCAGCTCGTGCACGGCGCCGGTGGACATCATCTTGATCCGGTCGCGGGCCTCGATCCGGCCGTCGATCACCCGGACGTAGGTGACCACGCCCCGGTAGACGTCGTACACCGAGTCGAAGATCATCGCGCGGGCCGGGGCCTCGGCCTCGCCGACCGGCGGCACGAACTGCCGGACGATCTCGTCCAGCAGGTGCGGCACGCCCTCGCCGGTCTTGCCGGAGACCTTGATGCAGTCCGCCGGGTCGCCGCCGATCAGGTGGGCCAGCTCCTCGGCGTACTTCTCGGGCTGGGCGGCCGGCAGGTCGATCTTGTTGAGCACCGGGATGATGTGCAGGTCGTTCTCGAGGGCCAGATAGAGGTTGGCCAGGGTCTGCGCCTCGATCCCCTGCGCGGCGTCGACCAGCAGGATCGCGCCCTCGCACGCGGCGAGGGACCGGGACACCTCGTACGTGAAGTCCACGTGGCCCGGGGTGTCGATCATGTTGAGCACGGCGGTCTCGCCGGCCCGGTCGCCCTCCCGGATGGTCCACGGCATGCGGACGGCCTGGCTCTTGATGGTGATGCCGCGCTCGCGCTCGATGTCCATCCGGTCGAGGTACTGGGCGCGCATCTGCCGCGGATCGACCACGCCGGTGAGCTGCAGCATCCGGTCGGCCAGGGTCGACTTCCCATGGTCGATGTGGGCGATGATGCAGAAATTCCTGATGCGCGCCGGGTCGGTGGCACCAGGAGCGTTCGCGCCGGGATCGAGCGTCGGTGGCACAGCGGTCCGTTCTGGTCGGCTGACGTGAGCGGGCCGGCGCGGCGCCGGCCCCCTCTATGCTCCCACGTCGCCGGGAAAGCCGGTCCTCCCCCGTCACTCCTCCGGCGGCTCCACGAAGAGGGCGGCGAGCCGGGGCAGCCGCCGCCGCGCCTCCTCCTCGTCGTCGAAGTCCCAGAAGTCGTTCAGGTCGGGCACGGGCACCGGGTCACGGTCCGTCGGCAGCTCGGTCGCGGTCGCCTTCCGGTACGCCTCCCAGGGCACCGCCAGCATGTCCTCGCACGTGAACTCCTCGCCGCTGAGCGCGGCGGCCCGGACCTGCGGCAGCTCGGCCAGGGAGTCCGGGTCGGCGACGGCCTTGGCGAAGACCGCCCGGCCCTGGGCCATCAGCCATCCCCGGAAGTATTCGAAGCCGTCGTCGGAGGCGCCCCCGTTGATCAGGTACGCCGCGCCCCAGAGATCGACCCGGTAGGAGGCGGCGAGCACCCGCCGCTGGTGGTGGGCGTACCCGACGATCTCCGCCGGGTCCCGCTCGGCGAGCAGGGCGACCGCGCGGGCGGCGACCGCTGCGGGCTCGCCCCCACCGCCGGTGCGGGCGCGGTCGATCAGCTGCCAGAAGTCGTCGGTCCTCATGGCGTGGCAGTCTCCCAGACCGACCCCCGGCCCCGGCCGGACAGCGGAAACAGCGCGGCGAGTCGCGGGTACCGGCGGCTCAGCTCGGCCAGGTCCGACACGGCCCACGCCTCGTCCCCCGGCTGCGGCGAACTGCGCAGCTCACGGCCCCGGGCCGACACCGCGTCGTCCAGGCTCTCCGGCGCGCCGGTGATCCGCTCGTACGCCTCGTCGGCCACGTAGTCGAGGCACTCCCAGTCCGGCCACTCGTCGTCGGCCCAGTCTCCCCGGGGACGGCCGGCCAGCCGACGGACCTGCGGCAGGTCGGCGAGCGCGTCCGGATCGGCCACCACCCGGTGGTACGCCTCCCGGCCGAGGCCGATCAGCCACGGCTGGAAGTAGTGGAAGCTGTCGTCGGAGCAGAACCCGTCGAAGAGCAGCGTCGCGGCACCCCAGAGGCGCCAGGTGTCGACCGGACCCCGCAGCTCGTCCAGCCGCAGCGCGAAGTCGACCACCTCGGCGGCGGGCCGGGCGGCCAGCCGGTCGGTGAGCCAGGCCAGCCGCTCGTCGGGCGTCCGAGCGCCGTCGGCGGACGCCTCGACCAGCGCCCAGAACTCGTCCATCTCCACGGCCCGGATGCTGCCAGCGCGGTACGACACTCCGTCCGGCAGCATGGGAACGTGCCACCGATCTCGCTGCCCCCGGTGCCGTACGAGGCGACCGCCGTCCGTCCCGACTGGGCCGGGCTGCCGGCCGGGCTGCGGGCGGCGGTGGCCGCCCGGCTCGGCGGGCCCCCGGTGGCGGTCCGGGTGGCCGGCGCCGGCTTCACCCGAGGCTTCGCCGCGGTGCTCACCGGTCCCGACCGCGGCCGGACCTTCGTCAAGGCGGCGGCGCTGGACACCCAGCGGCAGCTGGCCGACTGGTACTTCCACGAGGCCGCGATCCTGGCCCGGCTCCCCGCCGGGCTGCCGGTCCCCCGCCCGCGCTGGGCGCTGACCGAGGCCGGCTGGTACGCGCTCGCCCTGGACGCCGTCGACGGGCGGACCCCCCGGCTGCCCTGGGACCCGGCCGAGCTGGACGCCGCCCTCGCCGCGTACGCCGAGGTGGCCGCCGCGCTCGCCGAGCCGCCGGCGGAACTGGTGGCGCTCGGGCTGCCCCGCCTCGCCGACCTGGCCCGGGACGACATCCTCTGGTGGGGGGAGGTGGCCGCCGGCCGCGAGCCCGCGCCGGAGCTGCCGGCCTGGGCCCCGCTCCCGGAGCTGGTCGCGCTGGAGTCCCGCCTTCCCGGGTACGCCGCCACCGGCGGGCTGGTCCACGGCGACCTGCGGGTGGACAACCTCCTGATCGACCCGGCCGGCCGGGCGTGGCTCTGCGACTGGACCTGGCTGTGTCACGGGCCGGCCTGGTTCGATCTGGTCAGCCTGCTGATCACCGGGTACGCCAGCGGCCTGGCCGTGGACGTCGCCTTCGCCACCCACCCGGCGGCCGCCGACGCCCCCGCCGACGCGCTGGACGTGACCCTCGCAGCGCTGTCCGGATACTTCCTGACCAGCGCCGCCACCGGGCCGTCGACCGCCTCCCCACACATCCGCGCCCACCAGCTGTGGAGCGGCGAGCAGGCACTCGGTTGGCTGGCCGCACGGCGGGGCTGGACCTGAGCCGTTTTGGCTCGTCCCGGCCGACCTGGTAACCTGGCTTTTCGCGCGGCGATGACGCATGCTCGTCGTGCGCGAAAGCAGACCAACCCGAGCTATCAAGACGAGGCTGTCGCGTGGCGAACATCAAGTCCCAGATCAAGCGCAACCGGCAGAACGAGAAGCGCCGGCTGCGTAACAAGTCGGTCAAGTCGTCGCTGAAGACCGCCATCCGGAAGTTCCACGAGGCTGCCGAGGCTGGCGACACCGAGCTGGCCACCACCCTGATGCGGGATGCCACCCGCAAGCTGGACAAGGCTGCCAGCAAGGGCGTCATCCACGCCAACCAGGCGGCCAACCGGAAGTCGGCGATCGCCCAGCGCGTCGCCTCGTTCTCGGCCTGACGAGCGCCTTCAGACCTGACCGGAAGCCCCGGGGCACCCGCCCCGGGGCTTCCGGCTGTCTACGTTCCGGGCCCTCGGCGGCCTTCCGCCCATCTCACCGCGGGTCGCCGGGGTGGGCGGCTCGCAGCGCCGGGTCGCCGGGGTGGGCGGCTCGCAGCGCCGGGTCGCCCGGGTGGGCCGCGCCGGGCAGCGCCCGGGCCGTCGACGGCACGCGGGCCCGCCCGACCACCGGTTCGATCTGCCGGCGGAAGCGGTCCCGTTCCTGCTCCGGCACCTGGGCGGCGGTGCGGATCACCATCTCGGCGACCATGTCGTTGAGCTTCACCATCACCGCCACCGCCGCCGGCAGCACCAGCACGGCCCACCAGGTGACCAGTTCGGCGAGGGCGAGCAGCACGGCGAGCGCCACCGCCCCCTCGAAGAAGAGGAAGCAGAGCACCCCGCCCGGGTTGACGAAGCGCAGTCCGAGGACCCGGGCGTAGAGCGGGCGGTACCGCTCCGCGTCGGTCGGGACCATCGCCCAGGACCGGGCGGGTCGGGTCACCGGGCGCCACCCTGGCGGGCCGCGACGACCGAGAAGACCGCCCGCTCCAGCGCGTACGCCCGGTCGTCGGAGCCGCCCTTGACGGCCGCGTTGCACTCGGCGGCCGCCCGCATGGCCGCCACCAGGCCCTCCGGGGTCCAGCCCCGGCCCTGCCGCTGGGCCCGCTCGATCTTCCACGCCGGCATGCCCAGGCTGCTGGCCAGCTGATAGGGGCTGCCCCGCCCGGCGGAGGCGACCCGGGCCACCGTCCGGACCCCGTCGGCGAGCGCGTCGGCGATCGGCACCGGGTCGACACCGACGTGCAGCGCCCAGCGCAACGCCTCCAGGGCGGCCGGGACGTCACCGACCATGGTCGCGTCGGCGACGGTGAAGCCGGTCACCTCCACCCGGCCCCGGTAGTAGCGGGCCACCGTGTCCGCCCCGATCCGGCCGTCGGTGTCGGCGACGAGCTGGGCGCAGGCGGCCGCCAGCTCCCGCAGGTCGGTGCCGACGGCGGCGATCAGCGCCTCGGCCGCGTCCTCGGTGCACCTGCCCCCGCTGCGGCGGATCTCGTCCCGCACGAAGGCCACCCGCTCGCGGTGCCCCTTGAGCTTCGCCGCGGGCACCACGGTCGCGCCCGCCGCACGCAACCCGTCGGCGAACGCCTTCCCCTTCGCGCCACCGAGGTGCAACACCACGAGCTGCACGTCCGGGTCCGGGTTCTTCGCGTATGCCAGCAGCGCGGTGACCAGATCCTTGCGGGCGTCCTGCCCGGAGCGGAGCACGAGCACCCGGCGGCCGCCGAACAGCGACGGGCTGAGCATCTCGGCGATCTCGCCCACCGTCAGGGAGCCGGCCTGGTACTCGCGGACGTCCACGTCCGGGTCGACGCTGCGGGCCCGGGCGACGGCTTCGGAGACCGCTCGCGTGGCGAGCAGTTCCTCGTCGCCGAGAACGAGCAGAATAGGAGGCAGGCTGGCGGGGGTCACGTCGCCCATATTCGCACGGCCCCCGACCGGATCGTGCCTGCTCATCGGTGACTGTGACGGCACAGCCTGCACTCAGCGCGAATCCAGACATTTGAGTCGATCCGCCTGCTATCCGAGCAATCCGCTTCGATCCGCCAGGGTCACCGGCCACCCCGGCGTCCCGGCCCCACGCCCCGGGCCACCACCGCGAGGCCGGAGCCGTCCCGGACCGCGGCGACGTCCCCGTCCGTGTCGGTCCGCAGCACCCGCGCGCCGGCCCGGGTGAGCCGGTCCAGCAGGCCCGGGTTGGGGTGCCCGTAGTCGTTGTCCGCGCCCACGCACACCAGGGCGACGGCGGGCCGGACCGCCGCCAGGAACTCCGGATCCTGGTAGGCCGACCCGTGGTGGGCCACCTTCAGCACATCGGCCCGGACACCACCGGGCGGCAGGCTCTCCAGCAGGGCCCGCTGCTCCTCCGTCTCGGCATCGCCCGGCAGCAGGATCCGCACCCCGGCCACCGTGGCCGCCAGCACCAGGGAGTTGTTGTTCGGATCCGACCGGCTGCCCCGCAGCGGGTACGGCGGACCGAGCACGGCCAGCTCCGCTCCCCCGGCCCGCCACCGCCAGCCCGCCGGCACGGCACGCAGCGCGGCGCCGCCATCGCGCGCGGCGGCGCGTACCTGGGACACGCCGTAGGGCGGCTCCGCCCACTGCGGAGTCACCACGTCCGTCACCCGCCGGCCCCGGAACACCCCGGCGATGCCACCCACGTGATCGGCGTGAAAGTGGCTGACCACCAGCAGCGGGACCTCCCGTACGCCGAGCCGGCGCAGGCACCCGTCCACCCCGGCCGGGTCCGGGCCGGCATCGACCACCACCGCCCGGCCGGCGGCGACCGGCAGCACGACGGCGTCGCCCTGCCCCACCGCGCAGGCCACCACCACCCAGCCGGCCGGTGGCCAGCCGGCGGCCAGCAGCCGGACGGGCAGCGCGCCGAGCACCGCCGCGACCGCGCCGACCGCGACGAGCCGGCGGAGCAGCGGCCGGCGGGTGGCGAGCAGCAGGGCCACGCTCAGGGCGGCCAGCAGCAGGGCGCCGGTCACCCCGCCCGGCCAGGGCAGCGTCCCGGCGGGCAACCGGGCCCCCTGCCGGGCCACCGTCACCAGCCACCAGGCCGGCCAGCTCGCCAGCCAGGCGGCGAACTCGGCACCCGCCGGCCAGACCGGCGACGCCACGGCGGCGAGCACGCCGAGCACGGTGGCGGGCGCGACGGCCGGCACCACCAGGAGGTTCGCCGGCACCGCGACCAGGCTCACCGTGCCGGACAGGCCGGCGATCACCGGACCGCAGGCGAGCTGGGCGGCGGCCGGCACGGCGAGCGCCTCGGCCAGCCCTGCCGGTACGCCCCGCCGGCGCAGGCCGTCCCGCCACCCGGGAGCGAGCAGCAGCAGCCCGGCGGTGGCGCACACGGAGAGCGTGAAACCGGGGTCCCCGGCCAGCTCCGGGTCGACCAGCACCAGCACGGTGACCGCGGCGGCGAGGGCGGGCAGCGCGGCCCGGGATCGCCCGGCGGCGAGCGCGGCCAGGCCGATGGCTCCCATCGCCGCCGCGCGGACCACGCTCGGCGACGGCCGAACCAGGATCACGAACCCGATCAGGGCGAACACGCAGAGCGCGGCGGCGGTCCGGGGACCGGCCCGGGCCCAGCGGGCGAGCAGCAGCACCGCCCCGACGACGATGGCCACGTTCGAGCCGGACACCGCGTTCAGATGGGTCATCCCGGTGGTCTGGAAGTCCTCCTCCACCGCCGGCGGCAGGCGGCTGGTGTCGCCCACGACCAGGCCGGGCAGCAACCCGCCCGGCTCGTCGGGGAGCGGCTCGCACGCGCGTTGCAGCCCGGCCCGGAGGGCGCCGGCGGCCCGCTGCACCCAGGGCGGTGGGCCGTGCAGGGTGGGCGACCCGGTCGCCGAGAGCACCGCCGCGGTCAGATCCCCGCCGCGCGGGGCCATCAGCCTTCCCCGTGCGGTCGCCCGCTGCCCCGGCAGCAGGGTCCGCCAGGCCGGATCGCTCGCCAGCACCAGGCCCCGCACCGATCCGGCCACCTGCCGGCCGGTGGAGTCGGTCAGACGGAGCAGGTCGGCGCGGAGGAGCACGGTGGCCGGCCGGCCGGCGACGCCCCGGATCGGGCGCGGGTCGTCCCGGACCACCAGCTCGACGGTGACCAGGGGCCGCTCCTGCACGAGCGCCCGCACCGGGGCGGCGTCGCGGACCGCGACCCGGGCCGCGGTGGCGGTCGCGCCGCAGACCACCCCGAGCAGCACGGCCACCGCGACCCAGCCGAGCCGGCGGACCGGGGCGGCCGGCCGGCCCAGCAGGCCGCACAGGTGGAGACCGAGGAGGGTGGCCAGGCCGCCGGCGACCGCGGCCACGGTGGCCGTCGCCGCCGCGGTGAGGTGCAGGCCGGCCAGGGCGGCCAGCCAGGCGGCCACCGCCAGCCCGGCCAGCCGCAGATCGGGTACCTCGCGAGCCCCGGTGTCGGTCGCGGGGTTCACACCGTCACCAGTTCTTTGAGCTGCTCGTACCGGGCGTCGCCGATGCCCTCGACCTGGCGCAGGTCGGAGACCGACCGGAAGCCGCCGTGCCGCTCCCGGTGGTCGAGGATCCGCTGGGCGAGCACCGGGCCGACGCCGGGCAGCGCGTCGAGCTGGGCCAGCGTGGCCGTGTTCAGGTTGACCGGACCGGCGGGCGCCCCACCGGGGGCTGCCGGCCCCGCCGCCTGGCCGGGCTGCGCCGGCTGGCCGGGCGGTGCGGCCACGCCGACCAGGATCAGCTCGCCGTCGGTGACCTTGCGGGCCGGGTTGAGCAGGGCCACGTCCACGCCGGGCAGCGCGCCACCGGCCGCCTCGAGGGCGTCGCCGACCCGCGAGCCGGCGGGCAGCCGGACCAGGCCCGGACGGCGTACCTTGCCGGCGACCGCGACCACCACCTCGCCGCTCGCCCCGGACGAGGCGACCGGGGACGGCAGTGGCTCGTCCGCGGCGGCCACCGTCGACACCGGCCGGACCGGCTCGGCGTGCGGGCGGGCCCGCCAGGCCCAGATCCCGGCCACCAGCACCACGACGACGGCGACGAGGGCCAGCGCCCGGACGCCCCGCCGACCGGGATCGAACGCGCCCGGCCCGGGCAGCCGGGAGAGCCGCGACGGCGGGTCCGGGCTGGGCTCCGGCTCGTCCGCCTCGGCGGAGCCGGTGACCGGCGGCACGACCGCATCGGAGCGCCGGCCCGGCTCCCCGGGTACGCGCGGCCGGGGCGTGGCGGGTGCCGCCGGGAGCAGGTCGAAGGTCGGCCAGTCCGGCTCGCGGCGGGCGTCCCGGGTGAACAGCCGGGACAGCCGCCGGCGCACCGCGCTCTCGTCGTCGTCTGACACGGCGCGAGGCTAGGTCGCACGACGGGTGGTGTTCAGGAAGGACCAGGCAGGCTGTGGACAGGCGGATCCCCTGTGGACGACGACCTGATCATGCCCGAACCGTGCTATCGGTCCATGCTCACCTCGCCTCGGGGTCGACGCCGAACACCGCCCGGCCGCCGTCCACCGGCACCGTCGCCCCGTTGACGAAGCTGGCCCGCTCCGACAGCAGGAACGCCACCACCTCGGCCACCTCCCCGGTACGCCCGATCCGGCCCAGCGGGTGCAGCCGAGCCAGCTCCGCGGTGATCCACTCCGCTTCGGCCGGCTCCCGTGCGGCGAGGAAGGCGGCGTGCCGCTCGGTGTGGATCGAGCCGAGCGCGACGGCGTTGGTCCGTACGCCCCGGACGCCGTACTCGACGGCGAGCGAGCGGGTGAGCCCTTCGAGGGCGGCCTTCGCCGTGGCGTACGGCAGGGCGCCCGGCACCGCCCGGCGGGCCTGGTGGGAGGAGACGTTGACGATCGCGCCACCGGTGCCGGCGGCCAGGAATCGGCGTACCGCGGTGCCGGCGCCGACCACGGCGGGGCGCAGGTTCCGCGCGATCAACTCGAACACCTCGGCCGCAGGCGCGGTGTGCAGGGCGGCGTCCCGGAACACGGCGGCGTTGTTGACCCAGCCGGCCAGCGGGTCGGCCGCCTCGGCCAGGTCGGCGGCCCGCCCGGTGACCTCCTCGTCGGCGGCGTCGCCGAGCACCGGCCGCAGCCGGTCGGCGGCGGGATGCTCGGCCAGCCAGCGCAGCGCGTCCGGGTCCTGCTCGACGACCACCACGGTGCCGCCGTCGGTGGCGAGCCGCTCCACGATGGCCCGTCCGACGCCCCGGCCCCCGCCGGTCACCACGTACGACACGACGTCATTCTCCCGGGCCCGGAGGGCCGCGCGCTATCCGGAGCCGCATCGACGAAACTGCGGTGTCCGCGTGCACTGGATGCCGCCACCTCGCCGGGGTGGCGCCGGCACCCGGGTGGAGGCGGCGTCGGTCAGGAGGGGCGGCGGTGGATGACCACGCAGGCCAGTCCCGGTCCGGCGTGCGCCGCCACGACCGCCCCGGCCTCGGTGACGTACGTGTCGTGCAGGCGGGCGCCGAGGCGCTCGGTCAGCGCCGCGACCAGTTGCTCGGCGCGCTGCGGGGCGGCGAGGTGGTGCACCGCCAGGTCCACCTCGGCGTCGCCGGCCGCCTCGACGGCCAGGTCGACCAGGCGGGCCACACCCCGGCTGGCGGTACGGACCTTGTCCCGGAGCGCGATCGTGCCGTCCGGCATGTGCATGATCGGCTTCACCGACAGGGCGGTGCCGAGCAGGGCCTCGGCCGCGTTGATCCGGCCACCCCGACGCAGGAACTCCAGGGTGTCCACGTAGAAGAAGATGGTGGTCCGGGCGATGGCGTCGACCGCCGCCTGGCGTACCCCGGACAGGTCCGCGCCCTCGGCGGCGGCCGCGGCGGCGGCGAGCGCCGGGAAGCCCAGGCCCATCCCCGTCGAGCGACTGTCGACCACGGCGACCCGGTCGCCGAACTCGGCGGCGGCCAGCCGGGCGGCCTCCACCGTGCCGGACAGCTCGGCCGACAGGTGCACCGAGAGCACGCCGGCGGCGCCGGTGGCGAGCCGTTCGCGGTAGACCTGCGCGAACTGCTCCGGAGCCGGGCGGGAGGTGCTGGCCGAGACCCGTCGGCCGCTCAGTGCCCGGGCGGCGTCGTCCGGAAACGTCTCGACCCCCTCCCGCCCTTCGGCGCCGTTGAGCACGACGGTCAACGGGACCACGGTGAGCCGGTGCGCGCGCACCAGCTCGGGCGGGAGGTAGGCGGTGGAGTCGGTGACGACCGCGACGGGCATGACCGGCACGCTAGCCGATGCCGGCCCGGCACGCCCGGGCCGGATGACTCAGACCGCGTCGGTCAGCGCCGGCTGCGTGATGAGCCCGACGTTGTGCGCGCGCAGGTGCCAGCCCCGGACGTCGTTGTGGCGCAGCTCGGTCCAGTGGCAGTTGGCCAGCGAACCGACGCTGCGCAGCACGGCGTGGTCCCAGCCGAGCAGGTAGCCGACGCCCTGCCGGGCGCCGCCGCCGTGCGTGGTCACCACGACGGTGCCGCCGACGGCCAGGTCGGCCGCGTCCTGCATGGCGGCGCCGAGGCGCTTGCCCAGGTCGTCGAGGTGCTCGATGCCGGCGCCCGGGTCGGGGTCGCCGGCGCGCCAGCGGGCGTACTCGTCGGGGAAGCGCTCGGCGACCTCGGTGAGCGCGAGGCCCTGCCACTGGCCGAAGTGGCGCTCCCGCAGCCGGGCGTCGGTGCGTACCGGCAGCCCGGTCAGCGCGGCGAGGGCGGCGGCGGTGTCGGCGGCCCGGCGCAGGTCGCTGGCGACGATGGCGTCGGGGCGCAGCGCGGCCAGCACGGACGCGGCGGCGCGGGCCTGCTCGCGACCGAGGTCGTTGAGCGGGACGTCGGTCTGCCCCTGGACCCGGTCGGCGGCGTTCCAGTCGGTGTTGCCGTGCCGCCAGATGATCAGGCGGGTCATTCCGCGCTGGCGGTGCCTGCGGTGGAGTCGGCCAGGTCTCGGTCCACGAACGGGATCTGCGGGCAGTCCTTCCAGAGCCGGTCGAGGGCGTAGAACTCGCGCTCCTCGGTGTGCTGCACGTGCACCACGATGTCGACGTAGTCGAGCAGCACCCAGCGGCCACCCCGCTCGCCCTCGCGCCGGACCGGCTTGGCCTTCTCCGGCAGCTCCAGCAGACGCTCCTCGATGGCGTCGACGATGGCGAGCACCTGGCGCTCGTTCGGAGCGGCGGCCAGCAGGAACGCGTCGGTGATGGCGAGCTGGTCGCCCACATCGATGATGACGATGTCCTGCGCCTTCTTGTCGGCCGCGGCCTGGGCGGCGGCCATCGCCAGCTCGTGAGCGCGTTCGGAAACTGTCACCGTTCTCCTTCGATCAACCGTGCGATCCTCCAAGCCTCTCACACCGGGCCGCGCGACGACTTGTCAGTTCTGGCCGATTACCCGGACAAACGCTCGCGTTGGGGAAGATTTCACCGCTGATAGAGGCGCCGCTTGGCGATGTACTGCACCACACCGTCCGGCACCAGGTACCAGACCGGCTCACCGCGGGCCACCCGGGCGCGGCAGTCGGTCGAGGAGATGGCCATGGCCGGGACCTGTACCAGGCTGACCGTGTCCGCGGGGAGGTGCTTGTCGGTGAGTTCGAACCCGGGGCGGGTCACCCCGATGAAGTGGGCCAGCTCGAACATCTTGTCCACTTCCTTCCAGGACAGGATGCGTTCCAGCGCGTCCGCACCGGTGATGAAGAAGAGCTGGACCTTCGGGCCGTACTCGGCGTGCAGGTCGCGCAGGGTGTCGACGGTGTACGTCGGGCCGCCGCGGTCGATGTCGACGCGGCTCACCTGGAAGCGGGGGTTGGAGGCGGTGGCGATCACCGTCATGAGGTAGCGGTCCTCGGCGGAGCTGACCACCTCGTCCGCCTTCTGCCAGGGCTGGCCGGTGGGGACGAAGACCACCTCGTCCAGGCCGAACCGGTCCGCCACCTCGCTGGCCGCCACCAGGTGACCGTGGTGGATCGGGTCGAAGGTGCCGCCCATGATCCCGATCCGCCTGATGTCTTCCTCCACCCCGCGATCGTAGGCCGGTGCGGGGCGTCGGCAGTCTCGCCCCTTGCCGGCGCCCGCGCTTCGGACGGTTCCGGCCGGGGCTTCCCCGATCGTCCGGTTGGCCATATACTCGTCTGCGAGTAATCGGCAGCGAGCATCATGGGAGGCGGCATGTCGGGGCGACGGAAGGTCGGCAACCTGCTGGCCCTGGCCGTGCTGTCCGCCCTGGTCCAGCGGCCCATGCACCCGTACGAGATCGCCACCACGCTGCGCGGCTGGGGCAAGGACCACGACATGGGCATCAAGTGGGGGTCCTTCTACACGGTGGTCCGCAATCTGGAGCGGCACGGCCTGATCGCGGCCGTGGAGAGCGTCCGTGCGGGTCGGCGCCCTGAGCGCACCGTCTACCGCATCACCGACGCCGGCCGGGCGGAGCTGGTCGACTGGACCCGCGAGCTGGTCTCGACCCCGGTCGCCGAGCAGTCCCGCTTCCGCGCCGGCCTGTCGGTGCTCGCCGTGCTGCATCCCGAGGAGGCGACGGCCCTGCTGCGCCGGCGGCTGACGCTGCTGGAGGAGGAGGTCGGGGCCGAACGTGCCGCCCTCGCGGAGCACCTGCGCGCCCTGCCACGCCTGTTCCTGGTCGAGTCGGAATACGACCTGGCCATCCGGGAGGCGGAGGTGGCCTGGGTCCGCGCCCTGCTGGCCGAGCTCGGCTCGGGCAGCTACCCGGGCCTGGCCGAGTGGCGGGCCTTCCACGAGACCGGCGTGCTGCCGGCCGAGCCGGACGGGCCCGGGGAGAGGAGCGGCTCCGCACCGTGATGGACGGCCCCGGCACGGTGCGCCAACACCAGGCCGGGGCCCTTACCTCGAACCGACACCCGAAGGTGCCCGGCCCGAAGCGGCAACCATGAGGATAGCTGGGCTCCCTCCAGGTCGGTTCGTACGCATCGCAACCGACGATCCCTGGGAGGGAAGCATGACCACAGTGCGAACAGCGATCGTGATCGGCGGCGGCATCGCCGGCCCGGTGACCGCGTTGGCGCTGCACCGGGCGGGCATCACCGCGACCGTGTACGAGGCGTACCCGAGCACCACCGACGGCGCCGGCGGCACGCTCGGGCTCGCGCCCAACGGCGTCGCCGCGCTGCGCGCCGTCGACGCGGACCGGGCCGTGACCGCGATCGGCAATCCGATGGTTCGAATGGTGATGGCGGTAGGGCGCAAGCGCATCGCCCTGCCGGGTCTGGCGGGTGTGCCGCCGTTGCAGGTGGTGCACCGCAACGAACTGCACCGCGTGTTGCACGACCGCGCCCACGCCGACGGGGTGGTCATCGAGCACGGGAAGCGCCTGGTTGACGTGCGGGAGACGGGCAGCGGCGTCACCGCCCGGTTCGCCGACGGCAGCACGGCGACGGCGGATGTCCTCATCGGCGCCGACGGCATCCGGTCGGTGGTGCGCGCCCTGATCGACCCGGACGCCGTCGGGCCGAAGTTCACCGGGCTGCTCGGCTTCGAGGCGGTGGCCCGGCACGAGGTCGAGGTGGAACCAGGCACCATGACCTTCGCCTTCGGCCGGGGCGGCTACTACCTCTACTGGCCGGAGCCGGGCGGCGGCACCCGGTGGGGCGTCAACCTGCCGCAGCAACGGCCGATGAGCCTCACCGAGGCCCGCGCCGTGCCACCGGCCGACTGGATGCGGACGCTGCGGGCCGCGTACGCCGACGACGACCCGGGTCGCGAGCTCATGCTCACCAGCCGCGAGGACGAACTGCAGGTGGTGGGCTCGCTGCACATCATGCCGCCGGTGCGGCACTGGCACCGCGGGCGGATGGTGCTGGTCGGCGACGCGGCGCACGCGCCGTCGAACAGCTCCGGCCAGGGTGCCTCGCTGGCCATCGAGAGCGCCGTGCAGCTGGCCCGCTGCCTGCGGGACCTGCCCGACATCCCGTCCGCGTTCGCCGCCTACGAGCAGCTGCGCCGCAGCCGGGTGGAAGCGGTCGCCGCGCGAGCGGCGAAGATCAACCGCACGAAGGCACCGGGCCCGGTGGCCCGGGCGCTGATGCCGGTGCTCATGCCGATGCTGATGCGGATAGCGATGAACCCGGAGAAGACGCTCGGCCCCGAGCAGCGGTACGTCATCGACTGGGACGCCCCCGTGACGACGGCCGCACGCTGAACCCGCGCCGTGGGTGGCGCGCCCGTTTCGGCGCGCCACCCACGAACCGGTCAGGCCGAGGCGGCGGCCACCGCCGTGCGCGCCACCAGCGCGCGGCGCAGATCGTCGTCCCGGTCGACGACCTGCCGGCGCAGGCCCGGCGTCAGGTCGTCGCGGGCCAGCAGCGCCGCGGCCAGGTCCCGGGTGGACCGCGCCACGGCGTAGCGGGGGAAGGCCAGGGTGGCGACCCGGTCGGCCATCCAGGGGGTACGCAGCCGCGCCGCCGCCGGCATGTCGGCGAAGTACCGCTCGACGTATCCGGCGGTCAGCTCGGCCTGCTCCGGCTGCCAGAAGCCCTCCGCGGTCGCCTCGACGAGCCGGTTGGAGAGCTCGGTGTTGCTGGTGATGATCTCCCAGGCGGCCCGCTTGGCGTCGGCGTCGGGCAGCGCGGCCCGGCAGCTCGCGGCCCGCTCGGCGCCGGTGGCGCTGCGGTCGGCGGCCGCCTCGGCGGCGATCTCCGGCTCGCCGGCCGCACCGAGCACGACCAGCCGGTGCAGCAGCGCCCAGCGCAGGTCGGCGTCCACGGCCAGCCCCTCCGGCACGCCGTCGCCGGCCAGCCAACCGGCGAGCAGCCCGGCGTCGGCGGTGGCGCCGATCAGGCCCCGGGCCGCGGCGAGCTGCAGCGAGCCCCCGGACGGCGCGCCGGCCAACAACGCGGCGCACGCCTCCGCGATCCGAAGCAGGGCCGCGGCCCGGGCCAGCGGCTCCAGGTATCGGTCGACCAGGCCACGGCTGAGGGTGAGCACGTCCTCGGCGATGATCACCTCGGTCTCGGCCGGCAGCGCCGCCGCGATGAGCGAGACCACCGAGGCCACCGGACGCTCGCCGTCGGTGGCGGCGTCCAGTGCCTCGCCCCAGAGCAGCGCCCGGGCCAGCGGGTCGTCCAGCCCGGCGAGCAGCATCGGCACCGCGTCCGCGGAGGCGGGGTCGAGCCGGATCTTGGCGAAGGTGAGGTCACCGGCGTTGGGCAGCAGCAGGCCGGCGGCCGGCTGCCCGATCAGCTCGGTCAGCTCGGTGCGACCGCCGTCGGCGTCCGGGTCCAGGTCCACCTCGAAGCGGTGCACCGGGGCGTCCGGGGCGTAGCGGGCCACGCCGATGCGGTGCGGGCGCAGCACCGGGTACGCCTCCGGCGCGGTCTGCACCACCGCCGCCTCGCTCCACCGGCCGTCGGCGTCCACCGCGGTCACCATCCGCAGCGTGTTCACCTGCGGGCGGCGCAGCCAGCGGGCGGCCCAGTCGGCCAGGTCCCGCCCGCTCGCCGTGCTCAGGCTCTCCAGCAGATCGGTGAGGGTGGCGTTGCCGAACCGGTGCTTGGCGAAGTGCGCGTTCAAGCCGGTGAGGAAGGCGTCGTCGCCGACCCAGGCGACGAGCTGGCGCAGCACGCTGGCGCCCTTGGCGTAGGAGATGCCGTCGAAGTTGAGCAGGGCCTGGGCGGCGTCGGCCACCTCCGCCGGGGCCACCGGGTGGGTGGAGGGGCGCTGGTCGGCCGCGTACCCCCACGCCTTGCGGCGCATCGCGAACGTGGTCCACGCCCGGTCGAACCGGGTGGCCTCGGCGGTGACCCGGGTGCCCAGGTACTCGGCGAAGGACTCGTTCAGCCAGAGGTCGTCCCACCAGCGCATGGTGACCAGGTCGCCGAACCACATGTGCGCCATCTCGTGCGCGATCGTGGTGGCCCGCAGCTCCCGCTGCGTGTCGGTGACCGCGGAGCGGAAGATGTAGTCGTCGCGCAGGGTGACCAGACCCGGGTTCTCCATTGCTCCGGCGTTGAACTCCGGCATGAACGCCTGGTCGTACTTGCCGAACGGGTAGCGCTCGGCGAAGAGCTGGTGGAACCGGTCGAGGCACTGCCGGGTGACCGTGAAGATCTCGTCGGCGTCGGCGTCCAGGTGGGCGGCCAGCGACCGCCGGCAGTAGAGGCCGAGCGGGATGCCGTCGTGCTCGTCCTGGCGGACGTGCCACGGGCCCGCGATCAGCGTGAAGAAGTAGGTGGCCAGGGGTTCGGTGGGGGCGAACTCCCAGCGCCCGGGCGCCGGCCGCTCGGCGAGCCGCCCGTTGGCGGCCACGGTCCACTCCGGCGGGGCGGTGACCGAGAGGGTCACCGGCGCCTTCAGGTCGGGCTGGTCGAACGCGGCGAAGATGCGCTGCACGTCGTCGAGGAAGGACATGGCGTAGAGGTACGTCTCGCCGTCGGCCGGGTCGACGAACCGGTGCAGGCCCTCGCCGGTGTTCGAGTACGCCATCTCGGCGCTGACCGTCAGGGTGTTCTCCGCGGCCAGCCCGGTCAGCGGCAACCGGTTGTCGTCGAGGACGGCCGGGTCGAGGTCCCGGCCGTTGAGGCGTACGCCGAGGAGGTTAACGGGTTTCACCTCGGCGAAGGTGTCGGCGCCGGGGGTCGCCCGGAACCGGATCGTGACGGTCGAGCGGAACCGCTCGCCCGCACCGGTCAGGTCGAGGTCCACCTGGTAGGACTCGACGGTAATCAACGCGCCACGCGCGGTCGCCTCTACACGGGTCAGGCTCGGCATCCGCTTATCCTGCCCGATGGGGATCCGGACGGGCTCCCCGGTGACGCGTGGCGATGGAGGAACGACATGGGTCAGCACCCCAAGGGCGACTTCGACCTCTCCCGGGCGATCTGGCAGCGGGCCGAGGGTGACGCTTCCGAAGGCGCGGTCGAGGTGGCCTTCGTCGACGACCTGATCGGGATGCGCAACTCGGCCGAGCCGGACGGGCCGGTGCTGGTCTTCACCCAGGGCGAGTGGGACGCCTTCGTCGCGGGTGCCCAGGACGGCGAGTTCGACCTGGAGTGAGCCCCGGCGCTCAGTCACCGTCGCCCCAACCCAGACCGCCGGGGCCGGGCGCGTGGTGGAAGCCCGGGTGGCCGGCCACGTCCGCGCACCGCTCGCCGTCGGGCCCGAGCGCCCCGCAGAACAGCCGCTCCGCGCGGTGCCAGGCGTCGGCCGGGGAGAGCGCCGCGGCGCCGAGCGCCAGCTCCGGGCGGAGCAGCCCCAGCGCCTCGGCGTACGCGACGGCCAGCTCCCGGGCGACAGCCGGATCGACGGCCTCGAAGCCGAGGTGCACGGTAAAGAACCGGGGCGGTCGGGCCCCGGACCGCCGGGGCGGTGCGATCAGTGACTCCTCGCGGTCGCCGGGACGCACGCTCAGCCCGGTCACCGCCCGCCGCTGCCGCCAGTGCGCCGCCCTGTTGTCCCGCATCCGTCCTCCCCCGTCGCCGGTGACCGCCGCCGGTCGCGCCCGGCGGATCCGCGACCGGCCCGCCGCCGGTCTCCGGGCTGAGCCAACCAGCTTTTCCGCGCCCTGGGAGGGGCCAGCTCCGGTGCTCTCGGCTGGCCCCTCCCAGGGCCCGCCGCAGCTGCTACACCAACGCCCCAACGGGCGGGATTCGCCCGCCCCGGCACGGGTAGACGGGCACCGTCGCCGAGCCGCGTCAGGAGCAGCAGATGAGCACCGTCCCCACCGACCGCAGTCCGGACAGCACGCTGGCCTTTCTCCGCGAGGGTTACCGGTTCGTCGGCGACCGCTGCGACCGGTACGGCAGCGACCTCTTCCAGACCCGGCTGCTGCTGGAGCCCACCATCTGCCTGCGCGGCCGCCCGGCCGCCGAGCTGTTCTACGACAACGACCGGTTCGTCCGCCGGGGGGCCATGCCGATGCGGGGGCAGCTCACCCTCACCGGGGTCGGCGGCGTCCAGGGGCTCGACGGTGCGGCGCACCAGGCACGCAAGGCGATGCTCATGTCGATGATGACGTCCGCCGCCATCCGGCAACTCGGGCAGCTCTTCGACGACGAGTGGCGGGCCCGGATCCCGGTCTGGGCGGAAGCCGGCCCGGTGGCGCTCTGCGAGGAGGTCGGCCGGATGCTGACCCGGGCGGTCTGCGCCTGGACAGGCGTGCCGCTGGCCGGCGCTGACGTGGTGCGCCGCAGCGCCGACCTGCACGCGATGATCGAGGCGCCGGCCGCGGTCGGTCCGCGGCACTGGCGGGGCCTGCTGGGCCGCCGCCGCGCCGAACGCTGGATCGGCGACCTGATCGAGCGGACCCGGTCGGGGGCCCTGCCCGCGCCGGAGGGCAGCGCGCTGCGGATGGTCGCCGGGCACCGCGACGAGCAGGGGCAGCCGCTGCCCCGCCGGATCGCCGCGGTGGAGCTGCTGAACGTCGTCCGCCCGACCGTCGCGGTCGGGCGTTTCGTGATGTTCGCCGCGCTGGCCCTGCACGACCATCCGCAATGGCGGGAACGGGTCCGCGGCGACGACACGGCCACCGAGAACTTCGTGCAGGAGGTACGGCGCTACTACCCCTTCTTCCCGGTGGTGATCGCCCGGGTCCGGCGCTCCTTCGAGTGGCAGGGGCACCACTTCCCGCAGGGTCGCCGGGTGGTGCTCGACCTGTATGCCACCAACCACCACCCGCAGCTGTGGCCGGAGCCGGAACAGTTCCGGCCGGAGCGGTTCACCGGCTGGCGGGGCGACCCGTTCAGCTTCATCCCGCAGGGCGGTGGCGACCATTTCACCGGCCACCGCTGCCCCGGCGAGTGGCTCACCATCGAGCTGATGAAGCGGGCGGTCACCAACCTGACCTGCGCGATGAGCTACCGGGTCCCGCCGCAGGACCTGGCGCTCGACCTGACCCGGATGCCCGCCCAGCCGCCCAGCGGGTTCCTCATCGACGGGGTACGCCGGGCGGAGTGAACCTCCGGCCGCGCGCGGGAGCCGGCCGCCGTGGCCCGGGCCGCCGCCGACCGAGAGCGCTCAGTCCGAGCGCGGCCGGCAGCACCGAGCTGAGCAGCGCGACCAGCGCCGAGGCCGCCACCACCCCCGCGACCGGCTGCCAGGGCACTACGACCGCGGCCGGGCCGACCAGTTGCAGTAGTGCCACCCACAGGCCGCCGAGGGTGAGTCCGGCGACGCCGCCGGCGAGCGCCACGCCCAACGCCACCACGAGGAGGGCCTCCGCGGCGACGATCCAGAGGATCTGGCGCGCCGTCGCGCCCGCCAGCCGCAGCAGGGCCAGATCACGTGCGCGGTCCCGGGCCGCCATGAGCATGGTGCCGGTGATGGCGAGAATCGCGTAGAGCAGCGCGATTCCGAGCACGACCCGCAGCCCGACCGCGCTGGCCCGGTTGCGGTGCGCGGCGGTCGCGGTCGACCACTGGTCCGGCGTGGTCATGGTCGCCCCCAGCCCGGCGATCGCGGCTCGCAGGGCCCGCTCCGCCGCCGCCCGGTCAACGTCCGTCGGCAGCTGCACCTGTACGCGCTCGGCGAGCGCGGCGCCGGCGTAGCGGCCGGTCAGGTAGGCGCCGTTGCCGCCCGCACCGTCCCGGATCACCGCCGCGACCCGGAGCGACACGGGCGTGCCGTCGCCGAGCCAGATCCGTACCGGCTCGCCGACCCGGCGGCCCCATTCCTGGTCGACCACGATGGTGTCGTCGCGCAGATCGTCGAGGGATCCGTCGAGCGCCGGGAGGGCCAGCAGGTCGAGCGGGGCGTCCCCGGTTGTCGCGTGGGCGGCGTGTCGGATGAGCGCCTCGCCGTCCTCCACGTCGTACACCGAGGTCGGGTAGACCACCCGGGTTCGCAGGCCCGGGATCTGGCGCACCCGGTCGACCACCTCGCGGTTGAGGCCCGGCGTACCGGCGGGCAGGATCAGGTAGTCACCAGCGAGCTGCGCCCGCCGCTCGACGGCCCGGGCCCGGTCCACGGTCGCGGTGACCGAGAGCAGTCCGGCGGCCAGGCCCACGGTGAGCAGCACGGGTGCCGCTGTCGCGGCCGTGCGCCGGGCCGCGGTCAGCACGGTCTGGCCCACCACTGTCCCGGTGACGCCGCCACGGTTCGCCAGCGGGCCGGCCAACAGCCGCGCTACGCACGGTACGAGCACCGGAGCGAGCAGCGCGAAGGCCACCACCAACAGCATGATCATGGGGGTGTACTGCTTGCGTTTCAGCGCATCGGCCGGCGCGTCGAGCAGCGGCCATAGCAGCATGGCCAGGGCCCCAACGAGCACGCCGAGTCCGCCGATCCAGCGCCCCACGCTCATCGCCCCCGATTCGACCACGGCCTGGCGGATCGCCTCCACCGGCCGGATCCGCCCGGCCCGCCAGGCGGCGGAGCAGACTCCGATCCCCGCGGCGGCCATCCCCAGCGCGAACGCGATGACCAGCGGTATCAGCGAACGGGACGCGGTGAACCAGGGCGGTGCGAGGCCGAGCTCGACCAGCCAGCCGGCCAGCCGAGGGCCGCTGAGCCGGGCCAGTTGCCAGCCTGCGGCGGACGCCAGGATCGCCACGACCGCCGCCTCGGCGAAGATCAGCCGGCGTACCTGTCCGGGGGTGGCACCGGCCATCCGGAGCAGGGCGAGTTCCCGCCGGCGCTGGGCCAACGCGTACGCGAACGTGCCGGCGACCACGAAGATCGAAACGAAGACCGCGATCCCGCCGGCCGTACCGGCGAGCGCGTTCGCCGCGGTCAGCGCCTCGGCGTCGCGGCGCAGGTCGGGATCGAGCCGGCGCAGCCCCGACCCGGTGTGTAGCACCGCGTCGGCGGCACCGAGCGCCTGCCGGACGCGCTGCGCGGGCGCGGACACCACCAGCGCGTCGATCCGGGGCGAGATCCGCGCGGCTTCGGCGTCGGTGAAGAAGACGGCGCGTTCGAAGGGCACCGCGGCGGTGACCCCGACCACCGTGTACGCGCGGGCACCCGCGCCGGTCAGCACGGTCACCCGGGCTCCGACCGGGGCGGCCCGTTCGGCGACCACGATCTCGCCGGCCGCCGCCGGTGGGCGTCCGGCAATCATCCGGTACGGCGTGCAGCTTGCTGCCGACCACGGATGCCCGACCTGGTCGGCACCACCGTCGCGGAGCTGGGCGTAGAACGTGCGGTCGACGACGACCGGCCCGAGCGCGCCGAGGCGGGCGACCAGCTCCGCCGGCAATCCGCGCGGCTCGGCCAGGGGCCTGGCGGCGGCGCCGTTGACGGTGGTCACCCGCAACTCGTCGACCGGGCTGACCACCACGGGCGCGGCGGCGTACCGCTGGGCGGGGCGCGGCAGCGCGGCGCGCGTACCCCCGATGACCTGGCCTGTCGCGCCCACCAGGCCGACCCCGACGGCGAGCGCGATGAAGGTGCTGACCAGGGTGACCCACCGGGTGACGAGGGTGGGCACGGCGAGGCTCAGCACGCGGCCAGCTCCAACCGGGTCATCCGGGCGGCGACGGTCTCGGCCGTCGGTGCGGTCAGCTCGCCGACGAGCCTGCCGTCGGCGAGGAACACGACCCGGTCGGCGTGCGCGGCGGCGACCGGATCGTGGGTCACCATGATGATCGTCTGTCGCTGGGTGTCGACGAGGTCGCGCAGCTTGGCCAGTACGTCCCGGCTGGCGCCGCTGTCCAGGGCGCCGGTCGGCTCGTCGGCGAACACCACCGCGGGGCGGGTGACCAGCGCGCGGGCGATGGCGACCCGCTGCTGCTGACCCCCGGACAGCTCACTGGGCCGGTGACGTTCCCGCCCCGCCAGCCCCATCTCGGCGAGCGCCCGGGCGATCGCGGCACGGTCGGGTCGCCGCCCGGCCAACCGCGCCGGCAGTGCCACGTTCTGCGCGGCGGTGAGCATCGGCAGGAGGTTGAACGTCTGGAACACGAACCCGATCGACTCCCGCCGGAGCAGGGTCAGCCGCTTCTCGCTGAGCCCGGTCAGCTCTACGCCGGCTACCACGACGCTGCCGCTGTCCGGCCGGTCGAGGCCGGCCGCACACTGCAGCAGGCTCGACTTGCCGGAGCCGGACGGACCCATGATCGCGGTGAAGGTCCCGGCGGCGAAGCCGATCGTCACGTCGTCGAGCGCGGTGACCGCGCCGGCCCCGGTGCCGTACGTCCGGCGCACGCACCGCAGCCGCACTGTTTCATCCATGTCGGCAAGCACACCGGTTCGCCGGGGCCGGGGCAGTAGGTCGCGGTCGACTCTCGGGGTAGAACTTCTGCTACCCCACCCTCGGGCTGGCCGGCTTCCGGGCCGGCGTCGACCGGCCGTACCGTCACCCGCATGCCCGTTCGGAGCGCCGGAAAGGCGATGCACCGCCGCGACCTGGTGGCGTCGACCTGGCCGTGGCGGGCGACAGCGTACCTGCTGAGCGGGCTGCCGGTCGGCGTCGTCGTGCTCGCGGTCCTGGCCACCCTCATCGTGTTGGGTGTGGTGTCGGCCGTCGCGCTGGTCGGCGTGCCGCTGCTGGTCGCCGCCACGCTGGTCGGGCTTCCCGTAGGAGCGGTGGAGCGCCGCCGGCTGTGGCTGGTCGAGGCCGAGCCGCTCGCCGACCCGCACCAGGTGCCCGAACGCCCTGGGCTGCGCGCCTGGCTGCGCCAGCGGTACCGCGAGCCGGCCACCTGGCGCGAACTGGGCTACACAGTCCTGCTGGCCACCCTGCTCTGGCCGCTCGATCTGCTGGTGGTCGGTTGCGCGCTCGGCGTACCCGGTTCACTGCTCACCGCGCCCGCCGCGCAGGCCCTCGGCGGAGACGGTGAGGTGAAGCTGCTCAAGGCCGTACTGTTGGCCTCGCCCGCCGCCGCGTGGGCGGCGGTGCCGATCGGCGTGGTTCTGCTGGTGCCCGCGGCGTATCTGGTCACCGGGTACGGTGCGGCACGCGCCGCGCTCGCCCGGGCGCTGCTGGCACCCCGCGACAACGAACTCGTCCGGCGGGTACAGGACCTGACCCGGTCACGCGCGCGGCTCGTTGACGCGTTCGACGCCGAGCGGCGCCGCATCGAGCGCGACCTGCACGACGGCGCGCAACAGCGGCTGGTTGCCCTCGGCATCACCCTCGGACTGGCCCGGCTGGCCACGCCCGCCGAGGTGCCAGCGCTGGTCCAGCGGGCGCACGACCAGGCGAACCTGGCACTGGAGGAGTTGCGTGACCTGATCCGGGACATCCATCCGCGGATCCTCACCGACCGGGGCCTGCCCGCCGCCGTCGCCGAACTGGCCGACCGCTCGCCGATCCCCGTCGAGGTAGACATCGCGCTGCCGACCCGCCCACCATCTGCCGTCGAGACGGCCGCCTACTTCGTGGTCTGCGAGGCATTGGCGAACGCCGCCAAGCACAGCGGCGCGACCCGGATCCAGGTCAGCGGTCGCATGCAGGCGGACCGGCTGGTCGTCGAGGTGGCCGACGACGGCTGCGGCGGTGCCGACGCGGCCCGGGGCAGCGGGCTGACCGGCCTCGCCGACCGGATCGCGGTGGTGGCCGGCAGACTGACGCTGACCAGCCCGCTCGGCGGGCCGACCCTGCTACGCGTGGAGCTGTCATGCCATCGGACCAGCCGATCCGAGTCGTCCTCGCCGAGGACGGTGTCCTGATCCGGGAGGGCATCGCCGGCCTGCTCAGCCGATTCGGGTACGACGTGGTCAGGACCGTGGGGGACGCCGCCGCGCTCGCCTCCGCCGTCTCGGCCTACCGGCCGGACCTGGTGCTGACCGACGTACGGATGCCACCCGACTTCACGGACGAAGGGCTGCGCGCGGCGATCGCCCTGCGCACGGCGTACCCGGATCTCGCGGTGCTCGTGCTGAGCCAGTACATCGAACTGACCTATGCCGGGGAGCTGCTGGACATCGGCAGCGACGCCGGGGTCGGCTACCTGCTCAAGGACCGGATCGCCGATGTCACCACGTTCGCCGAGGCGGTGCGCCGCGTCGCCGCCGGTGACACGATCATCGACCCGAAGGTGGTCCAGCAGTTGCTCCGTCGGCGCCGGGATCCGTTGCAGCGGCTCAGCGAACGGGAGCGTGAGGTGCTGGCGCTCATGGCGGAGGGCCGGTCGAACGCGGCGATCGCGCGGACGCTGGTGGTCAGCGAGGCCGCGATCGGCAAACACATCACCAGCATCTTCACCAAGCTCGACCTGCCACCGACCGGGGAGGACAACCGGAGAGTCCTCGCCGTCCTCGCCTACCTGCGCGGCCAACCACCCGCCCGCCGCGTCCCCAACCGCAATGGGCGGCACAGCTAGTCGGCCACCACCAGCGCCTGCGGGGCCGCCTGCTTCATCCGGGTACGCAGCCACTTGAGCTGGGTCGCGGTCTCCTGCTCGCCGGACTTCACCACCCCCAGCAGCTCCTCGTCCCGGGCCCCGTACGCGGCCTGCCCCACCACCGTCCAGCTGATGTCGCACTCCGCCGCCATCAGGTAGAGGTCCTGCAGGTCCCGCAGCAGCCCGAGCCCGCCGGTACGGGTGCCGGAGAAGAGCTGCGAGTGCAGCCGGTCCGGCTCAGCCGGGGCGTCCTCGGCGTACCGGCGGGCGAACGGCTCCAGCTGGTCCGCGTGCCGGCGGCACTCGGCGGCCAGTCGCTGGCAGAGGTGGAAGACGTCCGGCTCCTCGCGATGCGCCTCGCCGACCTCGCCGAACGCGTCGCCGAGGCGGGCCTGGGCCTTGTGCAGCAGCCCGAGATAGTGCGCGAGATGCATGGTCACTCCTCCCTCGCTGACGCTTCGGCGGCCGGCCCGCCGACCGTGGCCGGGACGTCCGACCCGTCCACCGGGGCTGGACCGCCGACCGTGGGCGCGGGCGAGGGGCGGCCACCCGAGTCCGCCTCCCTCACCACCCGGACCGCCGCCACCTTGAAGATCGGCTGCTTGGAGACCGGATCCCAGACGGTGATCGTCAGCTCGTTCGCCGCCCGGGTGTGCCCGTCGCCGTCCGCGTCCCAGTAGCCGTAGTGGAAGGGGACGAACACCACGCCGGGGCGTACCCCGCAGATGCGGGCCCGGGCCCGGACCAGGCCGCGCGGCGACTCGACCCGGACCAGATCCCCCTCCCCCACGCCGAGCTTCCCGGCGTCGTCCGGGTTGAGCTCCACCCAGACCTCCGGCGCGGCATGCACCAGCTGGGTGGCCCGACCCGTCTTCGTGCGGGTGTGGAAGTGGTAGACGGTGCGGCCGGTGGTGAGCAGCAGCGGGTACGCGTCGCTGGGCACCTCGGGGGACGGCTGGTACGGCGCCGCGTGCAGGAACGCCCGCCCACGGGGCTCCTTGGCGCGGTACTCGTCAGGCAGCAGTTCCGCCCCGGTCAGCAGGTCCTGGCCGTATGTCTCGCAGTAGTCCGGGTCGGTGTTGAAGACGCCGTCGGGGTAGAGCCGTTCCGTGCCGTCCGGGTGCGCGTCGTTGCACGGCCACTGGATGCCGCCGGCGCGCAGCCGCTCGTAGGTGATCCCGCTGTAGTCGCAGGGTCGGCCGCGCGAGCACTCCTGCCACGCCTCGAACGCCGACTCCGGGTCGGTCCACCTGATCAGTGGGTTCCCGTCGGCGTCCCGGAAGTCCATCCGGCGCGCGTAGTCGAGGAAGATGTCCAGGTCGGCGCGGGCCTCCCCGGGCGGGTCGACCGCTTGGTCGGAGATGTGCACGGTCCGGTCGACGCTGGTGAAGGTGCCGGTCTTCTCGCCCCAGGTGGCCGCCGGCAACACCACGTCGGCCAGCTCGGCGGTCTCGGTGCGGAAGAGGTCCTGCACCACCACGAACAGTTCCGGCTGCGCCAGGATCCGGCGGATCCGGGCCAGGTCGGGCAGGGAGACGGCCGGGTTGGTCGCCGAGATCCAGAGCAGCTTGATCGAGCCCTGCTCGGCGTACCGGAAGATCTGCATGGCGTGGGTCGGCGGCGACCAGTGCGGGATGGTGTCGACCTGGACGTTCCAGAGCCGGGCCAGCTGGGCCACGTGCTCGGGGTTCTCCCAGTTGCGCAGGCCGGGCAGGTCGCCGTCGGCCCCGCACTCGCGGTTGTTCTGCGCGGTCGGTTGGCCGTTCATCTGGAAGATCCCGGCTCCGGGTCGGCCGATCATGCCGCGGATGAGGTGCAGGTTGTTCACCTGGCAGGATGCCGCGGTGGCCTGGTTGGACTGGTAGAAGCCCTGCAGCACGGTGGAGAGCAGCCGCTCCGAGTGCCCGAGCAGCTCGGCGGCCCGCTCGATGTCGCGGGCGGGCAGGTCACAGATCTCGGCGACCTTGGCGATCGGATAGTCCTCGACCACCTGGCTCAGCTCGTCGAAGCCGACGGTGTGCGCCCGGACGTACTCCTCGTCGTACCAGCCGCGCTGGATCAGCTCGCGAAGCAGGCCGTTGAGCAGCGCGACGTTGGTGCCGTTGCGCAGCGCGAGGTGCACGTCGGCCTCCCGGGCCACCGGGGTGGCGCGGGGGTCGACCGCCAGCATGGTGGGCGGGTTCGGCCCGCGCCGCCGGTCCAGCATCCGCATCCAGAGCACCGTCTGGGTCTCCGCGACGTTGTGCCCCCAGAGCGCGATCGCGTCGCAGTGGTCCACGTCGGTGTACGACCCGGGCTGCCCGTCGGTGCCGAACGACGCCTTGAGTGCCGAGGCGGCGGTGGCGGTGCAGAGCCGGGTGTTGCCGTCCATGTGCGGGGTGCCGATCCCGGCCTTCCCGATCACCGAGAGCGTGTAGTACTCCTCCAGGAAGAGCTGACCGCTCGTGTAGAAGCCGAAGTGGCCCCAGCCGCCCGGCCCCTTCAGCAGCTCCTTCGAGCGGGCCACGATCCGGCCCATCGCGGTGTCCCAGTCGGTCTCCACCAGGCGGTCGCCCTCGCGGACCAGCGGCCGGCGCAGCCGGTCCGGGTCGTGGTTGGCCTGCCAGCCGTACAGGTCCTTCGGGTCGACCCGGCCGTGGTTGATCCGGTCCCCGGCCCGGCCCCGGACGCCGGCGATCCGGTCGTCGACCACCGCGATGTCCATCGCGTCGCCGTTGGAGTGCAGGACAGACGCGCTCGGCACCCAGCGCTGCACGTCCGCCTCGGTGTGCCCGTCGGCGAGGAACGTGTCCACCCGCACCGGCCAGCGCTCTCCGGGCCCGTACGGAGTGCGCGGCCCCCACGGGTCGGCGATCCGATCCACCATCGGTCAGCCCTCCTTCGGCAGGGCTCTGCTGGCGCTACCGGAACGGGACGGAGTCTCTTCGGTCTGGGCAGGCATGCCGCCTGCTGTACCCCGCCGCGTGGGGGCCGAATCGAAAGAAGTGCTCAGGCCGCCCGCGGGTGCAGGACGGTACGCAGGCAGCCGTCCTCCTTCTTCTCGAAGATCTCGTAGCCCCGGGCCCCCTGCTCCAGGGACATCGGATGGGTGGCCAGATACCCCGGATCGACCTCGCCGACCGCGATCCGGTCCAGCAGCATCGGGATGTAGCGCTGGGCGTGCATCTGCCCCATCCGCAGCACCAGCGCCTTGTTCATGGCCGCGCCGAGCGGGAACTTGTCGACCAGACCGCCGTACACCCCGACGATGCTCACCGTGCCGCCCTTGCGGCAGGCCATGATCGCCTGCCGGACCGCGGTCGGCCGGTCGCTGGTCAGCCGGGTCGCCTGCTTCCCCTTGTCGTAGGCGTAGCTCGGCCCCACGTCGTGCGACTCCATGCCGACCGCCTCGATGCAGGCGTCCGGCCCGCGCCCGGCGGTCAGCTCGCGCAGCGCCTCCAGCACGTCGGTTTCCGCGTAGTTGATCGTCTCGACGCCCCACCGTTGCGCTGCGGCGGCGAGCCGATCCGGCAGCCGGTCGATGACGATCACGCGCTCGGCGCCGAGGATCTGCGCGGACCGGGCGGCCATCTGGCCCACCCCGCCGGCGCCCCAGACCGCGACCACCTCGCCGCCCTTCAGGCCACAGAAATCGGCTCCCATCCAGCCGGTCGGCATGGCGTCGGAGGCGAACACCACCGAGTCGTCCGGCACCCCCTCGGGGACGGTGAACGCCCCGACGTCGCCGAACGGCACCCGGATGTACTCGGCATGGCTGCCCGAGTAGCCGCCGGCCGCGTGCGAGTAGCCGAGGATGCCGGCCGGCGCGTGGCCCCACAACTTCTCGCTGAAGACCGGCTGCGGGTTGGAGTTGTCACAGAGCGAGTACTGCTCGGTACGGCAGTACCAGCAGCCGCCACAGGCCACCACCGAGCCGACCACGACCCGGTCACCGACCTTGATCCGGCGGACATCCGGGCCGGTCTCCACCACCTCGCCCATGAACTCGTGGCCGAGGATGTCACCCTCCCGCATCGCCGGCAGGTAGCCGTTGATCAGGTGCAGGTCCGAGCCGCAGACGCTGCTCGCCCGGACGCTGACGATGATGTCGCCAGCCGAGCGGATCGTCGGTTCCGGCACGTCGCGTACGGCCAGCTTGCGGACGCCCTCCCAGCACAGCGCCTTCACGGGCGACCCCCCACCATCAGCGTCTCCCGGATCCGGTCCGTCGCCTGCTCCTGCTTCGGGCTGCGTCCCGACGGGTCGTGCCGGGTGTCGAGCACCTGGCCGGTCTCGATCAGCGACTTGATCCGGCGTAGTGCGCTGCGCAGGGCCAGGTCGGGGTCGTGCCGACTGGCCAGGCCGAGCACTCTGCGTATCCGGCCGGACCGCCAGCGCAGCTCGGCGCGGATCTCGGTGCCCCGGTCCAGCGGCGCCGGGACCAGCTCGACCCGGCCCCGCTGGGCGACCGGCCCCTCCGTCACCCGCCAGGTCAGCCGGCCCGGACCGTCGACGGTGAGCTCGGCGCGCCACTCGGTGCCGCCGCCGGCCGGGTCGCTGGCCACGCAGCGCCACCGGTTGTCGTCGAGCCGCTCCAGGGTCGCCCACTCGGCCAGCCCGCGGTCCAGCCGTTCCTGATCCGTCCAGAAGCCGATCACCGCATCCCTCGGCCGGTGCACGGTGATCCCCCGGTGGACGACGTACCAGCCCCCCTCCCGGTCGGGTTGGTGCCGGCGCCGCCGCCGGGCCACCATCCGGCCGACCCCGAACCCGGTCACGGTGGCGGCGCCGCCGAGCACCCACCTCATCCCACTGCTGGTCATCACGCCTCCTCCACCCGGGCGCCGGAGCGCGCCCGCGTCCCGCAGCGCTACCCGGCGAGAAGGCGTCGAAACGGCGGCCGATGTGCCATCGACCCACCCGGCGTCCGGCCCATGCCTGATTCGTCATTTCTCTGCGGAGCCGCCCCGCCCCGATCTCACAATGGTGGGTCTGCCCCGCGCGGGCGGCGGCTGAGCAACGGAGGTGACAGCGATGGCACGTGACGTGCGCGGACCCGCCCCGGCCGGGCAGCGGCCGGCGATCCAGAAGGTCGCCCTCCTGGTGGCCGCCGTCTTCGTGCTGGTCGGCGTGCTCGGCTTCATCCCCGGTGTCACCGAGCACTCCGGCGACCTGGCGTTCGCCGGCCACCACTCCCAGGCGAAGCTGTTCTACCTGTTCCAGGTGTCGATCCTGCACAACCTCATTCATCTGGTCTTCGGCCTGGTCGGGCTGGTGCTGGCCCGCCGGGTCGGCGGGGCGCGGCTGTTCCTCGCCGGTGGCGGCGCCGTCTATCTGGTGGTCTGGCTGTACGGCTTCGGCGTCGACCGGGAGAGCCCGGCGAACTTCGTGCCGTTCAACGACGCCGACAACTGGCTGCACCTGTTCCTCGGCTTCGGCATGCTGCTCCTGGGGCTGCTGCTGTCCCCCCGCGCGGGCACCGGCGGCCGGCTGGACACCCCGTTCGACCGGCCCTGACCTGTGCGTTCACCCGATCGGGGGCGGCTGGCGCGGCACCCTCCGCGGGGTTTGCGCGGTCACTGGCCGGGGCAGGAGGACCGCCACGGGGAGTGCCCCCGGGACGAGGAGGTCCAGCGATGCCGCGGTGGTTGCGGGAGAACTCGCTCACGGTCGCCATGCTCGGCGCGTTCCTGATCTTCCTGCTGTTGCAGAGCGTGTTCGGCTGGCAGACGCACAATGAGGAGCTGACCCAGTACGGGGCGGCGCCGCTGAGCTGGTGGGCGTACCTGGGCACCGGGCACTTCGCCGAGGCGGTGTTCGAGAACTGGGAGTCGGAGTTCCTCCAGATGGGCGGCTACGTGCTGCTCACCGCGTACCTGGTGCAGAAGGGGTCGGCCGAGTCGAAGCCGGAGGACCAGGGCGATCGCCCGGAGGACGACGAGCGCCGGGCCACGCCCGACTCGCCCTGGCCGGTCCGCGCCGGGGGCCTCCCACTCGTGGTCTACCGCAACAGCCTGTCCCTCGCCCTGCTGCTGATCTTCGTCGGCTCGTTCCTCGGCCACCTGTTCGGCGGCGTGGCCCAGTACAACGAGGAGCAGGCGTTGCAGAGCGGGGCCGCCCCGATCAGCGCCTGGCAGTTCCTCGGCACCAGCGACTTCTGGTTCCAGTCCATGCAGAACTGGCAGAGCGAGTTCCTCGCCGTGGGCGTGCTGATCCTGCTGAGCGTCTTCCTGCGCCAGCACGCCAGCCCCGAGTCGAAGCCGGTCACCGCCGCGCACGCCGAGACGGGCGCCTGACCCGGCCACCGCAGGTCCGCCAGCCGCACGGTGGCCACCGCCGCCAGCCGTCAGGCGGCCACCGGCAGTTGCTTGGCCAAGCACACGCGGTACGGGTTGTGGACGTACTCCCCGTACCCCGGGATGGGCTGGTAGCCGCAGGACCGGTAGAGGCCGATGGCGGCCGGGAGGTAGGTGCCGGCCTGCAGGCACAGCATGGTGTGCCCCTGCCGGAAGGCCAACTCCTCCAGGGCGGCCAGCAACTGCCGCCCGATGCCCCGCCCCCGGTACGCCGGCCGGACGTACATCCGCTTCAGCTCGCCGGTCTCGGCATCCAGCGACTGGATCCCGCCGCAGGCGACTGCCCGGCCGCCGACCACCACCGCCAGGTGACGAATGTCGTCGTGAGTGACCGTCACCCGGCCGGCCGGCACCCCGTCGACGTCCCGCAGTTCACGCTGCTGGGCGGCGACCAAGGCGGCAAGCTCGGGATCGTTGGCGGGACGGGCTTCGATCAGCATTCGGTCACGGTAGGTCGGCCGGCTTTCGCGGAGGTTTCCGGCCAACGACCCGATCACGGACGGAAAGGGACTACTCCCAGTCCTCGTCGTCGTCCGCGTCCTGCGCCGCCGCCTCGATCTCGTCGGCCGGGCGCTGCCGGCGGGCCTTGCGAGCCTCCAGCCGCTCGGCCGCCGACGCGCGGGTCGACTTCTCCTCCAGCCGGATGTCGGTGCCCCGGTTGCCCGGGACGAAGTCGACGCCGGCGTAGAGGGTCGGCTGCCAGTCGAACTCCCGGTCGCCGATGCGGACCAGGTCGCCGGGGTTGGCGCCGGCCTTGGCCAGCTTCTCCTCGACGCCCAGCCGGGCCAGCCGGTCGGCCAGGTAGCCCACCGCCTCGTCGTTGTCGAAGTTGGTCTGCCGGACCCACCGCTCGGGGCGGGTGCCGCGGACGGTGAACGAGCCGTCCTCCTCCGCCTCGATGGTGAAGCCGGCGTCGTCGACCGCCTTGGGGCGGATCACGATCCGGGTGGGCTCGGCCGGCGGCGCCGCGCTGCGGGCCTGCTCAACCACTTCGGCCACCGCGTACGTCAGCTCCTTGAGCCCCTCGCGGGTGGCCGAGGAGACCTCGAAGACCGGCAGGCCGCGCGCCTCCAGGTCGGGCCGGACGATCTCGGCGAGGTCCCGGCCGTCCGGTACGTCGATCTTGTTGAGCGCGACGAGGCGGGGCCGGTCGGCGAGGCCGCCGTACTCGGCCAGCTCGGCCTCGATGGCGTCGATGTCCGCGAGGGGATCCCGGCCCGGCTCCAGCGTCGCGGTGTCGATGACGTGCACCAGCACGGCGCAGCGCTCGATGTGGCGGAGGAACTCCAGGCCCAGCCCCTTGCCGGTGGCCGCGCCGGGGATCAGGCCCGGCACGTCAGCGACGGTGAAGGTGTGGTTGTCCACCCGGACCACGCCCAGGTTCGGCACCAGGGTGGTGAACGGATAGTCGGCGATCTTCGGCTTGGCGGCGGAGATCACCGAGATCAGCGACGACTTGCCGGCCGACGGAAAGCCGACCAGGCCGACGTCGGCCACGCTCTTCAGCTCCAGCACCACGTCCAGCCGGTCGCCGGGCTCGCCCAGCTCGGCGAAGCCGGGTGCCTTGCGCCGGGCGTTGGCCAGCGAGGCGTTGCCCCGGCCACCCCGGCCACCCCGGGCCGCCTCGAAGGTGGTCCCCGCGCCGACCAGATCGGCCAGCACCGCACCGTCGGGGGTCTGCACGACGGTGCCGTTCGGCACCTTGATGATCAGGTCCTGGCCGTTGGCGCCGTCCCGGTTCGAGCCGGCGCCGCCCCTGCCGTTCTCGGCCTTCACGTGCGGCCGGAAGTGGAAGTCGAGCAGCGTGTGCACCTGCGGGTCGACGACCAGCGAGATGCTGCCGCCGTGGCCGCCGTTGCCGCCGTCCGGGCCACCGAAGGGCTTGAACTTCTCCCGGTGGATCGAGACACAGCCGTGCCCGCCGTCGCCGGCCTGCAGGTGCAGGACGACCCGGTCAACGAACATCGCCACGATCTCAATCCTTCCAGCGGGGCCACCCCGCGTGAGAAAAGCGAAGCGGGCCGGGACCCGAGGTCCACGGCCCGCGACGCCTGCGAACTACTGCTGCGGCACGATGCTGACGGTCTTGCGACCGCGCTTGGTGCCGAACTGGACCGCACCGGCGGCCAGCGCGAAGAGCGTGTCGTCGCCGCCGCGCCCGACCAGGTCACCGGGGTGGAACTTGGTGCCACGCTGACGGATGATGATCTCGCCGGCGTTGACGACCTGACCACCGAAGCGCTTCACGCCGAGCCGCTGGGCCGCGGAGTCACGACCGTTACGCGAGCTGGACGCACCCTTTTTGTGAGCCATTGGAGGACGACCTACTTCCCGCTGGAGATGCCGGTCACCTTGACCTGGGTCAGCGGCTGGCGGTGACCCTGGCGCTTGTGGTAGCCGGTCTTGTTCTTGAACTTGTGGATCCGGATCTTCGGGCCCTTGGTGTGCGCGGCGATCTCGCCGGACACCGCAACCTTGGCAAGCTGCGCCGCGTCGGTCACCAGGTCGTCACCGTCGACGAGGAGCACCGCGGTGAGCTTCACCGCGTCGCCGGGGACACCGGCGAGCTTCTCGACCTCGATCACGTCGCCCTCGGCGACCTTGTACTGCTTGCCGCCGGTCTTGACGATCGCGTACATCGGAGGCGGACTCCCTGTCGTTGAGGCTGCTGGCGGTCGTTCCCACGGCGACTCGCCGGGTAGCTGTGACACCGGCGGCGCGGGCACGCGGGAACTCGGCACACCAAAGTGCGCCGCAGGCCAGCGTACGCCATACCAGGCCCGGCACCCAAACCGGGCCGCCCGTCAGCCCACACACAGCTCATCGCGGCGCTGCCGGAGCCGGTCGAACGCGTCTCGGCGCCGTCCCGACCGGGGCGACGGAACGGCAGGGCCCCTCTCCCGGACTCTGTTGCTCGGGAAAGGGGCCCTGCCGTACGCCGCGCTGGTCAGCGCCTCACGGGCGGGTACGCCGCCGGGCACCGCCCCGCCGGGAGCGCCGCCGGCCGAGGCCGGTCTCGGCGCCCTCCTCGTCGGTCTCGCCCTCGCCGAGCGCGTCCGGGTCGTCCGGCGCGGCCAGCCGGGCCGAGTCGCCCTCCTGGCTGTCCGCCACGGCCGGGGCGGCCGGCATCTCGGTCTCGTACCGGGACAGGTCGTAGCCCATCGTGTCGTGGTAGTCGGCGTCCGCCTGGGCGTCGGTCACCTCGGCGACGGTCTTCTCCGGCGCGGCCTTGCGGCCCCGGCGCCGGGAGGGCCCGCCCTTCTCCTCGGTGGCCGGGGTGGTGACGGCCGAGGCCACCGCCTTGACCTTCTCCCCCGCACCGCCGCCGCGCGGCTTCTCCGGCACCGGCTCGGTGTGGATGATCACGCCGCGGCCCTTGCAGCACTCGCAGGTCTCGCTGAACGCCTCGAGCAGGCCGGCGCCGATCCGCTTCCGGGTCATCTGCACCAGGCCCAGCGAGGTGATCTCGGTGACCTGGTGCTTGGTCCGGTCCCGGCCGAGGCACTCGGTGAGCCGGCGCAGCACCAGTTCCCGGTTCGACTCCAGCACCATGTCGATGAAGTCGATGACCACGATGCCGCCGAGGTCGCGCAGCCGCAGCTGGCGCACGATCTCCTCGGCCGCCTCCAGGTTGTTGCGGGTGACCGTCTCCTCCAGGTTGCCGCCGGAGCCGGTGTACTTGCCGGTGTTGACGTCGATGACGGTCATCGCCTCGGTCCGGTCGATCACCAGCGACCCGCCCGAGGGGAGGAAGACCTTGCGGTCCAGCCCCTTGAGGATCTGCTCGTCGATCCGGTACTCGGCGAAGACGTCGGTGGTGCCGGCGTGCCGGCGCAGCCGGGCGACCAGGTCCGGCGAGACGTGCGACAGGTACGACTCGACCATGCCGTACGCCTGCTCACCCTCGATGACCAGATCGCGGAAGTCCTCGTTGAACAGGTCCCGGACCACCCGGATGACCAGGTCCGGCTCCTCGTAGAGCAGCACCGGGGCGCCGCCCTCGGCCGACTTGGCCTGGATGTCCTCCCACTGCGCCTGGAGCCGCTTGACGTCCCGGGCCAGTTCGTCCTCGCTGGCGCCCTCGGCGGCGGTCCGCACGATCACCCCGGCACCGTCCGGCACCAGCTTCTTGAGGATGTCCCGCAGCCGCTTGCGCTCGGTGTCCGGCAGCTTCCGGCTGATGCCGGAGGCGTTGCCGTTGGGCACGTACACGAGGTGCCGGCCGGAGAGCGCGATGTGGCTGGTCAGCCGCGCGCCCTTGTGCCCGATCGGGTCCTTGGTGACCTGCACCAGCACCGAGTCGCCGGACTTGAGCGCCTGCTCGATCGAGCGGGCCCGGCCCTCCAGGCCCGTGGTGTCCCAGTTGACCTCGCCGGCGTACAGCACGGCGTTGCGGCCGCGGCCGATGTCGACGAACGCCGCCTCCATGCTGGGCAGGACGTTCTGCACCTTGCCCAGGTAGACGTTGCCGGCCATGGTGCCGGCGGAGTTCCGGGTGACGTAGTGCTCGACCAGCACGCCGTCCTCGAGGACGGCGATCTGGGTCCGGTCGCCGCGCTGGCGGACCGCCATCACCCGGTCGACCGCCTCCCGGCGGGCCAGGAACTCCGACTCGCTGAGGATCGGCGGCCGGGTACGCCGCTGCTCCCGGCCGTCCCGGCGGCGCTGCCGCTTGGCCTCCAGCCGGGTCGAGCCGGAGACGCCCTGCACCTCGTCCACGGGGCGACGCGGCTCGCGGATCTTGACGACCGTGGGGACGCCGTCCTCGGCGGCGACCTCGACGTCGCCCGCGCCACGGCGGCGACGGCGACGCCGGCGCCGGGTCATCCCGTCGCCCTCGGTCTCCTCCTCCTCGGCCTCGTCCGCCTCGGCCTCGGCGCTCTCGGCCTGGACGGCCTCCTCGGCCTCTTCCTCCTCGAGGTCCTCCACGCCGCCCTTGCCCCGGCCCCGGCCGCGGCGGCCCCGACGGCGGCGGCGACGGCCCGCGGCCGTCTCCTCCTCGTCCTCCTCCGCCTCGGTGGCCTCCTCGGCCTCGACGGTCGGCTCCTCCTCGGCCTCGACCTCGACCTCGACCGGCTCCGCCTCGCGGCGGCCGCGCCGGCGCCGCCGGCCGGTCTCCACCGGCTCCTCGGCCGGCTCCTCAACGGCCGGGGCGGTGGTCCGGACGATCGGCGCCTCCTCGGGCTGCGGCGCCATGAACAGGACGGTCGGCGCGGACAGCGCGGCCCGGCGGCGACGCGTGGTCGGCGCCGGCTCCTCCTCGGCCGGCTGCCCGGCCCCCGGCACGGCGGCGCCCGGCGCGATCTCACCGGTCCGGTCCTCCGGCCCACCGGCGCGGGCCGGCGTCGCCTCGGCGGCCGGCGGCACCTCGGCCACGCCCTTTGCGGTCGGGGTAGGCGCGCCGGCCAACTCGCGGGCCGGGGCCGGCTCGCCCTCGACCTCCTCGTCCTCGGCCTCCTCGACCGGCGTGGCGACGGCCGAGGGCTCGGCGGGCTCGCCGCCCTCCTCGTCCCGCTGCGGCTCGGGTTCGGCGGCCGCGGCGGCCTCGGCCGGCGCCTCGGTGGGCGACTCCTCGAGGGTCTCAGGGGGCGGCGGGGTGGCCTTCCGTCGACGGCTGCGGGTCACCTTGACCGGCGGGACGACCTCGTCGGAGGTCGCCTCCACGCCGGTGGCGACCATCGGCTCCTCGACCGCCTTCGCGCTGGTCGCCTTGCGGCGCCGCCGGGTGGTCTTGGGCGCGGCGTCCAGTTCGCCGGCGACCGGGGCGAAGACCTCGGCCTGCGGGGCCTCCCCGCTGGTGGTGCCGGCGCCGGTCGGGGCCTCGGCCGGTGCGTCGATCTGCTCCGGCTGGTTGAGCGGGGCGGCCTTGCGCCGGCTGGTCCGCTTGCGCGCCGGCTTGGCCTCGGGAGTGCTGTCGGTGCTGTTGGCGGTTGCCTCGGCCGGTTCCGAACCGGTCCGCTCGCCGCCCTCGGGCTCGTTCTCGAGCATGGACGTTCTCCAGTTCTGGCTACCCCGGGCGCGGGTGAGCGCTGCCACGCAGGGTCGCCGCAAAAGGTGTTTCCGCCGGGCGCAGGTGCGCGACCGCCGAAGTCTGCCTGCCAGAGCGCCGACCGTCGGTCAGCGCTCTCCGATGGCTGCCCCGTCGCGATCCGCATCCAACGGATCGACGATCTCGCCCTGCGCGGTCAGCGTGCCCTGTGCCAGCCGAATCACCCTCGGTGAGACCGGCGGCTCCAGGTCGGCCACCACGCGGAGGCCGGAAAGGACGTCATCGGGCCGTACGGACGGGGTGACCTGCCGTACGACCACTTCGAGTATCGCACACGGTACGGCCGTCGCCCCGGAAGGCGTCTCGGACGAGGCCAGCACATCGATGCTGATGACGGCGGCCCGCGCGTCGAAGGTCCGCCGGCCCTGCTTGGTCATCCGCTCGACCTGGATCTCCTCGGCGGCGGTGAAGGCCACCACCGCCCGCTCCAGCTCGGCCGGGTCGACCTCGGGCAGCTCGATCCGCCAGCGCGACGCCTCGATCCGGTCGGGCAGGCTGCCGCCGGTGGCCGCCACCGCGTCGAGCACGTCGAGCCCGGGCGAGAGCGCGGCGTCCAGGGCGATCCGCAGCTGCTCCGGGTCGACCGGCTCGCGCAGGCCGATCTCCAGGTACTCGGCCTCGCTGGCGACGCCGGTCGGCGCGGCCGAGGCGTACGAGATCTTCGGGTGCGGGGTGAAGCCCTGGGAGAAGGCGATCGGTACGCCGGCCCGGCGCAGCGCGCGCTCGAAGGCTCGGGCGAAGTCCCGGTGCGAGGTGAACCGCAGCGGCCCGCGCTTGGCGTACCGGATCCGGACCCGCTGGACGACCGGCGCCTGGCCGCCCTCGGGTTGAGGCTTTCTGGCGATCGTGAACTCCTCGGGTGCTGCCTGCGTGTCCGTCCCATCCTGGCGCAGCCCCCCGGGCGGCACGCAGCCGGGGCGGCCGGAGGAGTCCGGAAAGCCGGTGCGAACCGGGCAGCCGGGTCCCTACCGCCCACCCCGGACACGCCGGTGGCCGGCCGGTGACGCGCAGGTCACCCGGCCGGCCACGACGGTGAACGGTGCACCGATCAGGAGCGGTTGCCGCCCCCGGGCGGCGGGTACGTCCCGGGCGGCCCGGGTGACGGGATGCTCCCGGGGGGCGGGGCGTAGCCGCCCGGGGCGGGCGCGCCACCCGGCTGTGGGTAGCCGGGGGCGGCCGTGGCGCCCGGCGGGTGGTAGCCGGCCGGAACCGGCGGGGCGCCGGGCGGGCCGTAGCCGCCGGGCGGGATCCCGTCGTGCAGTTCGTCCGCCGCGCCGGCCCCGCGGGCCGCGTCGCGCCGGTACCGGCGCCGGTTCCAGATCAGGAAGATCGCCAGCGCCAGCAGGACCACCAGCACCACGGCGATGCCGATGCCGATCACCATCACCTGCTGGTCGGTGGGGCCGCCCCGGTCGCCGTACTTGGTCACGTCGAAGTTGTCGTCCTCGGCCGCCTGGCCGGGGGCCTGGCTGGCCGGGGCGGCCGCCTCGAGCAGCGGGTTCGCGGAGACGGTCGGCACGTTCGCGGTCAGCGCGGCGACCGGGTCGATCCGCCCGAAGCCGTACTCCGGGTCGCGACCGGGCGGGCCGGCGTCCCGGGCGGTTGCGATGATCCGGTTGATCACGTTGGGGGCGTCGAGGTTCGGGTACTTCGACCGGATCAGCGCCGCGATGCCGGAGACGATCGCGCTGGCGTCCGAGGTGCCGTCACCCCAGCCGTAGCCGTGCTCGGGACCGATGTTGTAGATGCCGTCGCCGGGCGCGGCGATCACCGCCTCCGGCCCCCGGACCGAGCCGCCCCAGAAGGCGCCACCCCGGGTCGTGCCGGTCACCGCGATCACACCGGGGACGTTGGCGGGCTGGTCGACGGCGACGCTCCCCTTGGCCGTGTTGCCCGCGGCGGCCACCACGACCACGTCCCGGTCCAGCGCGTACTTGATCGCGCTCTCCACTTCCGGGTCGGCGTAGCCCGGCCCACCGTAGGAGAGGTTGACCACCTTGGCGCCGCCGTCGACGGCCATCCGGATGCCACGGGCCGACGCCCCGCTGGGGTTGGCGCCCTTGCCCGCCTTGAGCTTGATGGGCAGGATCTTCGCGCCCGGGGCGACGCCGTCCACGCCGTCGCGGCTGGCGTTCGTGGCCGCGATGATGCCGGCCATGTGGGTGCCGTGACCCTGCTCGTCGGCTCGCCCGTCGCCGGAGGCGCCGTAGCTGCGGCCACCGGGCAGCACCTGACCCCGGATGTCCGGGTGGGTGGCGTCCACGCCGCTGTCCACCACCCCGACGATCACGCCCCGCCCGGTGGCGAGCTTGTGCACCTGCTCGATCCGCAGCTCGTCCAGGTACCACTGCTCGGCCCGGCGCGGCGCGGCGGCCGCCGGTTGGGCGGCCCCCAGCACCATCAGCCCGGCCAGCAGGCCGGCCACGGCCGGCCGGAGCGCGCCGACGTGCAACCTCATCCGTCCGTCCTCATCGCAGGATGCCCGGGGACCCGGCGTCGCCGGTGCCCCACGGATCGTCGTCCTCAGTCAACCACGACGAGTGCTCCGCAGCCCCGCTACCATGCCCGCCGGCACCATGGCCGCCCATGCCACCGCCCATCATGCCGCCGCCCATCATCCCCGCGCCCCGCGGGCCACCCGCGCCGCCGGCGCCGGCCGCGTTGCGCAGCGCGCTGGCCGCGCTGGTCATCGGCGGCACCTTGCCGTTGCCGCCGCCGACCATGCCCGGGATGCCGCCCATGCCGATCCCGCCGGCCGCGCCGACGCCGCCACCACCGAACCCGCCGGCCGAGCCCACGCCCGGTCCGCCCCCGCTGAAGCCGCTGCCACCGCCGAGCGCCGGGCTGCCCAGGCCGCTCGGGCCGCCGTAGGCGGTGGTGGTCGGGCCACCGGCGCCGGCCAGGCCGCTGCCGTAGTCGGGGCTGCCGGTGCCCGGGTAGCCGGAGCCGGTCGACGGCGGCGTCAGGGAGCCGGTGCCTCCGCCGCCATGGCCGCCCCCGAAGCCGCCACCGGTGGGCGCGATGGACGACGGGCCGCCACCGTACGAACCGCCGCCACCGCCGCCGATGCCCGTGCTGCCGATGGAGGGGCCGCCGCCACCGATGCCGCCGCCACCTCCGCCGCCGCCACCTCCACCGGGGTATCCGGACGGGGGCTTCCGGTCGTCGGGCGTGTAGCCGTCCGAGGCAGCCTCGTCGGGTGCCGACACGACCAGCCTGGGCCGCTCGGTCTCCACGGCGGTGGGCAGCGGCGACATCGCGGTGGTGGCCGCCTGCTGGTTGTCCCGGTACCAGTTGTCCAGGTGGGACTTGGTGTCCCACCAGCCGCCCCGCTTGTGGTCCTCGGCGTTGCCGTCGACCTTCATGGTCGCTTCGAGGTCGTCGGCCTTGTCGCGGAACGCGCCGTCGGCGTACGAGGCGGGGTTGTTCTGGTAGTCCTTGCGCAGTGCGGCGAGGAAGCCGGACGAGCTCTCGCCGTCCCGGGCGTCGTCGAGCTCGGTGCCGTTGGGCAGGCTCCACTCGTTCCAGCCGAAGTCGTCCATCAGCGGGATCGGGATGCTGGCGACCGCCTTGCGGATGTCGCCCTCGATCCGGGACAGCGCGCCGCTGACGTTGCTCGCGTCGGTGATCAGCTTCTCGATGTCCTTGCCGATGTCACCGAGGTGCTCCCGGTAGGCGTCGCCGCCGCTGCCCTTCCAACCCGCGAGCATCGCGGGCAGACCGTCGACGTGCGGGCGTTCGGTGCCCGGCGCGACCGGGCCGACGAACGACCGCCCGACCAGCGAGTCCCGCAGGTGGCCCAGCGCCGTGGAGAGGTTGTTCCACCCCACGCTCACCGAGCCGACCGTCTCCGGGTCCGCCGACAGCGTCACCTCGCGGACGCAGCTCTCCCAGGTTCCTCCTGCCATGACCGTTCCCCTCAGGCCGTGTACGGGTAGGTGGTGGGCGTGCCGCCGGGCGCGGGCGGCGGGGTGGCGGACTCCAGCATCCGCTCGATCTCCTTGCCGTTGGCCGCGTTGCGCGCCTCGGCGTCCCGGAACGCCTTGGCGATGTCCTCGGTGCCCTTCTTGAGCCCGGCGAGCTTGTTGGAGATCGCCTTGAGGTGGAGTTCCATGTTGGCCGTCGACCTGGTCAGGGCCTGCCACTGCATGCGGGCGTCCTCGTACGCGCCGAAGGGGGTGCCGTTCGGGACGGTCTGGGCGTTGTTGCTGTCGCCCTTCATCCGCTCCTTGATGCGCTCCATCTCGTAGCCGATGGTGTCGTCGACGTACTGCTTCAAGCGCTCGACGTACTCCGCCGCGGCGTCCAGGTCCTCGACACTGACGTGGAGGTCGCCGGTGGCCGGCGGCCTGATGTCACCCATGTTGCTGTCCTCCCCGTTGCCGACCCGCCGATCGGTCCATGTCGGACGCAGCGTATCGAGTCGCCGCCAATCCAGGCACCCCCACCCCGGGGTCACGGCACCAGATGGGATCACCGGCGACGGTCCTGCTGACCGGCGCCGGGAACGGCGGAGCGCCGGGACCTTGGTGAGGTCCCGGCGCTCCGGACGCGTCGGCGGCGCTACTGCGGGGCGCCGGTGGGCAGGTTCAGGCCGTTGACCGGGGTCAGCGGCAGCAGCTTACGGCCGGTCGGGCCGATCTGGATCTCGGTGTCCATGGCCGGACAGACCCCGCAGTCGAAGCACGGGGTCCACCGGCAGTCGTCCTGCTCGTACTCGGACAGGGCGTCCTGCCAGTCCTGCCAGAGCCAGTCCTTGTCCAGGCCCGAGTCCAGGTGGTCCCAGGGCAGGACCTCCAGTTCGTCGCGCTCCCGGGTGGTGTACCAGTCGAGGTCCACCCCGAAGGCCGGCAGCACCGCGGCGGCGGCGTCCACCCAGCGCTGGTAGGAGAAGTGCTCGCTCCAGCCGTCGAACCGGCCGCCATCCTCCCAGACCTTGCGGATCACCGCGCCGACCCGGCGGTCACCTCGGGACAGCAGGCCCTCGATCAGCGACGGCTCGCCGTCGTGGTAGCGGAAGCCGATCGCCCGGCCCAGCGAACGGTCGGCGTTGATCGCCTGCTTGAGCAGCTTGAGCCGGGCGTCGATGACCTCCGGCCGCTCCATCGCCGCCCACTGGAACGGGGTGTGCGGCTTCGGCACGAACCCGCCGATGGAGACCGTGCACCGGATGTCCTTGGACCCGGTCGCCGCCCGGCCGGCCTTGATGACCTCGTGGGCCATCCGGGCGATCTGGAGCACGTCCTCGTCGGTCTCCGTCGGCAGGCCGCACATGAAGTAGAGCTTCACCTGCCGCCAGCCGTTGGTGTACGCGGTGACCACGGTGCGGATGAGGTCGTCCTCCGACACCATCTTGTTGATCACCTTGCGGATCCGCTCCGACCCGCCCTCGGGGGCGAAGGTCAGCCCGGTACGCCGGCCGTTGCGGGACAGCTCCTGCGCCAGGTCGATGTTGAACGCGTCCACCCGCGTCGACGGCAGCGACAGCGAGACGTTGGTGCCCTCGTACTGCTGGGCGAGGCCGGAGCACATGTCGCCGATCTCGGAGTGGTCGGCCGACGACAGCGACAGCAGGCCCACCTCGTGGAAGCCGGAGAACTCCAGCCCCTGCTGCACCATCTGGCCGACCGTGGTGATCGAGCGCTCCCGCACCGGGCGGGTGATCATGCCGGCCTGGCAGAACCGGCAGCCGCGGGTGCAACCCCGGAAGATCTCCACCGCGTACCGCTCGTGGACCGTCTCGGCGAGCGGGACCAGTGGCTTCTTCGGGTACGGCCAGGCGTCCAGGTCCATGGTCGTGCGCTTGTGCACCCGGAACGGCACGTCGGGGCGGTTCGGCACGACCCGCTGAATCCGGCCGTCCGGCAGGTAGTCCACGTCGTAGAAACGCGGCACGTAGACGCTCTCGGTGCGGGCCAGCCGCAGCAGCAGCTCGTCCCGCCCACCCGGGCAGCCCTCGGCCTTCCACTCCCGGACGATGCCGGTGATCTCCAGCACCGCCTCCTCACCGTCGCCGAGCACCGCGGCGTCGACGAAGTCGGCGATCGGCTCCGGGTTGAACGCGGCGTGCCCGCCGGCCACGATCACCGGGTCGGCGTCGGTGCGGTCGGCGGCGAGCAGCGGGATGCCGGCCAGGTCGATTGCGTTGAGCAGGTTGGTGTAGCCCAGCTCGGTGGCGAAGGAGACGCCGAACACGTCGAAGTCGCGCACCGAGCGGTGCGCGTCGACGGTGAACTGCGGCACGCCGTGGGCGCGCATCAGCTTCTCCAGGTCCGGCCAGACCGCGTACGTCCGCTCGGCGAGCACGTCGGGCAGCTCGTTGAGCACCTCGTAGAGGATCTGCACGCCCTGGTTGGGCAGGCCCACCTCGTACGCGTCCGGATACATCAGCGCCCACCGGACGACCGCGGCGTCCCAGTCCTTGACCACCGCACCCAGCTCGCCACCGACGTACTGGATGGGCTTGGTCACCTGCGGCAGCAGCGGCTCCAGCCGGGGCCAAACGGAATGAGCCGCGACGGGACGCGGCGTCGTGGACGGGGCACTCATGATGCCCAAGGGTACGCGGTGCGCCACCGGCCACCACGGCGCACCGCAGCAGCCCACCGCCCGGCCCTTCTGGATCTTGGACACGTCCCCGTCCGCGGGCGCACGGCAGCCGTCCGAGATCGGCGACGGGACGGGCTGACGAGCGGATTCGTCGGCGGTGGCACGCCGGTACTAGCCTCGCAACCGGCGCGAGAGGAGACAGCCGCGATGCCGGAGCCGCAGCCGGGCACCGACCGGCCGGCCGACGGGAGCACCCCGGCCACGGGCGGGGATCCGGGCACCGACGGGCCGACCCGCGCCCCCGTACCGGCGGCCACCCCGGCCACCGATCCGGTTGCGCCGCCGGCGCCGGCACCGGACGGCGGCACGCCCGCCGACGAGCCACCCCCGGCCACCGACGAACCGGCCCCGGCCGACCCGGCCACGACCACCGGCGAACCGGCACCGACCGGCCCGGCCGGCGACCCTGCCGAGCCGGGACCCGGCGAGCCGCCCGCGGCCCCCCGCGAACCGGCACCGACCGCCAACCCGGCGGCCACCAACGAACCGGCGCCGGCCACCGGCGAACCGGCGCCGCCCGACCCGCACGAGCCCGCCTCGAGCGACCTGGACACCGACGACCGGGCCGCCGGGGCGCCGACGCCGCCAACGAGCAGCGACGACGCGTCGGCGGGCACCGAGGTGCCGGCGCCGCCGGCCGACCCGCCGGTCTCCCCGGCGCGTGGCTCGGCCGCCGTACCGCCCCGCCCGGCCGCTGCGAACCGCCCGGCCGGCTCGGCCGCGGTCCCCGGCCGCCTCGACCCCACGCGGGAGGCGGACCGCCCCGACCCGGCGCGGGAGGCGGACCGACCGGACCCGACCCGGGTGGAGACCCGCGCCGAGCCGCCCGCGCCCCGGTGGAGCGGGTCCGCGCCGGTGCCGGCCCCGCCGCCACGCAAGCGGTCCTGGGGCGAGTCCGCAGAGCCCACCCCGCCGCCGCCGGTGGACTCGCCCGAACACCTGGTCCCGGTCGACCCCTGGGAGGGTGTCGACACCACCGGCTGGGACCTGCACTCGGCCGACTTCCCGGCGCTGCCGCCGACCCTGTCCTACCCGCCGCCGGCCCACACCCTGCCCTATTCGGCCGCACCGCCGGCCAGTCCGGCGCCGCCGGTCGCCCACCCGCACGCCCCCTACCCACCGGTCGCGCACCCGCACGCCCCGTTCCCGCAGGCGCGCCCGCCGGTCACCCCGCCGCCGGTCGCCGCCCGCCCGGTGTCGCCGTCGCCGGCCCCGGTGTCGCCGCCCCGGCCCGCGCCACCCGCGCCGCCGCAGCAGCGCCGCCGCCCGGCCGCACCGCCGCCCGGATTCCAACCGCCCAAGGGGTACGTGGCCGTCCCGGTCCGCCGCCGGCGCCGCTGGCCCTGGGTGCTGCTGCTGACCGTCGCCTGCTGCTGCGGCCTGCCCCTCTGGTGGGCCCAGCCGCTCCGCGCCCAGTACCCGGCCAGCGCGGCCCTGCCGGACCAGATCAGGGACCTGCGGCTGCGGCAGGACCAGCGCAGCCAGGCCGACGCGGCCGAGCTGGAGACCCAGGTACGCCAGGCGCACCTGCTCGCCGAGGACACCTTCGCCGGGATCTACACCAACAAGGACGGCAAGCGGGTGACCCTCTTCGGCGGCACCGGGTTCCGGCTGAGCCCCGAGGCGGACGCCGACGCCGAGATCGACCGCCTCCGGGACCGGTACGCGCTGGGCGACGCCGTAGCGGTGGAGACCGGTGTCCGGGGCCGGTACGAGCGCTGCGCGGTCGGCCGGTCGGACGGCGACGCGGTGGTGGTGTGCACCTCGGTCGACCACGGCAGCCTGACCACCGGCGTCTTCACCCGGCTCTCGGTGGACGACAGCGGCCGCCTGCTGAACGACCTACGACAGCAGGTGGTGACCCCGAAGCAGTCGTGAATCTCGCGCTGTGCAAGGTATCGATCACATAAAGCCGCTCGCGTCGCGCCGCCCATAACGGGTGATTGACTCACAATCGCGACATGCCGCGCCGTTGGCTCTTCGCCGATCAGCTGGGGCCGCACTTCCTCGACGACCGGAAGCAACCGGTCCTGCTGATCGAGTCGAAGGCGGTCTTCCGGCGTCGCGTCTACCACCGGCAGAAGGCCCATCTGATCCTCTCCGCGCTGCGGCACCGGGCCGCCGAACTGGGTGACCAGGCGATCTTCCTGCGGGCCGAGACGTACGGGCAGGCGCTCAGCAAGGTCCGCGAGCCGCTGGAGGTGTGCCACCCGACCTCTCGTCGGGCGCTGGAGTTCGTCCGCAGGCTGGACCGGGTCACGGTGCTGCCGGCCCGGGGGTACGCGACCAGCCTGGCGGACTTCGCCGACTGGGCCGACGGCCGCCGGGGCGCGCTGCGGATGGAGCCGTTCTACCGCTTCGCCCGCGAGCGGCACGGGGTGCTCATGGCCGGCGGCGACCCGGTGGGCGGCCGGTGGAGCCTGGACCCGGAGCACCGCGAGCCGCCGCCGAAGGACGGCGCGCCGGGCGTGCCGGCCCCGCCGAGGCCGAGGGAGGACGACATCGACGCGGAGGTCCGGGCCGACCTGGACCGCTGGGAGCGGGAGGGCATCCGGTTCGTCGGCCGGGACGGTCCCCGCCACTTCCCGGCCACCGCGAAGGAGGCGAAGGCCCGGCTGCGGCACTTCCTCCGGCATCGGCTCGCCGCGTTCGGCCGGTACGAGGACGCGATGCTCGCCGGCGACCCCTGGCTGGCACACAGCGTGCTGTCCGCCGCGTTCAACCTCGGCCTGCTGGACCCGATGGAGGCGGTCCGGGGTGCCGAGCAGGCGTACCGCACGGAGGGCGCGTCGCTGGCCGGCGTGGAGGGCTTCGTCCGGCAGATCATGGGCTGGCGGGACTACGTCTGGCACATGTACTGGTATTTCGAGCCGGCCCGGCGCAACCGCAACGAGCTGGCCACGCGGCGGTCGCTGCCGGCCTGGTGGAACGAGCTGGACGCCGACGTGGTCGATGCGAACTGCCTGTCCGACGTGCTCACCGGCGTCCGCGACCGCGGCTGGGCGGATCACCTCCCCCGGCTGATGGTGCTCGGCAACTACGCCCTGCAGCGCGGCTGGCGCCCGGCGGAGCTGGCCGAGTGGTTCCACACCCGGTTCGTGGACGGCTACGAGTGGGTGATGACCGGCAACGTGATCGGCCTGAGCCAGTACGCCGACCTGGGCCGGATGACCACCAAGCCGTACGTCGCCGGGGGCGCGTACCTCAACCGGATGAGCGACTACTGCGGCGGCTGTCGCTACGACCCGAGAGAGCGGCTCGGCGAGAACGCGTGCCCGTTCACCGCCGGCTACTGGGCGTTCCTGTCCACCAACCGCCCGCGGATCCCGGCCAACGCCCGGCTGGCCCGGACCATCAAGCAGTTGGAAGGCCTCAGCGACCTGGCCGCGGTGGTCGTTCAGGAGAAGCGCCGCGGCAACGATCCGCCGTGACGGCTCAGGCGGTCGGCGGCTCGCCGCTGACCGCCGGCTGGGCGCGGGGCGGGGCGTAGCGGGGCACGTACTCCTGGCCGGTGAGCTTCTGGATCTCGCTCATCAGCTCGTCGGTGATCGCGCGCAGCGAGGTCCGGTCGTCCGACCGGCCGGTGACGTCCAGCGGCTTGCCGAACCGGATGGCGATCTCGGCCCGGCCGGGCCGGGGCACCCGCGTGCCGATGGGCTGCGCCTTGTCGGTGCCGGTCACGCCGACCGGGATGATCGGCACGCCGGCCGCCACCGCCAGCCGGGCGGCGCCGGTGCGGCCCCGGTAGAGCCGACCGTCCGGAGAGCGGGTCCCCTCCGGGTAGACGGCGACCAGGTCACCGGCCTTGAGCACCGGGATGGCGGCGTCGAACGCCGACAGCGCCGCTCGGCCGCCGGCCCGCTCCACCGGGATGGCGCCCAGCCCGGTGAGCACGAACTTGGAGAACGCACCCTTCACGCCGGTGCCCTTGAAGTACTCCGACTTCGCCCAGAAGGCCAGGTGCCGCGGCACCACCGTGCCGAGGAGCAGCTCGTCGGCGACCGACAGGTGGTTGCCCGCGAAGATGGCGCCACCGGTCGCCGGGATGTGCTCCAGCCCTTCGACGGTTGGACGGAAGGCCAACCGGATCGTGGGCGCCACGGCGAGCTTGCCGATGGTGTAGAGCAGGGGCACGGGTCCTCCGGCGGTCGTACGGGACAGGCGGTGTCACGGTAGCGGACGGCCCCATGCCGGCCCTCTCGGGTGGCCGGCCGCCCGGGTGGTGGCCCGCCGGATCTCAGCCCGCCGGACCACCACCCTCAGCAGGTCATACCCGCCGCACGGCGACCGTCACCCGCTCGCCCTCGCCGACCTCGCCGGCGAAGCCCTCGATCCCCTCGGCGAAGTCGACCGTGTCGGCCAGCACCTCCCGGGCCACGAAGTCGGTGTACGCGGACACCGCCGCGCGCACCTCCTCGGACGCCGACAGCGCCACCACGATCCGGTCCGAGACGTCCAGGTCGGCGTCCCGGCGAGCCTGCTGGACGACCCGGACCACGTCCCGGGCCAGCCCCTCGGCGGCCAGCTCCGGGGTGACCTCGGTGTCCAGCACGACCACGCCCTCGCCGCCGGGCAGCGGCGCGGAGTGCTCGGCGTCGGCGGCGACCAGGCGCAGCTCGTACTCGCCCTCGGCGAGGGTGACCCCGGCGGCGACCGGGGCGTCGTCGACCAGTTCCCACTCGCCCGCCTTGACGGCCTTGATCACCTGCTGGACCGCCTTGCCGACCCGTGGGCCGAGCGCCCGGGGCACCACCGTCAGCACCTGCTGGCAGTACGCGGACACCTCGTCGGTGAACTGCACCTGCTTGACGTTCACCTCGTCGGCGACCAGGTCGGCGAAGGGGCGCAACTGGTCCGCCCGCGACGAGGCCACGGTCAGCTTCGACAGCGGCAGCCGCACCCGCAGCCCCTTGGCCTTGCGCAGCGACAGCGTCGCCGAGGCGACCGCCCGGGTGGCGTCCATCGCGGTGACCAGCTCGTGGTCGGCCGGGAACTCGGCCGCCGCCGGCCAGTCGGTCAGGTGCACCGACCGCTCGCCGGTGAGGCCGCGCCAGATCTCCTCCGCGGTCAGCGGCGCCAGCGGCGCCACCACCCGGCAGAGCGTCTCCAGCACCGTCCACAGCGTGTCGAACGCCTCCGCGTCACCCGACCAGAACCGGTCCCGCGAGCGACGCACGTACCAGTTGGTCAGCGCGTCCAGGTAGGACCGGACGGTGGCGCAGGCGCCGGAGATGTCGTACGTGTCCATCTGCGTCTGGACCGTCGACACCAGTTCGTTCGTCTTCGCCAGCACGTACCGGTCGAGCAGGTGGGTGGAATCCACCCGCCGCTTCGCCTGGTAGCCCTCCGCGTTCGCGTAGAGCGAGAAGAAGTACCAGACGTTCCACAAGGGCAGCAGCACCTGGCGTACCGCGTCCCGGATGCCCGCCTCGGTGACCGACATGTCGCCGCCGCGCAGCACCGGCGAGGACATCAGCATCCAGCGCATCGCGTCCGACCCGTACGAGTCGAAGACGTGGTACACGTCCGGGTAGTTGCGCAGGCTCTTGGACATCTTGCGCCCGTCCGAGCCGAGCAGGATGCCGTGGCTGAGGCAGTTGCGGAACGCCGGCCGGTCGAACAGCGCGGTGGCCAGCACGTGCATGGTGTAGAACCAGCCGCGGGTCTGCCCGATGTATTCCACGATGAAGTCGCCCGGGTAGTGGTGCTCGAACCACTCGCGGTTCTCGAACGGGTAGTGCACCTGGGCGAACGGCATCGAGCCGGACTCGAACCAGCAGTCCAGTACCTCCGGCACCCGGCGCATCATCGACGCACCCGTAGGGTCGTCCGGGTTGGGGCGGACCAGGTCGTCCACCGCCGGCCGGTGCAGGTCGGTCAGGCGTACGCCGAAGTCCCGCTCGAGGTCGGCCAGCGAGCCGTACACGTCCACCCGCGGGTAGTTCGGGTCGTCGGACTTCCACACCGGGATCGGCGAGCCCCAGAACCGGTTCCGGCTGATCGACCAGTCGCGGGCGTTGGCCAGCCACTTGCCGAACGAGCCGTCCTTGATGTGCCCCGGCGTCCAGTTGATCTGCTGGTTGAGCTCGACCATCCGGTCCTTGAACTGGGTCACCGCCACGAACCAGGACGACACCGCCTTGTAGACCAGCGGGGTGTCGCAGCGCCAGCAGTGCGGGTACGAGTGGGTGTACGTGTCCTGCCGGAGCAGCACCCCCCGTTCCTTCAGCTCCCGGATCACCGACTTGTTCACGTCGAAGACCTGCTCGCCCTGGTACGGCGGGACCAGCGCGGTGAACCGGGTGTGGTCGTCCACGGTGACGACGGTCGGGATGCCGGCCGCGTTGCAGACGTTCTGGTCGTCCTCACCGAAGGCCGGGGCCAGGTGGACGATCCCGGTACCATCCTCGGTCGTGACGAACTCCGCGCCGAGCACCTGGTACGCGTTCGGCCCGGCCTGCTCGGCCAGGAAGTCGTAGAGCGGCACGTAGCGGCGCCCGACCAGATCGCGGCCGGACACCGTGCCGACCTGCGCGTACCCCTCCAGCTCCTTGACATACGCGCCGAGCCGGGCGGCGCCGACGACGTACCGCGCGCCATCGCGTTCCAGCACCGCGTACTCGATGTCGGGGCCGACGGCGAGCGCCAGGTTCGACGGGAGGGTCCACGGCGTGGTGGTCCAGACGCCCACCCGGACCGGGCCGCGCAGCAGCTCCGGCGCACCCTCGTCCGGGGTCAGCTCGAACCACACCGACACGGTCGGGTCGTGCCGGTCCTTGTAGACGTCGTCCATCCGGGTCTCGGTGTTCGACAGCGGCGTCTCGCACCGCCAGCAGTACGCCAGCACCCGGAAGCCCTCGTAGACCAGACCCTTGTCGTGCAGGGTCTTGAAGGCCCACATGACGCTCTCCATGTAGTCCAGGTCGAGCGTCTTGTAGTCGTTGGCGAAGTCCACCCAGCGGGCCTGCCGGGTGACGTACCGCTCCCAGTCCTGGGTGAACTCCAGCACCGAGGTGCGGCACGCCTCGTTGAACCGGGCCACGCCCAGGTCGAGGATCTCGGCCTTGCTGGTGATGCCGAGCTGCTTCTCGGCCACCACCTCGGCCGGCAGGCCGTGGCAGTCCCAGCCGAAGCGCCGCTCCACCCGGCGGCCGCGCATGGTCTGGTAGCGCGGCACCACGTCCTTGACGTAGCCGGTGAAGAGGTGGCCGTAGTGCGGCAGGCCGTTGGCGAACGGCGGGCCGTCGTAGAAGACGTACTCGTTGTCGGCGGCTCCGCCGCCGCCAGCGGAGCCCGCCGCCGTTTCCGATTGCCGGCCGGAGGCCGGCCGTGCCTCGACGGAGGCCTCGAAGGTCTTGTCGGCCGTCCAGTGCTCCAGGACCCGGCGCTCCACCGCGGGCAGGTCCGGGCTCGCCGGGACACCGGCAGCGGTCGGGTCGTGCAACGGATAGGCCATCGGGGGTCGCTCTCCTCAGCAGCTCACTCGTCGTGTGGTCTGCGAGGACGAACCCTTCCGGTACGCCGTCACCGGCATGCCGGGCAAGGCCCGCGGTACCACCCCGCTTGGCGGTCAAGGTGCGACCGCCCGCTCGTTGGCCGGCTGTGACGGGCCGGTCCCGTCCGGTTCTACTGGGCCGGTCACCCGGCCGTTCTTCCGGAGGCTCGCCGGTGATGGCCGGGTCGTCGCCTGTGTCCCGACAAGCGTACTCGACCCCGCGGCCGCTCCGCCCCCGAGTATCACCCCACCCCCCTTGATCATGAGGTTGGCGGCGGATCCCGAGACCGTCACCGCCGGAGGCCAGCCGGGATGCCGGCGAGGTGGAGCGGGAGGCCGCCGAGGCCGCCAACCTCATGATCGACGAGGGTCAGCGGGCCCGGCGCAGCTCGCATGAGCAGCGTCACAGGGCCGCATCGTCACGCCGGCCGGGGCCGGATCCGTCGGGTAGGCGTACCGACGACACGAGGAGGCCGGGATGAGTCGGATCAACATGGCAGCGGTGGCGCCGGGGGCGTACCAGGCGGTGCTCGGACTGGAGAAGTACGTCCGGGAGAACCTGGACCACACCGTGCTGGAGCTGGTGAAGCTGCGGGCGTCGATGCTCAACGGCTGCGCGTACTGCGTCGACATGCACAGCCGGGACGCGCTCGCCGCCGGCGAGTCCAGCCGGCGGCTGTTCGCGGTCGCCGCGTGGCGGGACGCGCCGTTCTTCGACGAGCGGGAGCGGACCGCACTGGCGCTGACCGACGCGGTCACCCGGCTCGGCGAGCACGGCGTGCCGGACGACATGTGGGACGCCGCCGCGAAGGTCTGGTCGGAGAAGGAACTGGCCGACCTGCTCGTCGCGATCGCCACAATCAACGTGTGGAACCGAATCTCGGTGAGCACCCGGAACGAACCCCCGCTCGAGGTGTGACCACGACCGGGGCGGCGGAGGCGGCCGGTGCGCTCACCGCGCACCGGCCGATGCTGCTCGGGCTGGCGTACCGGCTGCTCGGCAGCCTGCACGACGCCGAGGACGTGCTCCAGGAGACGTACCTGCGCTGGCTGGACGTCGACCGGGAGTCGGTCGCCGAGCCGCGCCGCTACCTGTCCCGGGTGGTGACCCGGCTGGCGCTGGACCGGCTACGCGCCCGGCAGGCGGCCCGGGAGACGTACGTCGGTCCGTGGCTGCCCGAGCCGGTGCCGACCGCACCGTCGCCGTTCGGGCCGCTGGACACCGTCGAACTGCGGGACACCCTCTCCACCGCGCTGCTGCACCTGCTGGAGCGGCTCACCCCGCCGGAGCGGGCGGTGTACGTGCTGCACACCGCGTTCGCCCTGCCGTACGCCGAGATCGCCGACCTGCTCGGCCGGTCGGCGGCGGACTGCCGGCAACTGCACCACCGGGCCGTGGCGCGGATCGCCGACGACCGGCGCCGGTTCACCGCGGGCCCGGCCGAGCAGCGGCGGCTGCTGGAGGCGTTCCTCGCCGCGGCGCGCGACGGCGACCTGGCCCGGCTGACCGACCTCGTCGCCGCCGACGCCACCGCCTGGTCCGACGGTGGCGGCCGGGTCCGCGCGGCGCGCAACCCGGTCCACGGCGCAAACCGGATCGCCCGCTTCTTCGCCGGCATCTACGCCCACGATCGCCGCCCCGGCATCCGGACGACGCCGGCCGAGCTGAACGGCGCGCCGGCGCTGCTGCTGCGCTGGCCGGCCGGGACCCGCTACACCCTCGCGGTGGCCGCCGCCGACGGCCGGATCACCGGCGTCTACCTGGTCGGCAACCCCGACAAGCTGACCCGCGTCCCCGGCTGAACACGCGCGACGGCCCCCGTCCCAGCGGGGGACGAGGGCCGTCGGCGAGGACGTCAGCCCAGCTCGGGGAACCAGAGGGCGATCTCCCGCTTGGCACTGTCGACCGAGTCGGAGGCGTGCACCAGGTTCTCCCGGTTGGAGAGGGAGAAGTCGCCGCGGATGGTGCCGGCGGCGGCCTTGCGGCCGTCCGTGCTACCGATCATCCCGCGCACCACCTCGATCACCTGGTCACCGGAGAGCACCAGGGCCACCAGCGGACCACCGGTCATGAACGTCTTCAGCGGCGGGTAGAACGGCTTGTCCACGTGCTCGGCGTAGTGCTGGTCGGCGAAGTCGCCGTCCATCGTCCGGGAGACCAACGCGTCGATCCGCAGGCCCTTGCGCTCGAAACGGCCGAGGATCTCGCCCACCAGGCCGCGGCGCACCGCGTCCGGCTTGATCAGTACGAGCGTGCGCTCGTCCGGGCTGCTGCTGGACACGCTGGGTTCCTCCTGTGCGCGGAAGCGGGTCGGGCTGGGTACGGTCAGCGTAGCGACCCGGTCCCGGCGCCGACGCGGCGGCCGCTCTTTCCCCCGGTCGCCGACACGGCCTAGCCTGGCCCTAGACCCCGGGAGGTCCACTGTGGCGAATGGCGGGAACCGACCCATCGCGCCGGTGCGCAAGCTGATCGGCGCGGTGCTGGGCACCGTGGCGACCTTCATCGTGCTGTTCGGGCTGGGCATGACGAGCTGGGCGATCGTGGCGCTCGGCATCGCGCTGCTCGTGCTGGCGATCGCCCTGGCCACCGTACGTGGTGGCGGGCGCACCTGGGTGGTCGGCCTGGGCCACGTGCACAGCGCCTCCGAGCCGCCCACCCAGTACGCGTTCGGCCGCTGCGAGCTCCAGCTGGTGATCGACGCGCCCGGGCTGCCGCCCCGGTCCAAGAAGATCATCGAGCCGCGGGTCCCGGTCGCCAAGTGGCCCTCCCTGGGCCAGGCCCTGCCGGTCCGGGTCGCCCTCGACGACCAGCGACACGTCCGCGTGCTGTGGGACGAGGTGCCCACCCACGCCGAGACGGCCGCCGCGGTCGCCGACCTCCCGCCCGAGTACGCCGGTCCCGACCCGGTCGACGAGGTGCTGATCGCGCAGGAGGCCCCGCCGTGGGCGGACCGCCCGGAGGAGGACTTCCGGGACGACTTCCCGCCCGCGCCGGACCCGGTCGACGACGTCACGGCACCGGAGCCGCGCGAGCCGGTAGTGGTGCACCAGCGCCCGGGCGGCCCGGTGGTGCTGGAGGGCCAGCTGGTCGAGCCGGCGGCCGGCCCGCTGCCCCGCCGGGCCACCCCGGCCCCGCGCACGCCCGCCGATGAGCGGTTCGACACCGGGCCGGTCGACCCGATCGACGTCCCGCTGGACGAACCGGCCGCCGAGGCGCCGCCCACCCCGGAGGAGCTGGACGAGGCCATCTTCGGCCCGGCCGGGGACGAGCCGGCGGAGCTGGCCACCCCGATCAGCGGGGTCGGGATCACCCTGCTCGTCACCGACCTGGACCGGTCGCTGGACTTCTACCGACGCCTCGGCTTCGAGGAGTTCGACCGCGGCACCGGCAACGCCGTCCTCTCCTCCGGGGCGACCCGCCTGGTGCTGCGCCAGGTGAGCGGGGCCGCGCCGATCAGCCGCCGGCTGGTCCACGTCAACCTGGAGGTCGACGACATCCAGGCCGCGTACGAGCGGCTGCGCGGGTCCGGCGTGCGCTTCACGTACGCCCCGCGGGTGGTCAACCGGGGCACGAAGCTGGAGGTGTGGGCGGCGGCCTTCCGTGACCCGGACGGCCACGGCGTCGCCCTCACCCAGTGGCGCACCCTCGCCGACGCCTGAGCCACGCCGAACGGGGCCCGGCCGGGGCGCTCAGCCGAGGACGACCCGCCGCACGTGCAGGGCGTACGCCCAGACCAGGGCGAAGATGACCCCCAGCACGAGCAGCGACCAGTGCAGCAGCCCGGACAGCATCAGCAACCCCTGGAGCACGGTCCCGGCGGGCCAGGCCCACGACCGTTTCATCTGTCCGGCCAGCACCACGCAGGCCACCGCCAGCGCCACGATCACCCCGACCGCGGTGCCGCTGAGGTGCCCGCCGACCACCCGGATCGGCTGGATGGCCAGCAGCAGCACCAACGCCTCCAGCGCCAGCGTCCCCGCGCCGAGCCCGCGGACGGCCTTGTCCGGGTTCCGCAACCCGGACCGCCGCTCCCCCGGGCCCGGCTCGCCGTCGCCCGGACCACCGGGCGAGGACGGGGCAGGCGTGGCCGGGTGGTCCTCGGCGCCGGGGCGCTCCTCCACCGGGCCGGTCATCGCTTGAGCAGCCGGCGGGCGTCGGCCACGGTCACCACCGATCCCGTGATCAGCACGCCGACCCCGGCCAGCTCGCCCGGTACGTCGGACTCGGCCTCGGCGACGGCCGCCTCGATGGCGTCCGGCATCTCCTCGGCGACCTGCACCCGGTCCGGTCCGAAGACCTCCCGGGCCAGCGCGGCCAACGCATCGGCGGGCATGGCGCGGGGCGAGCTGTTGCGGGTGACCACGATCGAGTCGAGCACCGGCTCCAGCAGTTCCAGCAGGCTGGCCGCGTCCTTGTCGCCGAGCACGGCGAGCACGCCGACCAGCTTGCTGAACGCGAACTCCTCCTGCAGGGCGGTGACCGTGGCGGCCATCCCGTGCGGGTTGTGCGCGCCGTCGAGCAGGATCGTCGGGGCGGTACGCACCTTCTCCAGCCGTCCCGGCGAGGTGGCCGAGGCGAAGCCCTCCCGGACGGCCTCGATGTCGAGCTGCCGCTTGGCGCCCGCGCCGAGGAACGCCTCGACCGCGGCGAGCGCCACGGCCGCGTTCTGTGCCTGGTGCGCGCCGTGCAGCGGGATGAAGATCTCCTCGTACACCCCGCCGAGGCCCTGGATGGTGAGCACCTGGCCGCCGACCGCCACCGCCCGGCGGAGCACGCCGAACTCGGCGCCCTCGCGGGCGACGGTCGCGCCGACCTCGGCGCAGCGCTCCAGGATCGGCCGGGCGGCCTCCTCCTCCTGCGCCGCCGCGATCACGGTGGCGCCCTTGTGGATGATGCCCGCCTTGTGCAGCGCGATGTCCTCGACGGTGTCGCCGAGCCACTCGGTGTGGTCCAGCCCGATCGGGGTGATCACCGCGACCCCGGCCTGGATCACGTTGGTCGAATCCTCGGCGCCGCCGAGCCCCACCTCCACCACCGCGACGTCGACCGGCGCGTCGGCGAACGTGGCGAACGCCAGCGCCGTGGTCATGTCGAAGTAGGTCAGCGGCTCGGCGGAGCGCTGGTCGACCAGCTCGGCCAGCGGCGCCACCTCCCGGTACGTGGCGACGAACCGCTCCTCGCTGACCGGCTCCCCGTCCAGGCTGATCCGCTCCCGGACGGTCTCCAGGTGCGGACTGGTGTAGCGGCCGGTGTGCAGCCCGAACGCCCGCAGCAGCGAGTCGATCATCCGGGCCGTCGAGGTCTTGCCGTTCGTGCCCGTCAGGTGGATCGACGGGTACGCCCGCTGCGGGCTGCCGAGCAGGTCGAGCAGGCTCTCGATCTTCTCCAGCTCGAAGTGCATGCGGGTGAAGCCGCGCTCGCCGAGCGCGGCTTCCACCGCGGCGAATTCGGTACGGTCGGTCACGAGGGAAGCGCCTCCAGCGCGGCGTCGATCCGGACCAGGTCCGCCTCGGCCACCGCGAGCCGCTCACGGATCTTGGCGACCACGGGCTCGGGCGCCTTGCCGACGAACGCCGGGTTGTCCAGCTTCGCCCGCGCCTGGGCGACCTCCTTCTCGGCGGCCGCCCGGTCCTTGGTGAGCCGCGCCCGCTCGGCGGCCACGTCGATCGAGCCCCGGGTGTCCAGCGCGACACTCACCTCGCCGGGCATGGCGAGGGTGGCGCTGGCCTGGAAATCGTCGCCGGGCGCGTCCAGCCGCACCAGCGACCGGATCAGCGGCTCGTGCGCGGCGAGGCCCGCCGGCCCGAGGCCGTCGAGCCGGGCCGCCACCCGCTGCGTCGGGCGCAGCCCCTGGTCGGAGCGGAACCGCCGGATCTCGGTCACCACCCGCTGCAGGGTGCCGACCTCGCTCTCCGCGGCGTCGTCGACTCCGGTACGGTCGGCCACCGGCCAGGTCGCGATGAGCACCGTCTCCCTGCCGGTCAGCGCGCTCCACAGCTCGTCGGTGACGAACGGGATCACCGGGTGCAGCAGGCGCAGCAGCTGGTCCAGCACGTGCCCGAGCACGCGGCGGGTCGCGTCGGCCGCCGCCCCGCCCTCGGCGAGCACCGGCTTGCTGAGCTCCACGTACCAGTCGCAGACGTCGTCCCAGGCGAAGTGGTAGAGCAGGTCGCACACCTTGGCGAACTCGTACGCCTCGAACTGCTCGTCCACCTCGGCGGTCACGTGCGCCAGGCGGGACAGGATCCACCGGTCGACCGTCGACAGCTCGCTCGCCGCCGGCAGCGGACCCTCGGTGTGTGCGCCGTTCAGCAGGGCGAACCGGGTGGCGTTCCAGAGCTTGTTGCAGAAGTTGCGGGAGCCCTGGCACCACTCCTCGCTGACCGGCACGTCCTGACCCGGATTGGCGCCCCGGGCCAGGGTGAACCGGGTGGCGTCGGCGCCGAACCGGTCGATCCAGTCCAGCGGGTCGACCACGTTCCCGAACGACTTGGACATCTTCTTGCCGTGCTCGTCGCGGACCATGCCGTGCAGCGCGACGACGTCGAACGGCTGCACGCCGTCCATCGCGTACAGGCCGAACATCATCATCCGGGCGACCCAGAAGAAGAGGATGTCGTACCCGGTGACCAGCACGCTGGTCGGATAGAACTTCGCCAGGTCGGGGGTCTGCTCCGGCCAGCCGAGGGTGGAGAACGGCCACAGGCCGCTGGAGAACCAGGTGTCAAGGACGTCCTCGTCCTGCCGCCAGCCCTCGCCGGTCGGGGGCTCCTCGTCGGGGCCGACACAGACGATCTCGCCGTCCGGGCCGTACCAGACGGGGATGCGGTGGCCCCACCAGAGCTGCCGGGAGATGCACCAGTCGTGCATGTTGTCGACCCAGGCGAAGTAACGCTTGGCCAGCTCGGCCGGCTCGATCCGCACCCGGCCGTCGCGGACCGCGTCGCCGGCGGCCTTGGCCAGCGGGGCGGTGTTGACGAACCACTGCAGCGACAGCCGCGGCTCGACCGTGGTCTTGCACCGCGAGCAGTGCCCCACCGCGTGCAGGTACGGCCGCTTCTCGGCCACGATCAGCCCCTGCTCACGCAGCGCGGCGACGATTGCCGGGCGGGCCTCGTACCGGTCGAGCCCCTGGAACGGGCCCGGCGCGGTGATGATGCCCCGCTCGTCCATGATCGTCAGCGCCGGCAGGTCGTGCCGCTGCCCGATCTCGAAGTCGTTCGGGTCGTGCGCCGGGGTCACCTTGACCATGCCGGTGCCGAAGCTGGGGTCGACGTGCTCGTCGGCGACGATCGGGATCCGCCGGTCGGTGAGCGGCAGCGCCACCGTGGTGCCGATCAGGTGCCGGTAGCGCTCGTCCTCCGGGTGCACCGCGACCGCGGTGTCGCCGAGCATGGTCTCCGCCCGGGTGGTGGCCACCACGACCTCGTCGCTGTAGCGGATCGAGATCAGCTCACCCTCGTCGTCGGTGTGCTCCACCTCGATGTCGGACAGCGCGGTGAGGCAGCGCGGGCACCAGTTGATGATCCGGTTCGCCCGGTAGATCAGCCCGGCGTCGAAGAGCTTCTTGAACATGGTCTGCACGGCCCGGGACAGGCCCGCGTCCATGGTGAAGCGCTCGCGGTCCCAGTCGACCGCGTCGCCGAGCCGGCGCATCTGGCCCAGGATGGCGCCGCCGGACTCCGCCTTCCACTGCCAGACTCGCTCGACGAACTTCTCCCGGCCCAGGTCGTGGCGGGACAGGCCCTGCGTGGCGAGCTGCCGCTCGACCAGGTTCTGGGTGGCGATGCCGGCGTGGTCCATGCCGGGCAGCCAGAGCGCCTCGAAGCCCTGCATCTTCTTGCGGCGGGTGAGGGCGTCCATCAGCGTGTGCTCGAACGCGTGGCCCATGTGCAGCGAGCCGGTGACGTTCGGCGGCGGGATGACGATGGTGAAGGGAGGCTTGTCGCTCTCCGCCGACGCCCGGAAGTGGCCGGCGGCTACCCACTGCTCGTACCGTCGCTGCTCTACCTCGCCGGGCTGGTACTGGCCGGCAAGGGTGGGGGCGTCGGGGCGTCGGGCATCCAGTCTCTCGGTCACCCTGAAAGTCTACGGAGCGCTTCTGGAGACCTGACGTGCGCCACCTCTTGTTCGCGTACGGTGGCGGACATGTCCGACGCACATCTCACCGAGCGCCCGGTGGACGACGGGTCCGAGCCGGTCGACCTGACCGACGAGCCGATCCAGCTGAGCCGCCGGGATCCGGCGATGGAGCCCGAACGGCGTCCCGCCTCGCGCCGGCGCCGGATCGTGCTGGGCGCGGCGCTGGCCGTCGGGTTGGCCGGTCTGGGGGCGCTCGGCGTCGGCGGCTGGCGGGTGCTGGCCCAGAAGGACACCACGCTGGATACGCCTGCGAAGGTCGCCGGGCTGACCCGAGACGACAGCGAGGGCGCCCGCACCACCGCAGACTACCTCCGCAACGGCTTCGCCGCCGACATCGACCTGGACCGGAGCTTCGGCACCGTCTACAGCGACCCGGCCGACGCCAAGCGGGCGGTGCTCGTGTTCGGCGGCACCACGTTGCTCTGGCAGCCGGAGCGGGACCTGGACACCCTCTTCGGGCTGATGGCCGACGAGACCGGCAAGGTGAGCGGGCTGCACGAGGTGGACGCCGGCCGCCTGGGCGGGGTGATGAAGTGCGGTTCGACCAGCGGCGACGGCGGCGACTTCGCGGTCTGCGGCTGGGCCGACCACGGCAGCGTGGTGATGGCGATGTTCGCGGGCCGTCCGGTGGACGGTTCGGCCGTGCTGTTCCGGCAGCTGCGCGAGGGAATTCAGAGCCGCTGACCAGAGGCTGCGGGACACCGTTCACGGCGTGTCCGGCGGCCGGCGATTCCCGCGCCGGAAACGCAGTCAGGGTCACCCGAAAATCGGGTGACCCTGACTGGAAAGTTTGTCCGGCGGTGTCCTACTCTCCCACACCCTCCCGAGTGCAGTACCATCGGCGCTGGAGGGCTTAGCTTCC
>NZ_JBEYSO010000028.1:0-79381 GCF_040642675.1 Micromonospora sp. NPDC047738
GTCGACGGCTGCGCCCCTTCGGGCAGGGGCCGCGACCACACGATGTCCAGCGGGGTGTTCATCTTGGCCAGCGTGAGCTGACCGTCACGCCAACGGAACGCGGAGCGGGTGTACTCCGCCGACGCCCGCGACTTGCGCTTGGACTTGAACCTCGGATACCGGGCCCGCTTGTCCCAGAACGCCACGAACCCCGCCTGCAAATGCCGCAGCGTCTGCTGCAACGGCACCGACGACACCTCGTTCAGGAACGCCAACTCCTGCGTGCGCTTCCACTCGGTCAGCCACCCCGAGGACTGCGCGTACGTGGTGCGCCGGCGGTCCACCGCCCACGCCCGAGTGCGTGCTTCCAACGCCCGGTTGTACACCAGACGCACGCACCCGAAGGTGCGGTTCAGCTGTTCGGCCTGTTCAGGAGACGGGTAGAAGCGGTACTTGTACGCCCGCTTCACCACCTCACCCACGCCTCACACCCTACCAACCGTCCATGTAAGACGATCACTGAGGGGAGGGGCGGCGTTTCCTCCCGGCCGTAAACGGCCGGGTTTCCACGCCGCAATTCCGATGAGCCGCAGCCGCCGCCACGGTGGCAAACGGTTGTCGTCTGTTGTCGCACAACCTAGGTTGAGCGACGTCCCCGTAACCTCGAGGAGGCCCGGTGGCAGCTTCGGCCGGCAGCGACGGGCGGGCGGCCCCCACCATCTACGATGTGGCCCGCGCGGCGGGCGTTGCCGCGTCGACGGTGTCCCGGGCATTCGCCCGCCCGGGCCGGGTCAACGCCGACACAGCCGGGCGGATCCGCAAGATCGCGGCGGAACTGGGCTACCGCACCAATCCCGTCGACCGCGCGCTGCTCAGCGGACGTTCCTCGATGATCGCGCTGGCCATCTCCGACATCACCAACCCGTATTACTTCGAGATCATCCGTGGTGCTCAGGCGGCAGCGATGGAGGCCGGCTACACGATGCTGTTCGCCGACGCGCAGGAGTCCGACCAGCTCGAGCGGGAGGCGTTGGACCGGGCCGTCCAGACGGTGGAGGGCATCGTGCTGGCCAGCACCCGGATGTCCGACACCTCGATCCGGATGATGGCCAAGCTCCGGCCGCTGATCGTGCTCAACCGGGCCGTCGCGGGCGTGCCGTCGGTGGTGACGGATCACCGGCAAGGCATGTGGCAGGCCGTGGACCACCTGCACGGCCTTGGTCACCGCCACATCACCTATCTGGCCGGGCCGGAGGCGGCGTGGTCGGACGGGATCCGCTGGCAGGCGTTACGTGAGGCCACCGTCGAACTGGGCCTGCGACTGCACCGCCTCGGCCCATATCCGCCCACCGTGCTCGGCGGCGTCGCCGCCGCTGCCGACTACTGCCGGCGCCCGAGCAGCGCGGTCATCGCCTACAACGACCTGCTGGCCCTGGGACTGCTGCGCGGCCTGTCGGCCGTCGGGGTCCGGGTGCCACAGGACGTCAGCGTCGTGGGGTTCGACAACATCTTCGGTACCGACCTGGTCACGCCCGGCCTGACCACCCTCGCCGCGCCGCTGCACCTCCTCGGACACACCGCTGTGCAGGGCCTGCTCGCTCTCATCTCCGGCGCCCAGCCTCCGGTCGACAAACCGCTCACGATTCCGACCCGCCTGGTGGTCCGCGCCTCCACGGATCAACCGCGGCGACCCGGATCGGTCCCTACCCCAACAGGCGGAATTCCCCGCCCCGCGGCAAAGCCCGTCGGCCAGGAACAACACGGATAGGCCAGGTCGGACCCGGAGCGGATCGCCGCCGTCTGGGCACCCGAGCTCGTACGCCGACACCGGCGTCGACTCTGCGGCACGCGAGCCGGCGCGGGATGGTGGCCCAGGCGCGGTGGGGGAGTGCCCGACGGGACGGCCGACAGCGACATCCGCTCGGGGTGCGGCGGGGTCGCCTCCTGCGGCCCTCACCACGCGCCATGGCAACTCACGGCAACTGGTGGTGTGCGGGCCCGCACCGGAACTACGGTCAGGTGCGACTCTTCCCCGGGGTCGGCGAGCCCACGCTGCCAGGCGGAACGAAGGTAGAGGTCGTGGAACGATGACGAACGCCACCCGCGCGATATTCCTGACAAGTGCATTGGCGGCTCTGGTGCTCTCCATCTCCCCACCCGCCCTTGCCGCAGGCGGGCGGCTGCCTGACGCGGCACCAGTCGCAGCGCCGGCACCGGTCAGCCGCGCCACTGTCCCGGATTCCGTGGCCGTCGTTCCCTCGGCAGAGGGCATCCACGTCCTTGACGTCTCGAGCAGCACCATCACCCTGGTTTCCGGTGACACGTTCATCTACACCGTGGACACCGCGGAGGGTCAGGGCCGCACCACGCTTGAGGTCAAGACGGTGGACCAGCTGCTGAAGGAGATCACCGCCAAGGACGGCTCCGCTCAGACCTACACGGTCGAGGACTCGCAGGGTGCGCAGAAGCAAGGCACCGACCGCGTCGTGCCGGGCGACGTCCTCACCGTGACCGCCGGACACACGACGCACCAGTACACGATCGACATCGTCAAGGGTGCCGTGCGCGGCCAGCTGGAGCTGCAACACGACGCCATCACCGCGAACACCGCCTCGGACGTGGTCCTGAACTTCACCTCCGGGATGAGAAGCCCCGCCACCGACGTGCGCGTGAAGGTGCCGCGAGGGATCCGCGCCACGATGGACAACACGACCGTCAACGTCATCGGTCGCGGAGAAGTCAGACTGTCCGGGCTCGCGACACAGTCGGTCGGCAGGGTCGCGGCGGGCTACCGGTTCCAGCAGGTGGGGACAGCCACGATCGAGGACGCTCGAGACGGCAGCCAAGTCATCACGTTCCGCGGGCTCGACCTCAGGCCATCGAACGGCGTCGACCTGCAGATCCGGTTCACGCACGTCTCGGTCAAGCAGGGCAGCTACTCGTTCGAAGCCTCCTACACCACCTCGGAGCCCGAGAAGCTGACGAGCCCGGCAGTGACGGCGACCCTCCAGACCGTCAAGACCGTCAGCGACTTCCGTCGGGTGCTGGACAAGAGCCTGACCTACCGGGAAACCCTGGACACGTACACGAAGGCACGATTGCGGTGGACGGCGCCCCAGCACGCGGCGTCCGTCAGGTTGCTGCAGTCGACGGACCAGGGCGCAACCTGGACGCAGAGCAACGCCACGGTCGACCGCCGCGCCGGCGAGGTCGAGGTCAAGGGCCTGACACCGAACACCGAGTACGACTTCAAGCTGGACGTCAGAGGCGGTGAGAACCATGGCGAGTCGAACGTCGCGTCGTTCTACGCCGGCAAGCTGAACGCCAAGCTGATGGGGGCCAAGGGCGACGGGCTTGCCGACGACACGGAGGCGATAAATCGGGCGATCCGCTACCTCAACGAGATCGGCGGCGGGACGCTGTTGTTCGAGAACGGCACGTTCAACGTCCGGACTGTCCACCTGCTCAGCAACGTCTACCTGTACGTCGACAGGGACGCGACCATCTCCGCGATCAAGGGCGCCGACGCCCCCGAGGCTTTGTATTTTTCCGACAAGGCGTATCGCTCGGGTACGTCCCCGACCGACCCCGGACCCTATGAGGACCCCGAGAACTACACGACCAAGCAGGATGTCGGCCACACGTACTTCAGGAACAGCATGTTCTTTGGCGAGCGGGTCGACAACGTCAAGATCATCGGGAACGGTCGGATCACGGGCAACGGCAACATCGTCACCACTGACAAGGTCATGGACAACGCGCCGGACCTGAGGGCCGACAAGATGGTGACCCTGAAGCTCAGCACCAACGTCGAGTTCGGCGGGCTCGACAACGGCTTGGACCTCTGGTACGAGGAGACCAACTCACCCACGACCGACCAGCCGTACTACATCAAGAGCCTGCACAAGGACGGCACGACCGAGTCGAAGCAGACGGACATCAGCAACATGCTGAGGGTCGACAACGCCGGACACTTCGCACTGCTGGCCACCGGCACGGACCACATCAACACGCACGACTTCTACTACGACAAGGGCAAGGGTGGTCAAGCGCGAGACGTCTTCGACTACATGGGGAGCAGTTACGTCACCGCCAGGAACATCTACGCCAAGGGGACGTCCGACGACATCGTCAAACCCGGCAGCGACTCCTCCCTGGGGTTCACCAGGCCGGCGACCGACTTCTACGTCCGGAACATCATCGGCGACACAAACTGCAACCTCTTCCAGATCGGCAGCGAGACAGCCGACGACATCAGGAACGCCTACGTCGACAACATCTATGTGCTGGCCGGCAACAAGGCCGGTTTCTCCATCTCCACGAATGACGGCGCGACCGTCGAGAACATCTACCTGAACTCGGGTAAGACCGGACCGGTCCACCACCAGGCGCAGATGCGGCGCACGCGAGCACCCTTCTTCATTTCGATCTCCAACCGGGGCCGGGTGATCGGCGGACAGGCGCAGCGAACGAAGTTCTGGGAGAACGGTGTGCAGCGGGACGAGTTGCTGAGCACCAACGTCAACATCGGGCATGTCCGCAACGTGCACATCAAGGACGTCAACATCGAGGAGGTCTACGGGGGCAGCCAGTACAGCGACCCCTCGAAGCGATGGGTTCCCTACACCAACCAGAACAAGGCGACGCCGATCATCGCCGGCTACAAGGTCGGTGAGGGCGGACCGGGCCTCCCGGACGGCCGCACCATCGGTTACGTCGAGAACGTCACGTTCGAGAACGTGAACGTGCTGGTGAAGGGCGGCAACAGCTACGAGGACTCGCAGGTCAGTCCTCCCGAGTTGGGCGCGGGTAAGTACAACGTCGCCGACTTCGGGGTGCAGCCCTCCTACGGGTTCTGGGCGCGGCACGTGCAGGGGTTGAGCTTCAAAAACGTGACGACGAACTTCGAGAGCAGCGACGACCGCTACGCCTTCGTGCTCGACGACGTCAAGAACGCGGAACTTGACGGCCTGACGATGGTGAGGGGAAGGAACAACCCCAGCGTCATCGCATTGAAGAACGCCACCAACATCACTGTCCGTAACTCCGCCTTCTACGACGGCACGTGGGGAAACGAGCTGACTCCACTCCAAGACCTCACCAACGTGACAGTTACGGACGCCCAGGCCTATCCGCCGAGGGTGAAGGACCCGCACAACACCGCCATCCAGCTCAAGCGGAGCGGCCACGAAAACGTGACAGACCTGAACACCGAAACGATGGTCGTCACGACGGTACTGGGGTCCACCACGGCCGACCTGACCACGCAGATCGAGTCGACGGACGGCAGCGCCCAGACGTATGCGGTCACCGATCCCGACGGCCGGCCGAGGAGCGCGGAAGCGTTGATCGACACCGGGGACACCCTGGTCGTCACTGCGGAAGACGGCACGACGCGAGCGGAGTACCGGATCGCCGTCTCACCTGACCTGGTGATCGAGGGAGAGTCGCAACTCGGCTCGGTCGAGAGGAGCGTCCCCAGCATCACCCTGTCCACCTCCTCGACGAACGGGAGGACGTACCTGCAGACCAGTTCGGTGCCGGCCGGGGAGTGGATCAAGTTCCTCGTCGATGTTCCCGTCGCCGGGACCTACGACGTCTCGTACCAGTACAAAACAAACACGTCCGGGAGGGCGACGGTCCAGGCTCACGTGGACGGCGTCGCGAGCGGGGCGGCGGTCGACCAGAACAGCTCGACGGCCAACCAGTACATCCCGGTGAACTTGGTGCGAGTGACCTTCGGAAACGCCGGACAGCATCCGATCCGCTTTGAGGCCGTGAAACCAGGGTCGATCGTCATCGACTACATCAAGCTCACGAAGGTGGTCGGCGGGCAAGCAGGTTGACGCGCCTCGCGGGGATGGCACACCCAGGTCGGTGCCATCCCCGCTGCCCGGATGAGCTACGCCCTATCGTGATCATTCCGCTGGCGAGCCACATCGAGCAGATGGTCGAGGTCGCTTCGCGGCCGTCCGGTGGCCATCGCGAGCGCCCCGAGCGGGTCGGCCTGCCCGCGACCGGTCAGGTCCTCGAAGACCGTGAGCTGCCGGCCGATGCGGTGTGCGGTGGATCCAGCTACCGCGTGGCCAGCGGGCGGCCCAGCTGACCGGAGCGCGTCAGGTGTCTCTTCCGTCGACGATGCGGCGGAGGGCTGCGCCTGCGGTAGGGAATGCAAGTTGCAGTGTGTGTGCGGTGAGGCGGATGCCCCACCAGGTGAGGGCGACGAGGTAGCCGACGATGAGCGCGCCGTGGGTGTTGTTGGTGAAGACGATGGCGTAGCCGATGGCGAGGCCTGTTGCGGTGATGGTGCGGATGGTGCGGCTTCGGCTGGCGGTCAGGCCGGTGCCGACGCCGACAAGTGCTGCTCCGATGCTGCCGATGAGGCCTTCCATGCCGGTCAGGTCGACGGGCGCAGTGATCGTGAGCGCCGCTCGCATGAGGTAGATGCCGGCGACGGCGATGGCGGCGTGGATGATCGCCGGTCTGGTGCGCGCGAGCCAGGCGGGCAGGGCGTGGACCGGGATCCGGGGTGCGGCGGCGGCGATGACGGCGGCGCAGGCCGCGAGAGGTAGCGCGGAGCCGAGTGTCCATTTCAGGTATTGGCTGTAGTCGAATTGGACGGAGGTGCCGGTGGCGAGGCCGTAGAGGGCGGCGGTGACCGCGCCGCCGACGGCGGCGGCGAGGTATCCGCGCCGGATGAGGCTGCCGGCCGCGGGCTCGGGTGTTGCTGTGGTGGGTGTTCCGGCGAGCCAGGTGGTGGGGGCGAGGTGCGCGACGGCGAAGGCAGTGAGCATGGCGAGTGCGCCGGCGGTGCCCAACTGGGGTAGGGAGGTGCGGACGCCGACGACCCGGAGAGCGTAGGTGGTGGTGATGTCTGCGGTGAAGATTGCTTGGAGCAGCAGTGTGAGGGAGCAGGCGCCGAGAAGGAGGGCGCTGGTCAGGTCCCGGATGCGGAGTCGGACGCGTGGTAGCTGCGTGTTGGCGGCGGTGGGTGTGTGGTGGTGTGGCGCGGTGAGAGCCAGAGCGCCGTCGGCGAGGGCGTGGGAGTGGCCGGTAAGGGTGGTCGGGGTGCGGCCGGTGGCGGTGGCGAGGCGGTCTTGCAGGCCGGGTATCGCTTCGGCTTGCCGGAGGAAGGCGCTGCTGAGGTGTTGCCTGTCGATGTCGGCGGCGTCGAGGATGTCTCGGACCGCGTCGTGGACCCTGTTGAGGAGGGGCTGCGCGGCGACGGCGACGTCGTCGTGGGTGATGACCGCGGGCTTGCGGGGTGCGGGGAGTAGCACCGGCGCGCGATCCTGGGCCGTCAACAGCTGTCTGGCATGTCGGATGGATTCCAGCAGCGCTCGATTGTTGTGGTCCTGTGTGGGGTGAGCGATCTCGGTTCGCAGTGGGTCGTCGTCCTCGGTGGCCGCGTCAACAATTCGCTGGGCGAGAACCTGGTTCACGTCGCGGGGCAGGTCGATCGATCGGGTCGCCAGCTCGCGGTACCCGTCGGCGCTGACCTGGAGGATCGTCAGGGTGACCGGATGGCGGTCGGCCTGGCAGATCAGCATGCAGGCGCCGTCAGGTGTAGCGACCCCGTGGGCCGCGGTGTAGGCGGCCAACGCTGCCGGCGCGGTGACCATGGCGGGGGCGGGCAGGCCGGCTTGGGTTGCTGCGTCGGTGAGCTGTCCTCTCCGGCGTGGTCCCCAGCTTGCCGGGATGGTCACAGTGAGTGTGGTGATCGGCTCACCGACCTGGCGGGCGGCCTGGTCGGCGACATGCCACAGCTGTGCGGCGAGCAGATGCACGCCGTCGACCGGCCGGTCGGCCTCTGTTCTGCCGAGCAGCTCCAGCGGGTCACTGACGAATTGATGGTCCGCCGACGGCTGGGACGCTGCGGCCACCCCGACGTGAACGTGACTGGCAGGGTCGAGGGCGACGCCGTGCGGCATGACGAGACCACCGCCGAGCATGACGGGGATCCGGGCGCCGTGTCGGTCGACGGTGGCGGCGATGGCCGACGAACTGAGATCGATGGATAGGCGGACGCCCCCGCTTGGCATGTGCGGCAGTTTCTCCCGACAGGGGAGTGGATCGTCAACCACCGTCCCGCGCAGTGATCTTTTGTGCGCGTATGGTGAGAATCCTTCTCGAGGAGATGGCCATCGACGGCCATTGTCGTGTATGCGGGAGGAAGATCAGCATCGGCGGATGGAGACAGCGTGCCGCAGCAGTCCCCGAACAGAGGCAACCGGCTGGCCGAATATGTGCGTCCCACGGTCTATGCCCCACACGAATCATCATCGCCCCGACCGCCAGAGCGGCGGTCGGCTGCCGTTGGGGTAATCCGCGCCGTCGTGGGCGCTCTGGTCTTCCTGGTCGGGGTACCGGCTCTGCTGTGGATCGTCGGTGGTGCCCCGGTGCGACGGTTGCCGACGTGGCCGCAGGTTGTCACCTGGTTCGACGAGCCCAGCGGCCGATTCACCCCGGATGTGCTTACTGGCGCAGCCATCTGGATGCTGTGGCTGTTCTGGGCAGCGTTCGCGCTGCTCCTGACCGCAGAGCTGCTCGCGGTGTTGACCCGGTGGCGGATCCCAGCGCTGCGGCTGCCGGCACCGCTACACCGGCTCGTGTTCGGCCTTGCCGGCACCGCCGCAATCGCCGTCACCTCCGTCGGATCCCTCAACACGGGCGAAGACGGTGGCAGTTCGGCGTCCGTCGTCGCCTCCGCTGACAGCACCGGCGTGATTCCTCGACAAGCCGTCGCGCGAGGACCCGCGCTGATCCACGTCGCCGACACCCGCTACGTCTACACCGTTGAGCGGCACGACACCCTGTCCAAGATCGCCAAGGAGTGGCTCGGCGACACCAAGAGGTGGCCGGAGATCTGCCGCCTGAACAAGCACCGCCACTTCCCTCAAGTCGGTGGCACCCTGCGCGACTGCAGCCTCATCTACCCCGGCTGGGAACTGCGGCTCCCCGCCGACGCCCGCCCGCCGAACGGTGCCACACCGGCGACGCCGCCCGCTGCGCCAACGCCACCGCCGGTGACCGCGACTCCTTCGGCATCGCCGAGTGCCGCCCCAGACTCGCCGAGTCCCACAGTGCCGCCCGCCACGACCGAACAAGAAGCAGCAGCAATCCCCAGCAGCACACCGACCGCCACCCCGAGCCCGCCAGAATCCACATCGCCTACCCGACCTGCCACCGCCACCCCCACCGCATCAGCGTCGCCGACCGCCTCGCCCGGCATCAGCGACACGCAAAGCCCGACCGTGGCAACCGACAAGCACGGCGTGCAGCTATCACCGTCCAACTGGCTGCCCTGGTCACTCGCCGCCGCGATCAGCGCAGCCACCCTGCTGGTCTGGGCACAACGCCGCCGCCGATACACCGGCGAGCCCGCAGCCGACCCACCCACGCAGCTACCACCACCGGTGCGCCACCTGCGCCGCGTCGTGGCCCGCAACCCCGAACTGCCGAATCCGAACACCGAGCCGCCCGCACTCGTGCCCGACCTCGCACCGCTGCCACCCGGCGGCACCGGCATCGTCGGCAACGGCGCGCACGCCGCCGCCCGCGCCACCCTCGTCGCCGTCCTGGCATCCGGCGGCCCGCACCACCCCGACGCCCGCGGCGAAGTCATCATCGATGCCGCCACCCTGGAAACACTGCTCGGTCCCGACGCCATGGCCCTCAGCCCATGGCCGCGGCTCCACGTCACCGACAGCGTCGACGACGCGCTCGCCGTGATCGAAGCTAAACTCTTGCACCGCAGCCGCATCCTCGACGAGCACGCCCTCACGGATCTGGACACCCTGCGCCAACAGGCGCCCGACGAGGAAGCGCTGCCGCCGACCATGCTCATCACCGAAACCCCGCCCGCCAGCGCCCGCATGCGCACCAAGACCGCGCTCGCCCTCGGCGGCGACCTGCACGTGTCCGCCCTGCTGCTCGGCGAGTGGGCCGACGGCGCCACCGTCGAGATCAGTCCGGACGGCCACACCACACTCGTGTCGGGCCAGGCAGCCGAGCCGCTCCCACCGCGCCTGCCCGTACTTGAGCCCGACCCGGCGATCCACATCCTCACCACGCTGCGGGAGGCGCAGACCGGGGAACCACCCGCCGTCGCGTCAGCCGCGCTACCGGTCACGGTCGTCCCACTGCACGCCAACCGAACCGACACCGAGCCAGCCGACCAGCCTGCCCCCGTCACCACGCCGTCCGCCGACCCCAACAGCGGCAAAGCGCAGCTGCGGGTGCTCGGGCAGCCACACATCGACAACATCACCCAACCCGGCCGGCCGCTCCGCGCCAAAGCCCTCGAACTCGCCGTATTCCTCGCCTGCCACCCCGACGGAGTCACCACCCGCGAGATCGGCGAATACCTCGAACCCGACGCCCGCATCAGCCAAGCCGACCAACGCGTACACACCAACGCGAGCAACCTGCGACACGTCCTCGGCCGCGCCGGCACCGCCGAGACGAAGAACGCCTACCTCATCAAGACCACCGGACGCTACCGGCTCGACCCAGCCACCATCGACGTCGACGTCTGGACGCTGCGCGACCTCCTGCGGGCCGCAGCCATCGCCACCGGCCCACGCCGCCGCGAACTACTCACCGCCGCCTGCGACCTCTACACCGCACCCCTCGCAGAAGGCCAAGACTACGAATGGCTCCAGCCACACCGCGAGACCGTACGCCGCTGGGGCACCGAAGCCCACCTACTACTCGCCGACGACCTGCTCGACACCGACCCGCAGGCCGCATCCGACCTACTCACCAAGGCCATCGACCTGGACCGCTACAACGAAGCCCTCTACACCCGCGCCATGCACGCCCGCCACGCCCTCGGCGACGCCGACGGCATCCGCACCCTCCAGCGCGCCCTGACCAAAGCCCTCGCCGACCTCGACGCTGAACCCCAAGAATCGACCATCACGCAGGCGAACCAGCTCTGCAGGAGCCTGGCCACGCAGTGAGAGCACCACCGCGCCCTGGCGCACCGCCAGCCGGCACCCGGAATTCCCGGTCAAGCTGACATATCGATGCAGCATCAGTTGGGGCGAATGGGGTTATAGCCGCAACTTCGCCGCCCTGCTGGTCCGGCGGTCGAGAACCCTGGCAACCACACAGGCTACATCAAAGCGCCCAGTCAGGCAGGTTCTTGATGATCGACGGGCGAGGCGGGCATCTCGTCGGCGGTTGAGCGGAAGAGCGTCAAGTTGATCGGACCGGAGGCGACCACCCTGTCATCGTTGTACCGTAATTGCAGGCTCAGTTCATGCACCGATGACCGATCCGCCGCGATGCTGATGAGGAATCGGTCGCTCTCTCCTGGTGCCAAAGAATGGGATACCGGGAGAGTCTCGATGTAATTTTTACCATCGCTACGGAGTTGCACGAGATACTCGTGTGACGGCGGAAGTGGTGCACCGGCCAGGGGCTCGTTGAGGGATATTGCCGATCGAATCGCGTTCGTGCGACGAGTGTGCGATCCGTCTATCTCGGCTTGATCGTATTGCAGCGTTCCGGCGAGCTCCACATGCCCGTCGGGAAACGGGCCGAGGGCGCGACGTCGTAATGTCTCGTACTCGGCCCTGTCCAGCCGCCACAGCTGATGACCTGACGAGTCCTCGACGAGTCTGCCTAGCCCCACGTCCCTGCGTATTAAGTAATCTCCAAAGCTGTACCCTAACTGGCTCAGCTTCTCCAGTAGCGGTACATCGACGCCCACGTCAAGAAACTGCTCCTGCAAGGGCACGGTGGTCCCTCCACCTGCCGGCACGTCGAAGTGTGCCTCGAAGTCTTTCCCCCCGTCAGGGCCCCCGGGCCTTCGGAGTTGGAAACGCAAAGAGCAATTCGTCATAGGGCCCCAGCCCAAATTGAGGAGGCCAAAAAATGTGCCGTACGTCACCCCATGCAGCACCGGTACGGGGCGTGGATCTGGTCGGGACGCCTTGACGTGCAACGCTGCCTCGTGGAACAGAACTGTCCTGTTCGAGTTGTTGACGATTTTGATATCGAGGATCGGCCAGTGGAACGACTTCTCCCAAGGGCTGTGCCAATAGTGTAGTGGCGTGAGTTCGCCGCCATCGCGCACCGAATTCAGATAGGGGATCTCCGGCTCGATCAGCAGCATTCCGCCGTCGTGTCGAGCTATGTAACGCAGGCTCCCCGCGTCGTCGTCTCCCAGCAGGGTAGAAGTCCGGCCCTCGTGGGTGGACACGATCAAGGTCGGCTCCGCAGGCGGCGTCGGTCTGCGCGGCAGCAGAGCCACTGCCGCCAGGACAAGACTGCCAATCCCGGCTACCCAGCTTGCAAACTCTATCGCCTGGCCGCCCCAGATGAGGGAAGCCGTGATCAGGCAGGCCGTTCCAACCGCTGCGATTGTCGCCCACAGATACCATGGCCGGCGTCTCATCCAAGCATTTTCGTTGATACGACTGGCTGTGTCGAGGCTGGCCCTTCACCGGTGCCTGGACCATGAGGTCCTCGATGGCCTTAGCAACGCTTTCGTCAGGTGCGGCCGTAAGCAGGTAATGGCGCGTGCTGCTGGGGCCGGTCTGGAAGGTGTTGGAACCATCGGTTGTGATCTTGATGTGGCCGGGCTCGGATAGCTTGAAGAGCCCATCGGTGCCGCGCACTGCGACGTAGGCAGCCGTCAGGTCCCAGCTGCTGCGGTTGTTGCCCGCGCCGACGTAGTCCTCATACGCGTTCAAGACCGGGTTGTTGGGGTGGGTCTCGGTGAACGGGCGAGAGCCGATAAGGATGGTGTCACCGATCTCGAAGCCGCTGTAGACAATCGGCGTTGGCCAGTCCTTCGCGACGGTAGCTGCCACGGTCGGATCGAGCACGATATTCCACTCGCGTCCGCTGGGGAAGTGTGCGCCCATGACGACGAGCTTGTTGACCTTGTGGGCGACAAGTTCGGCGCCGGTCAACGGACTGTGTTGGTCGGGCCCGGAGGCGAGTAGTCCGCGTTGGAGGATCCGGCGGATCGTGGAGGGCCCTATACGATGCCCGAGGCCACGAGGCCAGCGGCCCCGCCGTCAAGACCCTGCTGACCCTGCTCACCGGTCGACCCATGACCGCCTCCTCAACTCGGAACAAATGAGCAGAGGATGGCGCGGCCAGCGTCGTTATGCCGACATCGCGGAGCAGATCACCTTACGCCGCGACGACTCCAGCAGCGACGTGCGGCGGGTCGCGGAGCAGAAGGGTGTCCGTCCCGAGCTCACCGAGGCGACGGTGGTTGTCTCCGGCGATCGTGGTGTTGGTAACGCGGACAGTACGCTGATGGATGAGTTGGCTGATCTGCTTGGCGGTGCGGTCGGGGGCGTCGCGCGCGGCGGCCGATTCTGGCTTCTACCCGCATCAGTTCCAGGTGGGTCAGACCGGTAAGACCGTCTCCCCGCAGATGTACGTCGCGTTGGGTATCTCCGGCGCGATCCAGCATCGGGCCGGCATGCAAACCTCGAAGCCCATCGTCGCGGTGAACAAGGACGCCAAAGCACCCATCTTCGAACTGGCCGACTACGGCGTGGTCGGCGACCTGTTCAAAGTCGTCCCCCAGGCCACCGACGAGATCCGCAAGCGCAATGCCGGATCTGGATCCGGACCGGTGGACCGGGTCTCTCCCTACCGACTAGCTGACGGTTCGTCTGGTATGTCGACCGTCGGTACGGTATGACCGGCCGCATGCACGGCGGATGTTGCGCTCTGGTCAACATGCAGCCGCATCGCGTGCTCGGCCCGGTCGGGGTCGCCGCTGGCCAGCGCCTCGTAGATCGCCTGGTGCTCGGCCACTGCTTGGTCTGGCCGGCCTGGTTCACGTGTGGACAGTGATCGGTAGCGGTCGACGTGGCCCCGGATCTGGTGCAGTAGTTGCTCGCACCAGCGGTTCTCCGCGATTTCGGCGATCCGGGCGTGGAACTCCCGGCCGATGCGCAGCACCTCGGTCTCGTCGCCGCGTAGCCGGTGCATCAGGTTGATCAGTCGGGTCAGCGTGTCGAGGTCCGGCTGGGTCATCCGGGTGCAGGCGTCCCGGGCCAGTAGTCCCTCGAGGCGGGCCCGGATGTCGTAGACCCGGCGGATGTCGGCCGGGTCGAGCGGGGCCACCCGGGACCCGCCGGTGGGCAGCTGGTCGACCAGACCTTCGGCGATCAGCAGCCGGAGCGCCTCGCGCACCGGGGTCCGGCTGACGCCCAGCGTGCGGGCAAGCTCCGGCTCGGTGAGCCGGCCGCCCGGTTCGAACTCACCTGAAATGATCTTGGCGCGCATCAACTCGTACACCGCCTGCGCGCCGGACTGCCGCCGCAGGATGCCCTGCCCTCTGTTCACCGTCTCATCCTGCCATGAATCACTGCGACTGCACTATTGCATACAAGTACCCACCAGGTTACGGTCTCGTTCTCAGCCGGAGAAGTTCCTGGTCCGCCGGCCCGCCAGCGAGGAGTGCGCCGTTGTCCATGAGTCCCGCCCAGCAGTTGCGTGCCAGGTTGGCCGGTCCAGGGATCGTCGTCGCTCCTGGCGTCTACGACGGGCTGTCAGCGCGGATCGCCGCCCTCGCCGGCTTCGAGGCGGTGTACGTCAGCGGCGGCGCGGTGGCCCGCAGCAGTGGCGTGCCGGACCTGGGACTGCTGACCATGACTGAGGTGCTGGGCCGGCTGCGCGAGGTGGTCGATGCGGTCGACGTGCCGGTCATCGCGGACGCCGACACCGGGTACGGCAACGCGCTCAACGTGCGCCGCACCGTACGGGAGTTCGCCCGGCTGGGGGTGGCGGCGCTGCACCTGGAGGACCAGGTCACCCCGAAACGCTGTGGACACTACGAGGACAAGCAACTCATCTCCGTCGACGAGATGACGGGCAAGGTCCGGGCTGCGGCCGACGCCCGCGGCGACGACGGCCCACTGCTCATCGTCCGCACCGACGCGATCGCGGCGGAGGGCTTCGACGCCGCGATCGCCCGCGCGCACGCGTACGTCGAGGCCGGCGCCGAGATGCTGTTCATCGAGGCGCCCACCTCGGTGGCACAGATCGAGCGGGTGGCCGACGAACTGCACGTACCCCTGCTGATCAACATGTTCGCCGGCGGGAAGACCCCCCTGATGAACGCGCAGGACCTGGCGCGGCTCGGCTTCAAGCTGATGATCGCGCCGTCCGACCTGCAACGCGCGGCCATCCGAGCGATGCAGGACACCGCCCGGGAGCTGCGCGAGAGCGGCTCCACCGACCGGTTGGCCGACCGGATGGCGACCTTCACCGAGCGTGACGACATCATCGGCCTGCCCAGCTACCGCGAACTGGAATCTCGCTACGCCTGACGAACCACGCCACTCCTTCATCCCCCAAAGGAGAAGCACCATGCGCATCACCAGAACCGGCACCATTGCGGCCGTGTTGGCCGCGCTCGTCGCGACCGTCTCCGCATGCGGCGGCGGGTCCGCCAAGAGCGGCGGCGATCAGGGCGCGAAGCAACTCGCCCGGCTCAACATCATCGCCCCGGCCGCGCCGGGCAGCGGCTGGGACCAGACTGCCCGGGCCGTACAGGACTCGCTCCAGAAGGCCGACCTGGCCCGCCAGGTCGAGGTGACCAACGTCCCCGGCGCCTCCGGAACCGTGGCGCTCGCCCAGGTGGCGCCGCAGAAGGGCAAGAAGGACCTGCTCATCATGTCCGGGCTGGCCATGATGAGCGGCGTCCTCACGAACGGCACGGACGTGACCCTGGACGATCTCACGCCGGTAGCCCGGCTGATCGGCGAGTACGAGACGATCGTGGTGCCGGCAAGTTCGCCCTACCAGAAGCTCGACGACCTGCTGGCCGCGATCAAGGCGGACCCGAAGAAGGTCCCGATCGCCGGCGGCTCGGCCGGCAGCGCCGACCAGATCTTCATCGGCCTGCTCGCCAAGGCGGCCGGAATCGACCCGGCCAAGGTGAACTACGTGCCGTTCTCAGGCGGCGGCGAGGCCACCACCGCGCTGCTGGGCAACAAGGTCGCCGCGGGCGTCGCGGGCACCGGCGAGTTCCAGGAGCAGGTGAAGGCCGGCAAGCTGCGGGCGCTGGTGGTCTCCGCCGCGAAGCCGGTGGAGAGCATGCCGGGCGTGCCGACCATCGCCGACGTCGGTCACCCGGGGGTCGAGTTCTACAACTGGCGCTCGATCATGGCACCGAACGGGCTGACCGCCGAGCAGAAGAAGGCGTACGTGGACGCGGTCACCGCGATGCACGCCTCGGACGGGTGGAAGACCACGCTGAAGGAGCGGGCCTGGGAGGACACCTTCCTGGCCGGTGACGAGTTCGGCACCTGGCTGGGCCAGGAGCAGACCCGGGTGAGCGGCGTCCTGACCGAACTCGGACTGGTGAAGTGACTTCTCCGACCGACCAACCCGGCACCGCCGGCCCGGTCGAGGGTCCGACCCCGGTCGGCGGGGCACCGCCGACCGGGGCCGCCCGGGGCCGGATCGCGTGGGGTGAACTCGCGTTCGGCGTACTCCTGTCGGCGGTCGCGGTGACCGTGCTGGTCGACGCGGCCGGACTGCCCGCCTCGACGTCGGCCTCCGGCGTCGGCCCGGCGTTCTTCCCAACCATCGTCGGGGTCGCCCTGCTCACCGTCGCCGCCGCCCTGATCGTCGCGGTGCTCCGGGGCCACCGGGGCACCCCCGACGAGGGCGAGGGTGACGTAGACCCGTCCCACACCCAGGTCCGTCCGGCGCTGCTCGTGGTCGGCGCGGTGCTCGCCCACGGGCTGCTGCTCGACCCGGCCGGCTACCTCGTCGCTGCGTTCGTCGCGTTCTGGGGCATCGCGTACGCGCTGGGCGCGCGCCACCCGGTCCGTACCCCGGTGATCTCACTCGCCGTGGCGGCGGTCGTCTACCTCGGCTTCACCTACGGCCTCGGCATCGACCTGCCTGCGGGCCCGCTGGAAGGGATCGGCTGATGGACGGAATCAGCGAGCTGCTCGCGGGCTTCGCGGTCGCCCTCACCCTGGCCAACCTCGGCTACGCGCTGGTCGGCACGATCGTCGGCACGATGATCGGGGTGCTGCCCGGCATCGGGCCGGCACTCACCATCGCCCTGCTGCTGCCGCTGACATACGGCCTCGAACCGTCCGGCGCGTTCATCATGTTCGCCGGCATCTACTACGGCGCGATGTACGGCGGCTCCACCACGTCCATCCTGCTCAAGACCCCCGGCGAGTCCGGCTCGATCATCACCGCGATCGACGGCAACAAGATGGCCCGGGCCGGCCGGGGAGCCGCCGCCCTGGCCACCGCCGCGATCGGCTCGTTCCTCGCCGGCACCATCGCCACCGGCCTGCTGGCCGTGGCCGCACCGAGGATCGTCGATCTGGCCGTGCGCCTCGGCGCCCCCGACTACCTGGCGCTGATGGTGCTGGCCTTCATGTGCGTGGGTTCGCTGCTCGGCGGGTCGATGCTGCGCGGCTTCGCCAGCCTCGGCCTCGGCCTGGCCATCGGCCTGGTCGGCATCGACTTCCAGAGCGGGCAGGCGCGGCTCGACTTCGGCCTCGTCCGGCTCCTCGACGGCATCGACACTGTGCTGCTCATCGTCGGGCTGTTCGCCATCGGTGAGGTGCTCTACGTCGCCGCGCACCAGCAAGCCAGCACCTTCGGCATCGCTTCGGTCGCCGGACAGCGGTGGATGACCCGGGAGGACTGGCGCCGGTCCTGGAAGCCATGGCTGCGCGGCACGGCGATCGGCTTCCCGCTCGGCACCATCCCGGCCGGCGGCTCGGAGGTCCCCACGTTCCTGTCGTACTCGCTAGAACGTAGGTTGTCCAGGCGGCCGGAGGAGTTCGGCAACGGCGCGATCGAGGGCGTCGCCGGGCCGGAGGCGGCGAACAACGCCAACGCCGCGGGCGCGCTGGTCCCGCTGCTCACCCTGGGCATCCCCACCTCCGCGACCGCCGCGGTGATCCTGGTGGCCTTCCAGCAGTACGGCATCCAGCCCGGCCCGCAGCTCCTGGACACCGAGCCGGCGTTGGTCTGGGGACTGATCGCCAGCCTGTTCATCGGCAACGCGATCCTGCTCGTGCTCAACCTGCCGCTGGTCGGGCTGTGGGTGAAGATGCTGCACATCCCCAAGCCCTACCTGTACGCCGGCATCGGCCTGTTCGCCCTGGTCGGCGCGTACGCGGTCAACGGCTCGTCGTTCGACGTCTACCTGCTGCTGGTCGTCGGTGTCCTGGGTTACTTCATGCGTCGCTTCGGCTTCCCGATCGCCCCGCTCATCGTGGGCGCCATCCTGGGCCCGCTCGCCGAGTTGCAACTGCGCCGGGCGCTGGACATCGCCGGTGGCGACCTGACCACCCTGGTCAGCACCCCGTTCACCGTGACGGTCTACAGCCTCCTGGTGCTCGTGCTGTGCGTCCCGGCGCTGCTGCGGCTGCGGACCCGGCGGGCCCAGCAGGCCGCCGGCGTCCCGACCCCCGACCGCGAATCCTCCACCGTCTAGCACGATCCGATAGGAGAGCTGATGTCCGCCGCCTACGACGACGTTCTGGTACAGATAGCCGAGTATGCCGCCCACCCGGAGCGGATCGAATCCGAGCTAGCCCTGCGAACCGCCCACCTGTCCTTCCTCGACGCCACCGCCTGCGCCTTCCTCGGGCTGGCCGACGCCGAGTGCCGGCGGACGGCGGAGCCGCTGTTTCCGACCGCCGCGCCGCACCCCAGCCGGGTGCTGGCGACCGGCTACGCCACCGACCCGGTGCAGGCGGCGTTCAGCACCGGCACGCTGATCCGCTGGCTGGACTTCAACGACACCTGGCTGGCTCTGGAATGGGGCCACCCGTCGGACAACCTGGCCGCCATCCTGCCCCTGGCCGACCACCTCGCCCAGCGGGCCCGGGCCGCCGGCGGCACCCCGCCGACCGTACGCGACGTGCTGGTCGCCATGATCCAGGCGCACGAGATCCAGGGTGTGCTGGCCCTCGGCACCGCGCTCAACCGGCACGGGCTGGACCACGTCGCGTACGTCCGGATCGCCTCGGCCGCAGTGGCCACCCGGCTGCTCGGCGGTTCCGAGGAGGACATCCGGCGGGCGCTCGGGCACGCCTGGGTCGATGGCGGTGCGCTGCGCACGTACCGGCACACGCCGAACGTGACCTGGCGTAAATCCTGGGCGGCCGGTGACGCTGCCAGCCGGGCGGTCCGGCTGGCCTACCTGGCGCTGCGCGGCGCGGAGAGCCCGCGTACCCCGCTGACTGCGAAGGGCTGGGGGTTCCAGGACTCGTTGCTCGGCGGGCACCAGGTCGCCCTGCCGCAGCCGCTGGGCAGCTACGTGATGGAGAACGTGCTGCTCAAGCCGTGGTTCCCGGCCGAGTACCACGGCCAGACCGCGGTGGAGGCCGCCTTCCGCCTCGCGCCGGCGGTACGCGACCGGGTCACCGCGATCGACCGGATCGAGATCCGAACGCATGAGGCGGCGGTCCGGATCATCGACAAGACCGGACCGCTGGCCAACCCGGCCGACCGGGATCACTGCCTGCAGTACATGGTGGCCATCGCCCTGCTGCACGGCCGACTCGACGAGGAGCACTACACCGACGAGGCGGCGGCCGAGCCCCGGGTGGACGCGCTACGGGAGCGGATGATCGTCACCGAGGACCCGGAGTACAGCCGCGCCTACCTCGACCCCGCCGAGCGGGCGGTGGCCAACGCGCTGCGGATCACCTTCTCCGACGGCACCGACACCGGCTGGCAGGAGATCCGCATCCCGATCGGCCACCCGCGACGCCGGCCCGAGGCCGAGCCGCTGGTGCGAGACAAGCTGCGCCGCGGGCTCCGCGCGGCGCTGGACGCCGAGCGCGCGGAACTGGTGGCCGAGCGCCTCGCCGACCGGGGCGGCCTGCTCGACACGCCAGCCGACGACCTGCTCGACCTACTCGTCGTGCGCTGACGGTGTGCCCACGCGCCTCGGTCGTCGTCTCCGCCGCGCACGGCCGGTCCGGACCGTGGCGCGGCCGTCACCGTCACGGGCCTCAGCGAGAAGCCGTGACCGGTGGTGCGGCCGCCCGGCCGCACCACCGGTCGGGGCGGTCCGCGCTGGTTCGCTGAAGGGATATGTCTGACCATCGGTCAGGAGCGAGCGGGGAGTCTCTACTTGGCTATGGTGCCACCGGCACCCCTGTGGGAGGCCGCGGCCAGGGCGTCGGCGGCTCTCCAGCGGACTGGGATGACTACTGGATGGTCGGCACGCTCAACACGGATACGGTCGGTCTGGTGGCCCAAGACCAATGTCTAGACCCGTCCGGGGCCGTCCGCCTGGTCCTGGTCCTCGAACGCTCGGCAACTCGATCGGCCTCATCCCGTCCGGTCCAGTCCGCCCCGCTGGCTCCCACGCGTGGCTCCCGGACTTTCAGCTCGGGAGCGCGCATCTACCAGCTGTTGCGTTGGTCGTCGTGTTGTCCTGGTAGGTGTTGGAGACTGTGGGGATGGACGTCTGGTCGGTGCCACCGATGGATACCCGGGGACTGTTCGGCGAAGAGCGTTGCGATCTTATGTCTCTGCTCGATCGATTGACGGCAGATCAGTGGGCCGCATCCACGCTTGCTGAGGGCTGGACGGTCAAGGACATCGCGTTGCATCTTCTCGACGGTGACCTTGGGCGGCTTTCTCGCGAACGCGACGCAGATACCACCGGACTGCTTCCGCACGGCGGTCCGGCGGCCACCTTCGCCGCCGCCTTGCATGAGAAGAACCAACGGTGGCTGGACGCAGCGAGACAGCTGAGCCCTCGGGTCACTCGGGACTTGCTGGCCTACTCCACCGAGCAACTGCAGGAGTGGACAGCCGAGGTAGTTCTGCTCGCACCCACGCGGGTGAGCTGGGCTAGCGATAAGCCCGTGCCAGCGTGGCTCGACCTGGCCCGGGAGTTGACCGAGACGTGGGTACACCACCAGCAGATCCGCGCCGCAATCGGTCGCGAGACCGGCACCGACCGGCTGCCGACGGTCCTCCGCACCTTCGTCTGGGCGTTACCGCACCAATACCGCGTCCCCGCCGAACCTCGAACGACGGTGTTCCTCGACCTCGACATCGGCGGACAATGGAGCCTGGTCGCCGGCAACGAAGGCCGATGGAGCCTTCACGAAGGCGCCATCAGCGATCCGGCCGCTTACGTCAGGTTCACGGCCGAGGCCGCTTGGCGATCCTTTACCGGCGCCGCGATACCACGTGGCGGGATCACTTACGCAGGCCCGAGCCAACTCACCGACCCAATGCTGGACGTACGCGGCATCATCGTCTAACGGCTGCTCACACCGAGCCGGATTCGTCTGGGAGTGTCAAGTTAACCAAGCGGCCGGATGCCCAGGTGCGTTTCGACCTTGAGTCCGATGGCTGGTTCTGTGGGCCAGTTCGGGTCCCACTTGTCGGGGTCTATGGGGCCCACGTCTCTTCGGCCGATTGCTGTGTTCGTGAGTTGTGGACCCGCCTTGTGTAGGGCTGGTTTGGCTGAAGGGACGTCTCGGTCAGGGGTTGATCAGTCTCCAGTCGCCTTCGGAGATGACGTCAACGGTGCCATCGACCACCTTGATGGCGGTGTTGTCGTCGATGGCGTAAGTCGGGACCGGGATTCCGGACGCCCACTTCTGGATGTTGGACAGCTCGGCGTCCTCCATGTCCGGATGATTGAGGTGGGGGTACAGCGTGAAATCCACCAGCCCCAGCGCCCGGTCGGCGCCCTGCGCCATGTCGCTGCCGTCCGGGACGAATCCGAGGTCGAATTCGGCGTCGCAGTTGTACGGGGTGACCGCAATGCTCCCGGCGCTGACCCCCACATAAACCGTGTCACTCAGCGACGGCAGGAGGTCGGCCAGGCCCGACTGGCGCAGCCAGTAGGTCAGGTACAGCACGTCGCCGCCCCAGACGAGGAGGGCATCGGCTTCCCGGACCGCCGGGACCCAGTTCTCTTCTCGAATGGTCGGCAGCGCGGTGAGCTCCAACAGCCCCAGGGATTTCCAACCCAGCTGGGACAGCGGGATGGGAGCCTGGCCGTGAATCGCCTTCCACGCCCTCTCACCTCCGCCGGAGAAGGGGTAGACACCGGTGGGGATGAACAGGGCCGTGGACTCGGCGATCGGCTTGCCCAGCAGGTCGACGAGCGCGTCGGAGATGCTCGGGTTACAGATGCCCGACGACGTGAGAAGGAACTTCATCAAAATCCGCTCTCCTGAAGCCACCGCATGACGGCGATCATGTTGCCCATTAGAACCAGCGTCCCGGCTTGCTGCACCAGCAATGGCCACACGAGCAGTTGTGGCGGATCCCGGGCATGGGCGCCACCCGTCACCGGTTGATCGACCTGCCCGAGGCGGCCGCCAACGGCGCGAACGGTGTCGGCCCTGCCTGAATGTCCCCGGTGCGCGGAGGAGCCGGAGCTGATTTGGACCGGACCGGCTTGTCCTACGCTGATGCAATGAGCGAACGGAGCGTGCAGCAGGCTTCGGTGATGGCCCTACCTGGCGGGCGCTGATGGACCGGCAGGCGGTGGTGCCGACTCACGTGCTCCCGGACGAGGTCCGGGCTGACGTGCGGACGTTGTGGCGCTACCACGACATGCATCACGAGCTACGCCCATGCGACGTCGGCATTGGGTTGGGCAGCCATGACCTCGGCGTTGCCGTGGTCGCAACGCGGCTGTTTCAGGCGGGCCTGTTCCCATGGATCGTTTTCACCGGTGCGAACGCCCCGACGACCGTCGAGCGGTTCCCGCAGGGAGAGGCGGTGCACTACCGCGAGTACGCCGTCGAGCAGGGTGTGCCCCCGGAAGCGATTCTTGTGGAGCCGCGTGCCACGAACACCGCCGAGAACCTCGAGTTCTCCCGTGCGCTCCTGGCCGAACGACAGATCCCGGTGCAGTCGGTGCTGATCATGTCGCGGCCCTACCAGCAGCGTCGGGCCTACGCCACCTGCAGGTTGATGTGGCCGGCGGTCGACGTGGTGTGCGCGTCGAACCCGCTCGAGCTGGACGACTATGTGAGCAGCATCGGCGATCCGCGGCGGGTGGTGGACATGCTGGTGGGCGACACGCAGCGGATCGAGGTGTACGCGCATCGCGGGTTCGCGATCCCGCAGGAGATGCCGGACGAGGTGCGGGCCGCCTTCGAGCGCCTGGTGGCGGCCGGCTACACGAGCCGGCTGATCTGAGCCCGGCTACCAGCGTGGCCCTCCCGACCGGACGCCCATCCGGTCGCTGAGTTCGACGGCCAGTCGAGGTGGCCGAGGGCGGGTGAGGATGTCTCGGACGAGGTCGCGGGAGAGCGAGTGGTAGCGCACCTGGTCAGGGCCGATCACCTCGGCGTCCAGAAGCGCGGCGAGCGCGTCGTCGATGCGGTTCCACCGGGCAAGGGCTCGGGCGGTTTCGATGGCGTGCCGAACCTGCCGCTCGACGGGCACGGTGCTGGTGTCGAGTGGGGCGCCGATGGCGATGGCGCGTTGCACGTCGCCGAGTTCCATCGCCACGGTCGTCTTGTGGATCGACACGTTGGTCGGCCCGAATGCAGTCCACACATGGTTGCCATCGGCGCCGAGCCGCTGCGCGGCGGCGTCGGCCTCGGCGATGTGGGTGTCGGCGGAGGCGCGGTCGTCGTCCCGGGCGGCGTCGGTGAGTGCGCCATCCGCCAGCCACCGATCGAGACGCGGACGCGCTGGCGCAGCGTGACGTCGGTGTACCCGGCCGGCCAGTAGAGCTGGGGCAATTGCGGCTGAGCCAGGGGCGTCCTGCCGCCGTGGGCTTGTGACAGTGAGGTCGCCGTGGCAGCGGCATGGGCTCTGATGCCGGGGTCCACGCCGCGCTGGCGTCGAACCGTTCACCTGCGCTCGATCGCCTCGGAACGGCAAGGGACGCAGCGGCCAGCGGGCTGACCAATATGCCCAGGACGCTGGCACCGGCCGCCGGCGTTTGGCGTGGCCGCGCGCCGCCAGTCGGTCCCGGCTGGCGCCGGAGCCCGCCGACTCGTCGGCAGAAGCCGCCGCCATCCCGCAGCGCTCACGGGCGCGTCACCCTTCAATTGGTCTTCAGTACTTCGGGTGACACTCTGGCTGTCACCCCCGGCAGGCGAATGTGTCACCCCCGACGCTTGTTCTGTCACCCCCGCTGCGGCGGTGGCCCGTCGATCCGTGTGCACCAATCGATAGACGCGGGTGGCGATGCCGGTGACCTTCGACACGACGAGACGACCCAGTTGCACGAGCTTGGCCAGGCATCGTTGCACTGTGCGCTCGGAGCAGCCGACGTACTCGGCGAGGGTGGCCACGGATGGCCAGGCGTTGCCCTCATGGTTGGCGTGGGCGGCGATGGCGATGGCCACCGCTCGCTCGTTCTTCCCAAGATCTTTCGTGGTGATCAGGGCAGCCTTGACGGCTTGACTCATGGCTTGCGGATCTCCGTCCGTCAGGGTCCGCGGCGCCTGTCGTGGCGCCCCGGGCCGATCTCTGGGCTGACACCGCCGGCACTTCCGGTCCGGCGGTTGGGTGATATTGCGGACTGTCGCCGATGGATCAGCCACCGGCGGACCTGATCGACGCTCAATCCGTCGCCGGGGTCAAGCCACGTCAGCCGGGACCGCTGGCGGACGCATCGGCGCCGCAGATCAGATGCTGAGCGATACGACGCACGGGTTCGCGGCGGCTGAGCGCGCTGCTGGACCGGGCCGCCGCCCTGGTGGAGTCGCCGCACCGCACTTCACCGCAGGTCGGCGCTCAATCAGCCCTCGTCTGACGGGGCGACGATGCGACGAAGTGTGGCGATCTGATTGATCCAGCTGCTCAGCCGAGTGATCCTCACGACGTCGCCGGTCTTCGGGGCTTGGATGACAAGTCCCTCGCCGAGGTACATGCCGACGTGACGTGGGTAGGCCATGGTGCCTTGGCTACCGGGAATGAGGATGAGGTCGCCCGGGAGCAGGAGCGCCGGGTCGGTTACGGGCTTTCCGGCGTTGGCCTGGTCGGTGGTGACGCGGGGGATCGAGATGCCGGCCGCTCGGTACGCCGACTGCATGAGGGACGAGCAGTCGCACTGTTTGTCGGGGTCGCCGGAGTGGGGGTCGGTGCATGATCCGCCGAAGTGGTACGGGGTGCCGAGTTGGTTTACGGCCCAGAAGATGGCGGTCGTGACGGCGGGCGGGGTGTTGGAGGGGAGCGTGAACCCGTCCGGGAGGGCGGCGAGCGCGTCGGTGGCGCAGTCCGCGAGGGTGCTGGTCAGCTGCTCCACCAGGTGCAGAGCGTCGTCGGTCCACTTGGCGTACGCGTCGGGGAAGGCCGAGGCCTGGACCGCCTGGGCGGCCTGGGTGAGGGGCATCGATTCCCAGCCGGGAATGGTGAGGAGCTTGTCGAAGAATTTGCCTGCCTGGTAGGCGGGCTCGGACAGTTGCGCGACGCTGCCCCAGCCCTGGCTTGGGCGCTGCTGGAGCACTCCGATGGAGTCGTGGTCGTTGCTGTCGCCGAGGTGGGGCAGGTTGCGCAGGCCGGATTCCTGCATGGCGGTGGCGACGGCGATGACCCAGCCCCAGCGGGGTGTGCCTTTGGCGACGCCGACGTCGATGATGGTGGCGGCGATCTCCAGCTGTTCGGTGTCCCACCTACCGGTGCCGGGTGGCTGCCCGGAGGGGCGCACGGCGGGAGCGGCGACGATGCCGCACCCGCCGGAGCCGCCGCCCATGACGGCCGACAGCAGCAGCATGGGCACGCCGAAGCACGCGACGATGACGACGGCGACGACGCCGATGATGACCTTGGTCATGGGGTGATTACCTCCCGTTCAAAACAGAAAGGGCCGGTGTCCGCGCGGGTGCGCGCGGTGCATAGCTCTCCTCGGGTCGTGAAACACAAAAGGGCGTGGGCCGCCGCGCGGGCGGCCCACCTTGAGCGGTCGGGTCAGTTGATGGAGGTTGGGAGTACGTGGGCGGCTTGGCGTAGGAGGTGCTCGATGATCACGCTGGCGTCGTAGAAGTCGTGCTGGCTGTCGATTTCTGCGGCGGCGGCAGGCCGCCCGCACACCGACTGCCGTCGGTGGCGGATGTGGCGGATGTGGCAGCTCAACGGCTGCCTGCCCGACCCGATCCCCATCTGGTCGTGCTCGGCTGTGCGATGGGGCGTGTCCCTTCCTTTGCGGGCCGGGGCAGCGGCAGGGTGACCGCCGTCCCGGGCCGGTGAGCGAGGGATGCGGTCAGACCTTCAGCAGGTCGAAGGCGGCCACCTTCAGGTCGCCGACGTTGCCGGTGAGCACCCGGTTGGCGCGGGCGGTTTCGTTCTTGGCGGGCTGGTAGTGGTCGAGGTACTCGGTGATGGCCTGGAATCCGGCCCACCGGCTGCCGGCGATGGCCTTCTGGGTGTCGGCCTCCCGGATCAGGTACTTGAGCGTGCCGAGCCGCTGCTTGGCGTTGTTCTTGGTCTTCTCGGAGGCGTTGTCTTTGACCGGCCACACCTGGGCCACCACGTTCTCGAACTCGCGCATGGTGAGCTCCGCGTGCAGCATCCGCTCGGCGGCCTTCTCGAAGGTCTCCATGTACTTCCACATCAGCCCCAGCGCCTCGCGGGCCTGGCTGATCTGGGAGTTGACGTTGGAGGTGTGCCGGAATGTGTAGTGCCCGACCGCGTGCGCGAAGGCGGCGCGTTGCGTGTTGGCGCATACGACCCGGATCGGGCTGGCGTCCACGCGCAGTGCGGCGGTGCCGTCGTGGGAGGTCGTGCCGATGAGGTAGAGGTCCATGCGGTCCACCCCGGCGATTTCCATCGCGTCGGGCAGTTTCATGGTCACGAACACGCTCTTGCCGCGGCGGAGGCTGCCGGCGGTTTCGAAGTGGGCGCCGCCCACCTGGTCCACGAGGCGGTCCAGCATTTCGGCGCATTGCTCGTTCTGGACCACGGTGTAGTCGGTGCCGACGATGCCCAGGTACTCCGTCTGGCCGGTGACCGGGTTGCGGCGTACGGTCATCCGCTTGTCGTCGGCGGGGATCTGCATCTCGATCCCGTCCACTATGTCGATGCCGACCGTGCGGATGGTGCGTACGCCCCAGTCGCCGAGGCGGGCGGCAGCCATGATCTCTTCGGCCCGCATGGTGTCCTGGGTGACGGTGCCGAGTTGGTGCCAGGCCGACAAGCGGGCGCTGGCGAAGGCGGTCGTTCCGTCAGTGAATGTCTCGAGTTCGTGCGGCACGGGGATTTCCCTCTCGATGCGCTGCGGGGGCCAAGCGCGCGGCTCGGCCCCCGGATGGGATTTGGGATGGGTGGGATCAGGGCTGCTCGGTGGCGTTGTCGCCTTGCTCTGTGCTGCCTGCGTCGGCGTGTGTCGGGTAGGCGAAGGTCAGCGGCGCGTCGGAGACCATGACGATGCGACCCGCGGCGGCGGCCTTGGTGCAGTTGTTGCGCACTGCCCCTGAGCTGACCGTGCGGCCGAGCTGCCCGCCGATCTCGGTGGCGATGTCCTGCGGGGTCATCGCCTTGCCGGGGTTGGCGGCCAGGACGTCGAGGGTCAGCTTCTCCAGCTCGCCGCGGCCGAACGGTTGGCTGCCGTCGGCGTTGATGGTCACGTCGCTGCGGCGGCCCACGCTCCTGGTGATGCCCGTCGTGCGGGTGGGCAGAGCGACGACGTGGGTCTCGCCGTCCGGCCCGACGACGTGCAGAGTGCCGTCAGGCCGGATGAGGGGTAGCACGGTCGCTGTGGCGCTCGGCGTGTTCGCCAGCCCGTGGATGACCTGGTAGCACAGCGGGCAGCGGGGCGGCTGCGGGTTCGGGTCGACCTCGCTGGCCTTGGTGGGACCGGCGACCCACCGCTGCGGTAGGCCGGGCAGGCGACGGGCGGCGTCGGCCTGTTCCATCGCGGTCAGCAGGCGGGCGGCGGTGGGGTGTCCGATGCCGCTCTCGGCCACGACCACGTCGAGCGTTGCGCCGTCGTCGTGGTCGGCCAGGACGCCCTTGATGGCCATGACCTTGCGGTCACCGGGGCGGCTGGGCTGGACGGAGGGGGCGTTGTTCGTGCTGGTGCACTCGTCGTGACCGTCGCGGTCGGGCTCGTCGGCGGGTTTCTCGGCCGGGTCCGTGGTCTGCGGCGAGGTGTCGCCGGAAGAGTCTTCGGCAGCGGGGTCGTGGTCGGTCCTGCTGCCGTGGTCCGTCTCGGCCGTGCTGCCGTCGTCGGTGGAGTCGATGTCGTCACCGTCATCGGGGTTGAGGGCGGCGTCGGTGGGGCCGGTCTGGTCTTCGGGCTGGGGCTCGGTGCCGGCCGGTGGGGTAGCGGGCCTCCACCTGGTGGGGGTGCCGTCGGCGGGGTCCGCGCCGGTGTCGACCGCGACGATCAGGCCGGCGTCGGCGAGGGTCTTGATGGCCTTGTCGGTGGTGGAGCGGGCCTTGCCCGACCTTTCGGCCATCTCGTGGACGTTGCCCTGACCGAGTGCGGTCAGCGCGTCGAGGACCGCCTGCGTGGCAGGCGACAGGGATGGGGAATGGTTATCCATGAATGGGTTCCCCCTTCGGGAACTCGTTGGGCAGCTCGGCACGGTTGTGCCGGGGCTGTGGTGCGCCCGGGGCGTGGGCCGCCGCCAGCGCGGCAGGCGCGGAATGGGCCGTGGCACGGGTGGCCGGTGGCTTCCGGTTTCGCGGATACGTGCCGGACAGGGGCCGTCCTTAGGCGGAGAGGCCGGCGGCTTCGGCCGGGGTCAGCTGGGCGGGAGTACGGTTTGCCCAGGCGGCCGAGTGCCGCAGGTGCCACCACCGCAGCAGCGACCGGCATGCGGCCGGGAGGTCGTTGCAGGTCGGCAGGTGGTAGGTGATGGCGGGCTGGGTGTCGCGGTGCTCCGGGTTGGTACATGCGACGGGCGCCCACCCGTCGTCGGTCTGGCAGACCTCGCCGACGACGCGGCACGGGTAGGGCACGTCGAAAGCGTTGGCGGCCTCCGGGTCGGGGAGTACCAGCCAGGCGTCCGGCGCGTGCCGGCGCAGCGTGGCAACGCCGTAGGAGGGGTCGCCGGGCTGCAGCAGTACGTATCGCTCGTCGCCGTCACCGCTGCGGTGGTGGTTGCGCCAGGCCCGGTAGGCGTTGACGAGCGTTTCTGCGAGGGCGGCGTGGCGTTCGCTGGCGGCGAGCACGTCGGTCAGGGCTTGGGCGTGGCTGGGGGTGTGCAGGTCCGCGTGGGCGGCAAGCTGCCGCTGCGCGGCCTCGGTCTGTTCGACCAGTCGGGCGAGGGCCTTGTCGAGGGTGGCGGTGTTGTCGTTGAACCTGAGGGTGATCTTGTGGAGCAGGCGGGCGAGATCGCCGTGGGGGTCGAGGGCGGCGGTGTCGTGGCGCCACAGATGTTCTCGGTGCACGTCGTTGGTTTCGGCGGCGATGCGTCGCAGCGCGGGATCGGACAGGAACACGAGGAGGCCCTCCTTTGCTGGGTTGGGGTGTGGGTATGGCGAAGGCCGGTCGCAGCGGGGCTGCGACCGGCCTTGGGTTGGGGTGTCAGGCGATGGCGACCGCGCATACTCGCGCGTTGCGGCGCAGGCTGCGCAGGTAGGCGCACGCGGCGTTGAGGAACCGGAACCGGTCGGCCACCGAGGTGGTGGCGGGCATGAGGAGTTGCCCGTCGGTGGTGATCAGCGCGTCGCCGATGAGGGCGATGCGCCAGTAGAGACCGACGTAGGTGACTTCGCCGGCCTGGTAGAGGGACAGTTCGTAGGGGTCGAAGGTGTGGCCGTCGGCGTAGCCGAGCATGGCGAGCACCCGGGGTTGCTGCTCGAAGCGGCGACGCGCCTCGGTCAGGGGGACTTTGCGTGGGTCGGCGTGGTGTTGGGCGAGGAAGTCTTCCCAGGGGCGGGCGGGACGGGTGGTGTGGGCGATGTGGGCGTTCCACGCCCGCCACCGCAGGCTTGCTCTGGTGGCGGCGCGGGCTGCGGTGCCGGTGAGGTCGAGGCGACTCTTGCGGCCGCCGGCGGCCACGGTGATCGCGCCGAAGCGGCGGGCTGCCTCGAGCAGGAAGTAGCCGAACCAGCGGGTGAACCAGCCGAGCAGGCGACGGTGGCGTACGTGGTAGCGGCGGGCCGGGATGCCGTCGGCGTGGAGCAGGTCGTTGACCTTCTCGCTGGCGGCGAACCAGTCGGCGTCCTCGCCGGGGGCGAAGCAGACGGTGACGACGCGGACGGTCATCGGATGGTTGGCGGGCATGGAAGATCCCTTCACGAGGAAGCGGACGAGGGGTGGTGTCACCGGGCGCGGCGTCTGGGCCGGGAAGCTGCCGGAGAGAGGGCGCGGGGCGGGGAGTCACGAGCCGACCGGACGGTGGGCGGGTGGTCCCGCTGGCGCGGGCAGATCCGAGAGAGGACAGACGGGCGGCGGTGCGAGCAGAAGAGAAACTGCCCAGCACCGTAGCTTCGTGACCTGACAGCCCCGGCCCTGTCAGGAACGGTGATCATGCCCGTGAGCTGCGGTGTCAGGATCGGGGGCGGTGCCGGTCAGGGTTTGTCAGATCGTGAAGACGCCGTCGATGAAGTTCGGGTTGTCCGCCACGGCCCGCCCGTGGTCGCTGGGCAGGTCGACCAGCCGGACCCGCTGGATGCCGCCGCTGGGCAGCCAGACCGACTCGGCCGGCTCGGTCTGCTGGGTCGCGGTGGCTGCTGGCACGTCCGCCGCTGCGCTACGGAGCAGTCGATGCAGGTGTTCTTCGCGTTCGGCGTTGGGTAGCCAGAACAGCACCGGGTAGCGGGGCCCGCCACGGCGGGGGAGTGGGGCGTACCGGTCGAGCTTGGCGACCACCCGGCCCAGGGGCTCGGTGCCGGTGTCGGCCTCCAACCAGAACCCTGCGATGGTGTCGCCGATGCTCCACAGGCCGTGGCCGTCGGCGGTGATGGTCCGGAACTGCTTGGTGGTGGTCGCCTCGGACCACCACCGGTCCAGCCGCGTTTCGGAGTGCTGGCGGGCGTGTGCGGTGAGCCGGACGAAGAATTCGTTGGCGGTGAGCAGGTGTGTCAGGTGCGGGTTGGCTGACAGCCGCTGCATGGTTTGGTGGCTCGTCCGGAGGGTGGGTTCGGGCCGCTGGTGGGCGGCGGCTTGGAAGCGGTGTCCGTTGTGGCCGAGGGTCCAGTGCCACGGTTGGCTGCCGCCGCCGTCGCGGGCGAACCGGAACCGGTCCAGCAGGCCCAGGGCGGCCAGCTCACCGAGCCGGATCTGACAGGTGCGGCGGGCGTGGAACAGCATGCGGTGGATCTGGTCGGTGGTGAGGACCTGGTGGTCGTCGAGCAGCTGAAGCAGCAGGCGGTCACGGCTGGTGATGTGCGGGTAGATGGCCAGCAGGCCAGCAGAGCGCGATTGCGGCATAGGTGTGTTCACCCCTGGAGAGAGAAATCCCGTAGGGAGTCTGGCTGAGTTGATCTTGCTTCCGATTCTGTTATCGGGCGGGTTTGGGCAGGTCAGGCACCTGACAGGCTGGGTGGAGGTGACTCGTGTGGGGTCTCGTTTCGTGGACACCCCCAAACGAGCCCCCCATGTCGCACCCAGCCGAGCCCCCGAACGAGCGAACGGGTCAGCGATCGCGGGAGTTCATGCGCCGCTTCATCGCCGTACGGGCGAGCTGCTGCAACGGCGGCTCGCCGCCGGTGCAGCTGTGAGCGGCGGCGCACTCCTGCCGGATCGCCGTCGCCTCACCCACCACCGGCGCCGGCGGATTGGTCACGAACGTGAACCCGGGCAGCTCCCGGTTGCCGACCAGCAACCGGGCGGCAGCGGTGTAGACGTCGAGGTGGGCAAGGTCGTGCTCGTCCAGCTCGGGTTTGGTGTGCCGGGACAACTCCCTGGCATCAGACGGGTCGACGGTGAAGAACAGCTTCGACCGCGCGTTGGCCGACACCGCCGCGGCGACATCCTTGGGCAGCTGCGCCAAGTCCTGGTGCGCCAGCACGAGCCCGAGCCGGAACCCACGCGCCTCGGCCAGCATGTCCCCGACACTGCCGGGCAGCGTCAGGAAGTTCTGGCACTCATCCACGTAAAGGCAGGCGTCTTTCCGCTGGTCCTCGGGGATGGCGGCCCGGGCGATGGCGGCCTGCCACACCCGGGCGACGATCATCGAGCCGAGGATGCGACTGGTCTCCTCGCCGAGGATTCCCTTCGGCAGCCGGCACAGCAGCACCCCGCCGTCGAGCACCTTGCCCATGTCGAACGAGCTGTGCGCGTTACCGATCACGCTCTTGACGAAGTCACGCAAGAGGAAAGCGCGCAACCGCGCCAGCACTGGGGCAATGACCTGCCCGCGGAACTGCTCGTTGATGCCGTCGTACCAGACCCAGAACCCACCGAGCCCGTCCGGGTCGTCCAGGCCGTGCGTGAACCGGGCCCGGAACGTCCGGTCCTGCAACAGCGACGGGACCAGGCTCAGGGTCGGCTTGGCGTGCCGCATCAGCGTCAGGCAGGCCACCCGCATGGTGTCGTCCATCCGCGGTCCCCACTGACCTTGGAAGATCTTCGCGAAAATCCCCACCAGGTTGTCCACCGCCAGATGCGGATCACCCTGATCGTCGAGGGGGTTGAAACAGCCCGGGTTCTCCTGGTCCGGGTCGATGATCACGACCTTGCGGGCGTACGACACTGGGAGCCGGTCGAGGATGTCGGTGATCAGGTCACCGCGCGGGTCGATGACCACCGTCCCGCGTCCGGCTTTGATGTCGCCGAGGATCATGTTCAGCAGCAGCGTGCTCTTGCCGACGCCGGTCTTGCCGACCACGTGCACGTGCTGGCGGGCGTCGGTGACGTTCAGGCCGACGCTGTGGTGGCCGATCTGCGACCGGCCCAGCACCTTCACGCCTCGCCCGCCGGAGGGCACCTGCACCGGCGCCGGCACCGCCTTCGCGCGGGCCCGATCGAGGCCCGGCACGGCGAGGTCTTGCGGCAGCGCGGCGAGGGCCGCGAGTTCCGGCACGGTGGCCAGGAAGCCGCGCCGCAGCCTGCGCCCGGCGAGGGTGGCGACCGGCTGTGGCATCTTCATGCGCCGTAGCCGGTTCGGGCCGGTGTAGGCCGCGGCGGCCGAGGCGATGGTGTGCCGAAGCTCGACGAGCCGTCCGCGGATCTGCCTGGCCCGTAGCGTGTCCGGTGGTGTCTTGTCCGCGTCGGCGGCCACGGCGAACCGGACCGCGATCTCGAAGTGCGGCACCCGCACGGCCTTGTCCACGATCGTGCGGGCATCCGCGGTCGCCACCGGGTCCCGCTCGACCGCACGCCCCACTGTCGCCGCGGTGCGCGGCCGCGACGAGCCGGGCGTGAACACATCCAAAAGCCACAGCAGGGGCTCGATGGCCAGCCGCGCCGCGCCGGAAACGACGCGGGCGGCCACATCGGGCCGCCCGTGGGGATGGTTACTGGTGGCCGCTGCTGCCCGTCTGGCGGCTCGCACGCGGCGGGCGGGTGCCGGGCGGGCGAGGATCTGCACGCACGCGTGTTCGCGGTTCCGGACCTCGGCGCCGGCGGCGAGCAGCGCCCGCAGCGGGTCGCTGTCGTGCTCGCTGCGCAGCGGCAGCCCGTCGGTGTGCTGTGGCCAGTGCGCCCCGCCCACCTCCTCACCGACCTCAACCAGGATCGGCGCGCCGGCGTCGGTGGTCGTCATCGTCGCGGCGGGCCAGGCCGCGCGGACGGCGGCTTCGACCGCGCCGGGCGGCACGGTTCCGGGTACCCAGACCCGGATGGTCAGGGCTCGGCCGGTCCACGTGTACTCCCACCCGACGTGCGGGTAGCCGAACACGCGCTGTTGCCACAGCGACGGTGTCAGCACGCCGACGAGGGTGGTCCAGAACGCGGCGGCGGCCCCCTCGGTGACCTCTGGAGGGGTGGCGATGGTCAGCCATCGCGCGCCGGCCGCGAACCGTCGGTGCCGCCAGGCGAGCAGCTGATCATGGGCGAACACCGTGCCGACGATCGTGGCGGCGGCGATGACGCCGAGCCACGGCCGGGCGATGATCCAGGGCCAGACCTCTTGAGGCCAGGTCGAGGTGGTCATCACTGCGCCTCCCCGATGCCGGTCACGGCGATCTTGTGTTCGGCGGCCGACCCGAGGGCGCGGAACGGAATCCGGCTACGGCCGGCGACGAGGAGGCCCTCGCCGCGCGGCGCCGACAGCAGCAGCCGCGCCTGGCCGGCGGTCAGGCTGAATGCCTCGGACACCGCGTCGATGGACTGCGTGCTCTGGCGCATCAGCACCTGGGTTGCGGCGTTGGACACCACGGCGAGGCCGAGGTCGGTCGACAGCACGTCGGCGGCGTCCTGGGTGATCACGCACAGCCCGGCGGACCGTTTCCGGGCGGCCTTGGCCATCCGGTACAGGAACCGGCTGCCTTCGCCGTCGCGCATCAGCAGCCACGCTTCATCGACCACGACGAGCTGCCGCCGACGGCGGGCGCCCGTGGCAGGGCTGTCGATGCCCGACCAGATCGAATCCAGGGCCAGCAGCGTGCCCACGGTGCGCAGCTCGTCGGGCAGGTGCCGCAGCGACCACACGACCAGGTGCCCGCGCGGGGTGGTGGTGGTCGGCCCGTCGAACAGGCTGGCGAAGTTCCCGACCGTCCAGGGGGCGAGCCGCGCGGCCAACTGCCCGGCGGCTGGGCCGCCGTCCGCGGCGAGCACTTCGGCGAGGTCCCGCAGCAGCGGGGCGGGTTTGGTCCAGGTGGCCGGGTCGCCGTTGATCCCGGCCCGGTGGTAGGTGGCGGTGATGGCCCGATCGAGGGCGGCTCGTTCGGCCGGCGGTGGGGTCGCCCCGAGCATGACCGAGATGAGTGTGTGCAGGTACAGGCCGCGCCGGGTGAGGGTGTCGGACCGGTTGTCGGCGGGCAGGTCGAGGGGGTTGATGCGAACGCCCGGCTGGCCGAGTTGCACGACGGTCCCGCCGACGTGCTCGGCGAGGGGCGCGTACTCGTCCTCCGGATCGATCACGCTGACCGTCGTGCCCTGGTACAGGTTCCGCAGCACTTCCAGCTTGACGAAGTAGCTCTTGCCCGCGCCGGAGCGGGCCAGGACAACCGAGTTGTGGTTGTCCTGCGCCCACCGGTTCCAGATCAGCACCCCGTTGCTGGTCGTGTTGACCCCATACAGCACTCCCTCAGGCGGGCCGACGGTGCCCGGTGCCGGGGCGGCGAGATCCGCCGAGGCGAGGGGGAACGCCGCCGCCAGGGCGGTGGTGTCGAGGATGCGGCGCATCCGCAGCGGATCCACACCGACCGGCAACGTGGAGATCCAACCCTGCTGCTGGCGGAACGTCGCCGGCTGCAAGTCCAGCAACACACTGGCGGCGGCCGACTTCACGCCCGCGGTGACGGTGGCAAGTTCGTCGAGGGTACGGGCGTGGATGGTGACATAGATGCCGACCTCGAACAGCTTCGCCGCCCCACGGGCGACACGTTCGGCGAGGTCGGCGGCGTCAGCCGCCGCCGCCTCGACCATCGGGTCACCCAACCGCCCCTGGTCGGAGTCCAAGCGGCGCGAGGACTCGAGGCGGGCGCGCTGGCGCTTGAGCATCGGCGCGGCCAGCTGCGACGCAACGGGGTCCAGGTGCACCGCCACGTCGACCCGTCCGGGGAAGGACAGCAGCGGATCCAACCAGGCGGGGCCAACCTCGGCCGGGTATCCGCACACCGCGTAGGTGGCGGCGTACCCGTCGCCGACCTGCACGTGTGATGGGGTGACCGACAACGCGGCCGGGGAGGGCATGCCGTCCCCGGCCGCGACGCTCTGTTTCTTGGGCGTCAACAGGTTCACGACGTGCTCCGTAGGGTGATCGGGGTGCCGGGCACCGCACGAGGGCCAGGCACAGGTGGGGAGAACGGATCGACCGCGCCCGCGAGCGCCGAGGCGACTGCCGGCCCGTCGAGAGCGGCGGCTTCGACACCGAGGCCGGACAGGGCTCGGACGGCCGTGTCGGCGGCGTGCTCGCCGGTGACGACGGCGAGGACCTGACGGCGCAACGGATCCCGCTCGCTGTCGAGGTCGAGCAGGAACTCGGCGTAGTCGTCGGCAGCAGCCTGCAACGCCGGATGCGGCAGGCGCGGCGCGTAATCGACGGTCGTCTGCGCGTAGACGGTCAGGTCGTGCCGCTGCGCGGCCACGACGATCTGCGCCGGCCCGGTCAAGCTGTTGAGGAACCGCCCGAACCCGTCCAGCAACGCGCCCTGCTCGCTACCGGTGCGCAGGTGAATGTTCGTGGTGCCGCAGCCGATCAGGACCTTGTCGCTGCCCTCACTGGTGAGGACTCCGGCCGGTGTGACCGCCGTGACCGGAGAGCGCAGCTGCGCCGGCACGCTCGGCTTGCCCACGACGGCCGCGACTGTGCTGGCGCGAGCCGCACCCGGCGCGAGCGTGCGCGGGCTACCGGCGAGTGTGAACCCGTGCCGCAGCCACACATCCAGCGGTAGGCCGTCACGGCGGCCGAGCGCCACCACGACCGCGACGGCGAACACGACGACCCCAGCGACGATCCACGCCACCGCCGACAGCAGGTGCCCGAACGTGCGGTAAAGACCGAACCCGGCCAGGCCGGCACCGCCGATGATGCCCAGCTGCCGGAACGTCAGCCCGAACGCGATGCGGTCGGCCTCGTTGACGTTGGCCGGAACGACAGCGCGTGGGGGAGTGTCCTCGTGGGTCATCGCCCACCTCGCACGGCGGTACGCCCGATCCGGCCGAGCGGTAGGTGGCGGGTGACGCCCTGGATGACCACCGCGCGCAGCAGAACCCCACCAGCGTTCGGCGACCCCGCGCGGCTGGCGTACCGGCGCACCATTCCGGGGATTTTGATCGTGACCCAGAGGACGACGATCACGAGCAGCAGGTTGAGGGTGTCCGAGCCGGGCAGGCCGAGCAGGATCGGCAGGTTCGACTCCGGGTCGATCAGCAGGTTGATGCCCGCCGAGAACGCGACCGCCTGCAGCGTGGGCGTGGCCAGGCAACCCAGCAGGGTGCGCCACCACAACTGCGCGGCACCCTGCGTCCACGGGGTGGCGTAGCACGCGAGGGCCACCGGCGCGACGCCGGCCAGGACGACCAGCACCCCGATCCGCACGAGCCAGGTGCCGACGAGCATGAACATCAGCACGACGATGAGCAGTCCGATGATGGCCATCAGGAGCCCGGCGCTCTGGTCGGTCATCGCCGAGGCGATCCGAGCCCGGACGAAGGTGACCGCTTCGGTGGTCGGCGCGGACGTACCGGCCATCGACACCGTCAGGGCGTTGGCGATGTCGATGAGCAGACGGGTCAGCGGGACCGCGAACGCGGACAGCACGAACCCGACGACAAGCCGGGGGATCAGCTCCTTGATGCCGTAGCGCATCTCGACCGAGTCGCCGACCATCGCAGCGATACCCACGGTGATGATCGCGAGGATGAAGCAGGCGTTGACGACCAGCGCGCTCTTGCCGGCGATCGACGTCACCTGCGGCAGGACGGTGACGTCCGGCGATACGAAAATGGAGGAGGCCAGGAAGGCCAGCAGGCTGCCGAGAAGGTCGGTGACCTTCTCGGCGAGCCAGCTGACCAGGCCGTTCATCAGCCAGTCGACCACGACAGCCGCCTCAGCCGCCGAGGATGCCCTGCAGCACCTGCAGGACAACCGGGGCCAGCACCGCGAGGGCGTAGCCGATCAGCGCGGACTTGACGTTGCCCTTCGCCTGCTCGACCTGCGCCGGGTCACCTCCAGCGGCCATGTACCGCAGGCCGCCGATGACCAGGAACATCGTCGCGACCACCGCGATGATGCCCATGACCCAGCCGGTGATGTTGGCGATGACCTGAGCAATGGAGTGGGGGCCTCCGTCGCCGTCAGGGGCGGGGGCGGCCAGGAGGTCGTTGAGGACAGAGATCATATGCATTGCGGCCCTCCACTAGGGATTGGTGGGCCGCCGCGGCGGGGACCGGGCGAAGGACTGTGTGGTCCGGTGGGGGCGCTCCTCCCTTGCATCGGGTGAAGGGTTGCGGTGTCAGTACGCCGCGCCAGCCGTGCCGGACCGTGAGCCTCGCCGGATGGGCGGTCCCCACCGGGCGGGCATGCCATGGATGACATGCACCGCCCAGGTCTCGGCTGTCAGGTCGATCGAACTCGCCGCCCACCTGTCACGACCTGACAGGACCTCACAGCGACTCACGGACGCAGATCGGAACTGCAAAGAGGCCGCCCCGGCCGGGCCTTCGCCCGAGACGGCCTCGCGCCGAGATCACGAGGGCAACGGCGGACGGCACACGTACAGAACCAGGCACGGATCGGAGTGCGACCCAGCAGCAGGTCGACCCTCCCGCGACGATCGGCTCTTCACGTCCGCCGGAGGTGATGGTCAGCGCGCGATGGGCAGACCCTGCCTGGCGGACGCCTGACCGCGGCTAACCGCTCAGCTTCCGGATCTACCGAAGCAAGTTGCCGGCAGTCGGTCGAGGCCGCTGGGCCTTGCCGTTGCCAGGGGCTTTGTTGGCGGTCAGCGGACGGCGTCGGTGAGTCGGGTGGTGAGGTCTCGGATGTGTGCGATGAGTTCGGGTGGTTCGTGGATCTGGAAGCGGAAGCCGAACGATGCGACGTAGATGGCGAGTTCGTCGAGGGAGTTGGATCCCGTGTGCAGGAGGCAGGTGTGCGGGTCGACTGCTTCGATGACACCGACGGTGGGCGCGATCCGTTCGGCGGCGGTCTCGGCCGGGGCGTGGAGGGTGATTCGGGCCTGATAGCGGTAGGGGGCGGTGGAGATACCGTGGGTGAGGTAGCCGGCAAGGTTGACGTCGGGTGCCGGCCGGGGGGTGAAGCGAGGGCCGGTCGGGATGCGGGGATGAATTCGGTCGACCCGGTAGGTGCGCCAGTCGCGCCGGTCGGTGTCCCAGCCGACCAGGTACCAGCGCCGGCCGGTGTGGACCAGCCGGTGAGGTTCGGTGTCGCGTACCGAGTCGGTGCCGTCGTGGCTGTGGTAGTCGAAGCGAACCCGCTCGTGGTCGCGGCAGGCGGCGGCGAGGACGGTCAGCACGTCCGGGTCCACGGTGGGGCCGGTGGCGGGGACCGTGACGGTGGCCGAGTGCAGCAGGTTGACCCGATGCCGTATGCGCGAGGGCAGTACCTGTTCGAGCTTGGCCAGTGCGCGTAGCGAGGTTTCCTCGATGCCGGTGACCGTGCCGCTGGCGGCGGTACGTAGCCCGATGGCGACGGCGACGGCCTCCTCGTCGTCGAGCAGCAGCGGTGGGAGTTTCGTTCCGGCGCCGAGCCGGTAGCCGGCCGCGCCGGGGGTGGCGTGTACCGGGTAGCCGAGGTCGCGCAGTTTCTGGATGTCACGCCGCACGGTCCGCACGTCGACCTCAAGACGCTGCCCAAGCTCTGCGCCGGTCCACTCACGCGGGGTCTGCAGCAGTCCGAGAAGCCGCAGCAGTCGGGCGGAGGTTTCCAACATGCCCAGAAGTTTGCCATCCGCCTAGGGCGAAAGCTGTCCTAGCTGCCTCATAGTGTGACTGCCATGAGCGAAGAGAACACCCCGTTCCGGATCAACATCCCGCAGGGCCACCTGGACGACCTGCGTCAGCGGCTCGCCCACACCCGTTGGCCGGGCGAGGTGCCCGGCGCCGGCTGGGCGGCCGGGGTGCCGCTGGACTACCTGAAAGACCTGGCCGACTACTGGCAGACCACGTACGACTGGCGCGCCCACGAGGCACGGCTGAACGAATTTCCCCAGTTCACCACCGTCGTCGACGGGCAGACGGTGCATTTCCTGCACGTGCGTTCGCCCGAGCCGGACGCGCTGCCGCTCATCCTCACCCACGGCTGGCCCGGCTCGGTCGTGGAGTTCATGAAGGCCATCGGCCCCCTGACCGATCCCGCCCGGCACGGCGGCGACCCCGCCGACGCCTTCCACGTCGTGGCCCCGTCCCTGCCCGGCTTCGGCTTCTCCAGCCCACTCGCCGCCCCGGGCTGGAACACCAACCGGGTAGCCCACGCCTGGGCCGAGCTGATGAACCGCCTCGGCTACGACCGCTATGGGGCGCAGGGTGGCGACACCGGAGCGATCGTCTCCCCCGAACTCGGTCGCATCGTCCCCGATCATGTGATCGGCGTGCACGTCAACAACCTGGGCACCTTCCCCTCCGGCGATCCGGCCGAGCTGGTCGGCCTCACCGAAGCCGACCAGGCCCGCCTCGCGCTGATGACGACCTGGGGCCGGGACATGAGTGGGTACGCCATCGTCCAGTCGACCCGGCCGCACACAATCTCCTACGCCCTCACCGATTCACCCGTCGGCCAGCTCGCGTGGATCGTCGAGAAGTTCAAGGAATGGACCGACCCGAACGCCGCCCTGCCCGAGGACGCTGTCGACCGCGACCTGATCCTCACCGACGTCTCGGTGTACTGGCTGACCGGCACCGCCGGATCCGCCGCCCGCATCTACTACGAAGACGCCCGCACCTGGGGCCAGGCCCAGCCACGCTCCTCAGTACCGACCGGGGTGGCGGTGTTCCCCAACGACATCACCATCCGGCCCCTCGCCGAACGCGACCACAACGTGGTGCATTGGACCGAGTTCAGCCGCGGCGGGCACTTCGCCGCCCTGGAAGCACCCGACCTACTCGTCGGCGACGTGCGCGAGTTCTTCCGTAAGCTCCGCTGACCGCACCCAGCCAGGCCGGCCGTCTCGGCGCCCGGACCGCCCGATCCGGGCGACGAGACGGCACGTTCCAGGCTCATCCGAAGCCTGGGAACGCCCACCCGAACCACGACGCCGGGAGACGTGCTCGATGACCAACCTTTCGACGATGCTGCCGCGGCTGTCCTGGCCCGATGTATGGGGCCGGCGGCTCGACCGGCACGGACTGTCCGCTCCGGTACACGGCCGGCCAGCCGATGCCGTCGCCGCCATGTGCGGCGCGCACGCTCAAGTGCTCTCCGCCGCTGAGGTGTCCATCGGGTTGCGCGTCGCCGGCATCACCCGCAACGACGTTCGAGACGCGCTCTGGAAGGAACGTAGCCTGGTCAAGACGTTCGGGCCGCGCGGCACCGTGCACCTGCTGCCGACGCATGAGCTGCCGCTGTGGACCGGCGCGCTCGGCGCGTTGCCACCGTCCTCGAACAGCCTGCCCGCCGACGCGCGGCTGACCAGAGACCAGAGCGACGAGGTCGTCTCGGCGATCGCGCAAGCACTGGCCGATGCGGAACTGACCATGGACGAGCTCACCGCAGCGGTGGTCGCCCGCACCGGCTCCTGGGCCGCCGACCCGGTCGTGCCCGGGTTCGGCGGCATGTGGCCGCGCTGGCGACAGGCGATACACCTTGCCGCACACCGCGGGGCACTCTGTTTCGGCCCGAACCGTGGACGGAAGGTCACCTACACCAGCCCGCAACGGTGGCTTCCAGGACTCCGGCCCGCACCGGCACCCGACGCCCTCGCCGGCCTGGTCCGGCGCTACCTGCACGCGTACGGGCCGGCAACACCGCAGCAGTTCGCGCAGTGGCTGTCCGCGCCCCGCCGCTGGGCGACCCAGTTGTTCGACTCCCTCGCCGACGAACTGCAACAGGTCGATGTCGCCGGCGCGGTCGCCTGGGTCCTGGCCGGCGACACCGCGCCGGCACCCGTGCCACCGCACGGAGTACGGCTACTGCCATACTTCGACGCCTACACCGTCGGCTGCCACCCGCGCGAGCAACTCTTCCCCGGACCTGCCGCGCAACGCGCACTCTCCGGCGGCCAGGCCGGCAACTTTCCGGTACTGCTCATCGACGGCACCGTTGCCGGGATCTGGCACCTCCGCCGCTCCGGACGCAAGCTCCACATCACGGTCGAACCGCTTACCACGCTCACCGTCACCGAGCGCCGGGATCTCGACGACCAGGTAGACCGAATCGGGGAGATCCTGGAAGGCAGACCACAGTTGACCATCGGCACGGTGACCGTAGGCGGCCACGCGTAACCACGCCAGCGCCAACCGATTCCGGACACATAGCGATCGGTCCGCGAGCGCCGACAACGCCCGCGCATGCCGCGGTCCGCGCGCTATGCGGCGTCACGAGATGCTGACTCGGCCGGCATACCCACATAGCCGATGAGCGGATGCGGGCATGGATCAACAAGCAGAATGTGCTGGCCCGGCTAATCCTCCCACCTGAACAGCTCAGGATGCTTAGCCGCCTCGGCTTGGAGGCGGGGAAGGTCTGCCGCGTGGAGCGTTACGAGGCCACAACTGACACAGGCCAAAGCGCGGACTGACGTCACGTCTCGAGTGCCCCATCCTCGCCGCGATGGCCGCCACAACCGGATCCTCTGCTGGTCTATGTCGGTACGTACGCCCGTAGCCACACGCGTGCCACCACACGCAGGGCAAGGCGAAGTCGGCGTTGGCAGATTCTCAGCCACGGCGGTATGTCTACCAGCCAGAGACAACGGCTGTCCCATCCGCACATCAGCCGCGATCTGGGCGTTACGGATCGTGACCACTTGCGTCCGGAGAAACGTCCGGACATGCCGACGACAGGATGCCTCGGTTCCAAATCTGCGCACACCCAGGCCGAGCGGAATTCGACTCAGAGACTGTTACTGGCTTTTCGCACGCTCGCGATCGGCGGCTTCCCGGACGTCGCGAAAGTCCAGGACGGCCTCCCGAGCGATGCGAATGAGCATCGCAAGATTGCCATGCGCCAGCAGCAGCACGTCGTCGAGGACCTGCGGGGGTATCTCAAGTTCGCGCGGGCCGTAGCAGTCGTGCCACGCCATGTCCGTGAGGTGCAGCAAATCGAGCGCGGCCTCGACCTCCCGGGAAGCGAACAGTGCCTTAATACGAGGTTTGCGTTCCTGACGGCGCTGCTCACTCCCGATCGCCATCGGATCCCCTCCCAAACGTGCCCGCAAGCCAACAGGATCTCCAACCACCGCTCGCGTCGGCAACGGTCTGCGGCCCTCGGGTCGAATCCCAGCCACCGAGCCACGCGTCCGCAACTGCCGCAGTCCGTGCGTGCTGACCGGTCAAGAGCGGTCACGGTCGGTAGATGGCTGCTGAGTCGAGCGGGCATCCTGAACTGCCGAGAACGGTGCATCGCGAGCCGGCAGGCGACACGGAGTCAGACCCAAAGCGGCTACGCTGCGCTCGTGGAGGCGGCCGACATCGAGCCGGGGGCCGTGTTCCGGTTCCCGCACGACGACAGACCGAACCGAGTGCTTCTTCGCGACAGCGATGTCGTCATGTATGACGCCTGGTGGCCACAGATCAAGGCATGGGGACTGGCAGACCTCGCGGCGATCAAGCGCCAGCGCATCAGCTACTACGTCACCACTGTGGACGGTGATTGAGGAGGCGGTCCATCTGCGAACGGCGCCCTTGGCAGCCGACGAACTGGCGGTGCACCGGCCTGACCTGCCCTACGCCGCGGTGCGGGACCTGGTGATGACGTGGTCCTCGGGCGATGCCGGTCGGGTCACCGACGCTCCGGCAGAGCTGAGTGCGGCCCAGATTTACTTGTTGCCGTTCGGACCCGGCGGCGGTACCAAGGCCGGGGTTCGAGTTGCCGCAGACAACGGCAGTGCCTTCACCGTCGGGGAGTTGTTCCGCAAGGCCCAGGCCGTCCAGGCTGGGCATTCGGGTCATGTGCTGCCAGGCGCGGGAGTCGGGATCTATCGGTGCGGGCTACAGCGCGGACTGCCCGCCTACTACCTGTGGGGAGCGGTGAGTCGACTTCATGAGCACCTCGCCGCACATCGTCGATAACGGCGCACGATTTTGGCCGTCGTCCGTGCGTGGTGACCGATCAAGAGCGGTCGCCACGGGTAGTTGGCCTCTGAGTCGAGCGGGCATCCTGAAACTGTCGATGAGCGGATGTCTGATCATGCTGAGCCGGGTTCGGGCCTGCGGCTTCTGCGCGAAGATGTGGTCCGTGACGAGCGTGGGGCATCGGCAACGCCTGGACGGCCGCCTGCTGGCCTGTCGGGGTCGGCCAGGTCGGGGCTGGCCCGCCGCGGGGGCGCCTCGTAGGAGATGAACTCGAGCAGGCTTCCATCTGGATCGCGAAAGTAGACGCTCGTCCCTGTTCCGCCGGCACCGAATCGCGGAACAGGTCCTGTTTCCACCTCGACATTGTGTTGTCGCAGGTGTGTCACCGCCTCCTCGATCGGCCCCTCCCAGACGAAGCAGATGTCACTGTTCCCCGGGCGGACGGGGAGACGGGCAACGTTGTCCGCAAGGTCGACACCCGGCCCATGAACGTTCAACTGGTTGGGACCGACTCGGAACGCAACGCGGTCGCCGCCAACGCTGATCACCTCAGCACCGACGACATCACGATAGAAGTCGGTGGAGACCCGCCAATCCGAGACAGCAATGACGGCGTGGTCCAGCCGAGTCACGGGCACCATCTCACGACCTTACTTCGCGAGGTCGCGCCCACGGTCGTCCCGGATCTGCCGCCGTCCGTGAGCGTCAGCCGCGCGTGGCCCTCACTGCGGGTGGTCGGCGCTTCGCGACGCTCGGGCGTCCCGGATCTGCCGCCGTCCGTGGGCGTCAGCCGCGCGTGGCCCTCACTGCGGGTGGTCGGCGCTTCGCGACGCTCGGGCGTCCTGAACTGCCGAGATCAGTGCGTCTGCTTCTTCCCGCTCGGCGCATCGAACGGCGCAGTTGCGGGCTCATCGAGGCGCAGGATCGTTTCCTCGATCTCAGTGTTTCGCCCGTTGGCGAAGGACGTCTCCGTGCCTGTGATCGCGAATCCTGCTCTCTGCAGCACCTTCAGCGATCCCACGTTGTCACTCGCGACGCGGGCGAACAAGGGCCGGACGTGAACCGATTCCAGGAGGAGGGCCAGCGCTCGGGAAGCGATGCGCTGTCCCCAGAACGATCTGTCGATCCAGTAGGTAACTTCGGTGTCGCCGTCGATTACGAAGCTGGCGATACTGCCGACGAGCCGTCCATCGAGCGTGATAACGCGGTTTGTGACGTCGGGTGATGTCCTGACCTTCGCCATGTGGGCATCGAAAGCGGTGCGATCATCGGGATCTTTGGCGGTGAAGGCTGCCATTCGGACCGACTCGGGATCCCGCATCTGTTCGAACAGCGCGTCGAGGTCGGAGTCGTTGACCGGTCGCAGTGCCACCTCGGGCTCAGCCACAAGCGCCCCCAAACTTGATCCAGCTGTGGTACCAGAGGTCGCGCACCAGCGCTTTCCGCTCGGTTCGAGCGCCTTGCGGCACCACCAAGCCGCCCTGGCGCTGCCGACCCAGTATTCGTCCAGTCAGCGGCTTTGTCGCAGCAAGCCGTAGAGTCCCTCGTCATCTGGACGGGCCGCGAGGTCGCCGGTAGAGGGGGGTGCTGGGCTGCTGGAGCCGCACCGGCCCGGGACCGCGCCCCTGGAGGGTGTCGTCGGGGTTGAGGAGCAGGCATGCCTTCATCGACAGGCAGCCGCAGCCGATGCAGCCGGTGAGTTCGTGTTCGAGGCTTTCGATGACGCGGCGACGCTCCTCCAGTTGTTTCTTCCAACGCCGGGAGACTCGCTGCCAGTCCTTGTGGGTGGGAGCGCGATCAGCGGGGAGGCCGGCGAAGACCTCGGCGACGTCCGACAGCGGGATATGGAGGCGTTTGGCCACGATGATCAAGGAGATCCGGCGGAGCATGTGCCGGGAGAAGACCCGCTGATTGCCGCTGGTGCGTTCGCTAAAGATCAGGCCCTTGCGTTCGTAGAAGTGCAGGGCGGAGGCGGGCACGCCAGTCCGGCGGATGACCTCACCGATCGTGAAATGATCATCTGGACTGGCATGCACGGCATTACTCCTTGCTTGGTTCGTTCCGTGCGATGGCGGTCAGGTGGTGCGGCGGGACGTCGCGCTGCGGCTGTGAATGAGGACGGCCACGATGATCGATAGGACCAGGCAGAGCAGGCCGACACCGAGCTGGGTCATCTGCCAGGACCAGGTGAAGGCGTCCAGTTCCACGCTTTCGGCTCCGTCGGTGAGGCGTCCGGCGCCGACTGCGGCGGCGCGGGTGGTGTCGCCGAGCCTGGCCGCGAGAAGGCCGACGAGGGAGGCACTGTAGGCGGCGATCACCAGAGCCTCGGCCGCTCCCCGCAGCGTGTTGAGGAAGCCAGCCGCCATGCCGACGGCATCGGCATGGACCAAGGCCATGGCCTGGCCGTCGGTGATGCCGAAGGACACTCCCATACCGACGCCGATCATCACCAGTGGTGCCGCGACGGCCGCCACCGCGTCGTCGGCGTTCAACGTCACTAGCCACAGACTCCCGGCAGCGACCAGCACCAGAGCGACCACGATCAGCAGACGGGCCGGAACAGCTTTGTTCACCAGGGCCACGGCGACCATGGGCATGATCAGTACAGGGGCGGTCAGCAGCAGCATCGCCACCCCCGCGGCCAGAGGAGAAAGCCCGGCCGCCGCCTGCAAGTAGGTGGGCAAGAAGACGAGGACGCCGAGGAACCCGATGGAGGTTGTCAGGGTCGCCAGACTCCAGCCCAGGAAACCGCGATTGGTGACCAGGGCAGGCTCCAGCACCGGAGTGGCACTGCGCCGCTGAACGATGCCGAAGATGACGAGCACGACCAGGCCGGCAATACCGGTGAACAGAACGACCGGGTGCAACCAGCCGAGCGCGGGCGCCTCCAGGAGCGCGAACATCAGCAGTGCCAATGCCGCGACGAACAGGACGCTACCTGCCCAGTCGATCTGGTCGACACCAGTCGCGCGGGACTCACGGACACGAGTCCCGCCCGAAGCGACCAGCAGGCCGACGACGGCGAAGACCGCGAAGCTCCCCCGCCATCCGGCTGCGCCGATCAGCAGGCCCGACAGGCTCGGACCGATGGCGATCCCGACCCCCGCCATGGTGCCCATCAGGGCGAAGGCGCGATTGCGGGCCACGGCGTCGTAGTTGGAGGCGAGGATGGCACCGCCGGCCGCCATGATCCCGGCGGCGCCAACGCCGGAGACGATGCGGGCGATGTCGGTGACGACGATCGCCGGGCTCAGCACCGCCCCGAGGAATCCGGCCGCGAAGACCAGCGCCGAGACGACGAACACCCGTCGGCGGCCGATCCGGTCAGCGGCCGAACCCGCGATGAGTGTCATGGCTGCGAAGGCCAAGTTGTAACCGGCGACGACCCAGTTCAACGGGGACCCGGAGGTATTGAGATCACGACCGATGCTCCGGAGTGCCACCGCGGTCCCCGAGATGGACATCGCCACCAGGACGACGCCGACCATGACCACCGGAAGCGTCATCGGAGACGGTCGATCCGCTGGGGTCGGATGCGGAGGGGGCTCCGTGGCCGTGCTGTTCGCCATGGCTGCTCGCCTTCCTTGGTCGTAGGGCAGATGGCGAACAGCCCACCAGCTCAACCTCGGTTGAGGTCAAATACGCTGGTTAAGTATGCCGGTACGAGGTCGTCAAGGCGGCCTCATGCAGAACCGCAAGGTGTTGGCCGGCCGGATCCTTCCGGGACGTGGTGTGCGGGACTGGTGGGCACCGCCGGGAGGAGGAGTCAGGGCTGCCGCTGCCTATCGTGTCCCAGCGAGCTGGACCTACGGGTACGGGCAGGCCCAGATGGACGGTTGCCGACAGGAACGGCACTCCACCCCGGCGCGGGCGCAGGCCTGGCGCAGGGCGGCAGCTCGCGGCACAGCGTCAGGCCGGGATTGCTTCGATCAACCGGACAGGCAGCGCCACCGTACCGCCGATGGCTGTAACCAGGGCGCCCTCAGCGGTGTGTATATCGGTGACAGCCATGGAGAGGGACGGTGCGGATGGGTACGACCGACGACTTTGACGCCTTTTACACAGCGACCTCGGCGCGCGTCGTGCACCAGGTGTATGCCGTCTGCGGCGACCTTAGCGAGGCTCAGGACGCCGTGCAGGAGGCGTACGCGCGCGCCTGGATACGGTGGTCGTGGCTGTCGGGCTACGAGGACCCGGAGGCGTGGGTACGGACCGTGGCGTGGCGGGTGGCGGCCAACCGATGGCGCAGCGTCCGGCGCTGGCTGGCCGCGCGGGCCAGGCTCGGCCCGCCCGTGACGGCTGCCGAACCGACGCCGGACCGGATCGCGGTGTTGGTGGCGCTACGCCGGCTGCCGGAGGCGCAACGGCGGGTCGTGGTCCTGCACTACCTCTGCGACCTTCCGATCGCCGAGATTGCCGAGACCACCCGCATGCCCGCCGGCACCGTCAAGGTCTACCTTGCCCGCGCGCGGGCGGCGCTCGCTCCGCTGCTCGGCACCGACGACGAACGGAAGGAATCCGATGTCAGCACACATCCGTGAGGCCATTGCGGCCCTCAAGCACGACACCGCCGCCCTGAAGCTGGCGCCACCAGCGCAGGTTCGCGCCCGCGGAGAGACCTTGCGCCGGAAGCGTGTGGCCGGCGGCGTGGCGGCGGCCACCGTCCTCACCGCCGTTGGGGTGTTCGCTGCCGTTTCGGCCACGGCCGACCGCGGGACGAACCCATCCCCGCCACCCGTGGGTGCGAGCGCGGCCGTGACGTCGGCGGCCGCGGTGGACTGCGGCAGCCACGAGGTAGGCCAGTCCGAAGGTCTGCCGGATGCGGCGATTACCTGCTTCCTCGACGCGGTGGAGGCACGCCGGCCCGCCCGCCTCGCCGAGACCCGGCCGACGATCGAAGGTGACCCGATCCGCACCGTCTACGTCGCCGATGCCGACGGTGCCGTGCAGGTCACCATCGATAACCGACAGGACAGGTTCGGTAGCCGGGGTATCACCCGGCAGACGTGCACCGGACCCGTCGTCGACCACAGGCACATCGGCTTCGCGCAGTGCTCTTCGCCGAAAGCCGTCTGACCTGCCGGACGAGGCGCGCCATAACTGGTTGCCGCTCAAGACGGACACCCGCGCCGCCAGCGACGCTTGGTCACGGCAGCGCCTGCGCCGTGGCAACTCCCGGCCGCTGGTGGCTCGCGACCGGTGCGATGCTGACAGTCCTCGCCGCCGGACTGGTCGCCGTGGCCCGGTTGCCGCTTGCGACCAGAGCGGGCAGCGACCGAACGCGTGGGCCAGCCACGGGCCAGTAACTAGTTCGCCGAACGGTCACCAAGGAGGGGCACCAGCGGTCACCAACGCCAACCGGCTCAGCAGGCGATTCGGACATCGCGGGGCAGCGAACCACCGACTTCCAAACTGACGGTGCGGGTTCGATTCCCGTCGCCCGCTCAGCGATGGTGGCCCAGGTCAGACGACGTTTCCGACCTGGGCCACATTCATTCCTATCGCTTGCTCTTGCCGGCGGAGATCCAGGACCCGGGAGAACGGGCACGCAAGGCCAGTGACCTGATCGACGAGCATCAGGCGGCGGTCAACGAGCTGTCTCGGCTGCGCCAGGAGGCGTTGGACGAGATGGTGTCGCAGGGGATGACCCATGCTCAGATTGCTCAGGTCGTCGGGATGACCCGTGCCCGAGTCGGTCAGCTCCTGTCGTCTGGACCCCGGCCGGAACGGGCGATGCTCGGCACCGGACCGCTCACCGTGGCGGTCGGTGGCAAGTTCGAGGCGGACAAGAAGGACCCGTACGCGGTCGTCTCCGCCGAGATGCTTGCCGCGTACGAGAAGGTCTCCAACCTCGCTCGGGGCCTCGGGTTGAAGACCGAGTACGAGGTGGTGCCACCACCGGGCATGGTCGACCTGAACCGCACCAACCTGGTCGTCGTCGGCAGCCCTCGCATTCTGCCGTTCGTCGGGCAGGTGCTCGCCTCTGACTCGAAGCTGGGCTTCGGCAAGGTCGACGGCGGCCTGTACCTGGTCAACCACCAGACCGGCGAGGAGTTCCACTCGCCGTCAGACAAGGGCGAGCCGGTCGACTACGGATACATCGGCCGGCTGCCCCGCCCCGATGGCCGAGGCACGTTCCTGTACCTCGCCGGCATCCACGCCATGGGAACCGTCGGCGTCGCCCAGTTCCTCGAAGACCACCTGGACGAGCTGTACCGCGAGGTGAAGAACCGCCGGTTCTCCCTGCTGGTGTCCTGCACCTACGACCCGGCCAAGCGCACGATCAAGAAGGTCGACGCACTGACGCCGATCTACCGCAGCGAGGGCGTGGCCTGATGCGCGTCTCGACCGCCTCCGAGGCTGGCAACCCGAAGTCGTCCAACGAGGATTGGGCCATGGCCAGCGAGAACCTGATCGTGGTTCTTGATGGTGCCACCGCCCGCACCGGCACCGGATGTGTCCACGACATCGCCTGGTACGCGGCCAAGCTCGGCTCAGCACTCGCCGGGCTGGCCGCCGACCGCGACTCCGAGCTGGCCAACGCGCTCATGTACGGCATCAGGTTTACCGCCGACCAGCACCGGGACACCTGCGACCTCAGCCACCCCGGCACACCCTCTGCGGCAGCGGCCATGCTGAGGCTCAAGGACACCGCGCTGGAGTACCTGGTGCTCGGTGACGTCACGGTGCTCATCGACACCGCCGATGGCATCCAGGTCATCACCGATGACCGGGCGGACAAGACTGCCCGCGCCGAACGGGAGGAAGCCGATCGGCACCCGTTCGGTTCGGCCGAGAAGCAGGCCGCTCTGCTGCGGATGAAGCACGCCGAGTTGGCCGCCCGTAACCAGCCCGGAGGCTACTGGGTGGCAGCCGCGGACCCGTTCGCTGCTCAGCACGCCGTCACCGGAGAAGTCCCCCTCGACAGTGTCCGACGGGTCGCCGTGCTCACCGACGGAGCCGCCCGCCTGGTGGCCCTGTTCGGCCTGCTCGACTGGCCCGACGTGCTCGACGTCCTGGAGCAGAACGGCCCCACCGAGCTGATCAGCCGGGTACGCGCCATCGAGGCCGCCGACCCGTCCTGCATGAAGTGGGCACGCAACAAGCGCAGCGACGACGCCACCGCCGTTTACGCAGCCTGAACAGCCATCTCGCAGATCGACCGGCCGGCTGCCGGCAATGCCTGGTCTCGCATGATGGTTGACGAAACGGCGTCACCTGATGCCTTACACGATCACGACCGAGACCGCCCGATCCAGGGTGGAACTGCCGGCCCTCATGCCGGCCCAGGACGTGCCGCTCGCCCTGTTAGAGGGGGTTGGTTTAGTGCCTGTATATGCGCCCTATTTGGGGGTATCAGAGAGGCAGCAGGTCCTTGGCAAGGTCCCGCTTCACGCGCCACTGGCTTCGTGACTCGGTCGGCCACGGGAAGCCCCCGTGATCGAACACCCAGTTCAGGTAAGAGACGAACGGCATCGTTGTCCCGCCCACGAAGAGCCCGTCGACGCAGCCGTCAGGTAGGACCATCCCGTACGGTGAGCCCCCGCTGACGTTCTCCTTGTGGAACCGGTCCGGTGCGAGTGGGAGCACGAACACGCCGGCGTCGGCGTCTTCCGCCTGCCATTCGCGCCAGCCGTTCCATTCTTCGTCGAAGTAGTCGCGAATCGACGCCGTCCCGGGGTGGAGCGAACCCTCCAGCTCGATCACGAGTGGATCGGCCGAAGCGGAGCTGGACCACTGCGGATGCGTTCCGACCAACCAAACGTCCCCGACGAGCCGCACCCAGGACCGCAGGGTCATGGGTACCGCACCGAAACGTTCCTGGAGCCAATCCGCCTGCTCCGCAGCTGTCGCCGTCGGGGCGACGTGGGGCGTCATGGGAGTCTGTTCGTCGTCATTGAAGTGGAAGCGGTAGCCGTCAGCCGAAAGCCGCTCAATGATGACCGCGACGTTTTGCTGGGCCCGGCGAGCCATCTCGTCGCAGACCTGCTGCGCCTCCTCGGCCAACTCGGAATGCTGCCGGATCGTGCTGCCCAGTTGGCGCAGCTCGTGCCACACCTGTTCCCGTTGTCCGGCAAGGTAACGGCTCAGCCACTGCGGGGAGGACACCATGGCGGCAATCCTGCCGCACCAACAACTGGTTGCACCGGGCAGGTCGTGGATCGTGTCGGATCAGCGATCATGTAAACCATCAAGTGAGGCCGCCGTGTCAACCATCAACCGGCGCAGGACAGCCGGCTGCCGGCAAAGTGGTGAGAACTTTCTGTACGTCTTCAGGCTTCCCGGCAAGCGGGCCGCACGCGCCGCCGCCAGGGCGCGCTCTCACTGAGCGACCGATCTCACGGCTGCTCAGGCGGTAGGCCAACCTGCCGACGCCAGTCGACGCAAGGCACCTTCCAAACTGCCCGCGTGAGGATGAGTGGCCATGAGCCCCAACGCATGGAGCTTGCTCGATGGCAGAGCTGAGCGGGCAAAGCGCTTGTGGCCAGCGATCAAGTCTGCGCTGCCTGTGGGTGAACGAGTCTGCCTACCGAGGCGGCCGATGATATTTCGTTCCGTTCGTCCGCAACTCTTCAGCGTACCCAACCCGCGTTCTGTGGGCAGATATCAGCGCTGTGGTGGACAGCCCAATTGCGAGGGTGCCCACAATTTGGCCGAAAATGTCAAGCAGGTTGATCGGGCCGCTGAAAGCGACGACCACGAGAGCCGCTGCCTGCGGCAAAACGATTAGTATCAGCCCGGACAAGAGGAGCGGACGAGCGAATCCGCCGCTCCGAATATGCAGATAGGATTCAGAGTTGTTCCACTGGATGGGTAGATCCCGCCCCGGATAGTTACGGTACAGCCAACCAGACAGTTCTATTCCTAGATAGCGCGCCAATGCGCCAATAAAGATTGTGTGCTGGCTGTATAGCTGACTCGCGCCCATTCCTAATAGCGGGATCGCATAGAGTACGGGGCGGTAGGGATCGTTGAGGGAAACGCCGAATAGGCTGGCGCTGCCAGCAAGGAAGAGGAACAGGACAGCGTCCCGTAGGCCTACCCTGTGTGATATTTCTGCCCGTGCGCTCGCGTGAGATTGGAAGGCGATCTGAAGTAGGTCGCTTTGGTCCTTAGAGGATGACGAACTGGCCACATCACACTCCAATCATTGGAAGCCAAGGGTAGGGGTTGCAGTCAACGAAACGTTTACAGCGCGCCTCCTTGGGGCTCGCCTGGCTCTCGTCTGACCAGCCCCTTGCCCTCAATTGAGTGACTGACTAGCTGGATGACGACCACAACGGACCCGATGGACGTTCATGCACCCTGTGGAACCGTCATGGCTGCCAGGAGCCGGTGATGCGGCAGGTGGCAAGCCTGTGTTGGTGCCTGGGTGGTCAAGCGGTCGTGTCGGCGTGTCGCCGAGGGGAGCCCCAAGATCAGGCCGTCTCCAGGCCGTCAGAGGTGGACCAAGAGCAATGAACGTTGACCACCGACGACCAATGAACGGGCAGCTCAGACGGCATCTTGGCCGTGCTGATCGACTATGCCCTCACCTTTGATCAATACAACGCCAAATAATCGGGGCAAGTGCTCTGAAGCGGGATCGTCTCGGGATGTGGGTGACACATCCGGCCAGACGATCATCAGTGCGTCAGGGTGAGGGATCGAAGTTGCTCGCGCGGGCGGGCGGTGCGTCAGCGCGCTGTTGATGCGGGGTGTTGAGCGCAGCCTGGACAACGGGCTTCCACTGGGCAGCGAAGGTTTCGGCGAATCGTTCATGGTCCGATCGTCGCTGTATATTGCCCACCTTCCGGGCGCGGTGTTGGAGCAGATGATGGCCAAGCTCGTGCAGCAGTACGTCAAATCGCATGAAGTCTCGCAGCCGCGCCGCCTCGTGTGCCGGTTGCTCGTAGAGGACGATCTCGCCTGGTGCTCTGGTCTTGCCGTAGACCACCAGTCCGGGGTCGAAGTCCTCGGTCTGCCGCAACTCGATGACGCGTAGCCCGTACCATGCGGAAGCCCCGATGGCCTCCAGCACCTCACGAACGTCACGTCCACTTGCCGGATGCACGAAACCAGGTCGCGGTGCATGAACGTGGATCCGTACCCGGTCTGGCCCCGGAGCGCGACGGAGCGCCTGGCGGGACCGCGGATCTGTTTGCAGGCTTCGGCTCACATCGCCCATGTTCGGCGGCCCCACGACATGCAACAACCGATTTCACCGCGGAAGTCACGTATTCCCCGGGAGTCAGGGGCCGCCAGACCGACGCCCGGGCTCGATGTGTCATGCAGGTCCCGAGACCGGACACAGCTCTGCCGGCGTGTCGGGCTTCACTAGATGCGTGACGGATTGTGCTCAGTTGATCCGTTACGCATCCGGCTAGACAATCTTGCACGCCCGGGCTAGGGCATCGATACGTTGCGCGGCCAGTCTCTGAGGTGCGGGAACTGGCGTAGGTAGCGCTCGCATCTCTGGGCGAAGTCGCCCGGTTCATGCGGTAGTCGAGTCACCGTGACGACGTGACGCGGGTCCGTGTGACCAGGCCGCAGCATCTGGATCTGTTCGTCGATGAACTCTCCGCCCCCGAGCTCGGCGACGGCAAGCGCCATGGCCGTCGCTACGACAACACTCACACAGGTGCGGTACGGACTAAAGACCGCGGCGACCTCGCCGCCGGCCACTGGAGCATGGTCGATGACCATGAGCCATACGCCGTCATTGCAGTCCGAAATATCGATCTCGTAGTGGATCGAGCCAGGCGAACCGTTGGACTCCGGCTCGATGGGGTCGCCGATGGTGGTGGACAGCAGTTGGGCCTCACCAAGCCGCCGGCCGGCACTGACACGACGCCCCTGCTCGTAACGCCGGTCAACGACCACGCTCAGGTCCGGTGTCGCGTCCACGCCGAGAAGCTCCGCCAGGGTGCTCCTTGCGGCAGTCAACACGTCAGTAAACAGGACCGGACGTGGCACCGACGCCTCAAGGTCAATAGACACCCAGAAACCGTAGCGGCCCTTCCTCAGAGCCAGCCAATGCCGTCACCCATCTGTGAGGCTCGTGGTGGTGGTCCAGGGTGGACTGCTGCCAAAATCGGTGCCGGGTGATTAAGGGCTGACCCCTCACGCATCTGGCCGTCTCCACGTGCCTTGCGCTTGACCTGTCGTCTTTGATCGCCGGCCGGCCTGGCTCACCGTCTGGCCTGATCAGAAGCTTGCCCGCCATGCGGCGTGGCTCATCACAGAAGTGCCGTAGGTGTCTCCACCCAGGCCGGTGCCAACGTCAGCCACCGCCCTTTGGGAAGAAGCAACGGCCGAATGCCCATGCTCGCAGAATCGGTCGACGCCGTCATCGGCGTGGACACCCGCACCGACACGCACACCGCATGCCTGATCGACGGCGCCGGCAGGGAGATAGCCACCGCTACCATCGAGGCGAGCCCGGACGGCTACAGCGACCTCATCGCCTGTCGCTCCTGCATGTTCCACCACCTCAGCAGGCATGCCCCCAGACGGCGCACCGTCCCCTCGCCCACCGCGTACCGGGTGCCGCGCAGGGCCGCCGGCACGTCCTCTGTCATGCTGGCTCAACGCCGCCCATCCGGATAAGCCGGTGCCGCAACATTGTCAGACGAACTGCCGGCGTGCCCGACACGTGCCCGATCTAGCGGTCAACACCGGCGAACAGCGGTGCTCCCGCAGGTCTCAGGCCCTACCGCCTCGCAGTGCCCGACCAGTCACACGGCTGCTCATGCGGTAGATCAACCTGTCGAGGTCAAGCTGGGCAAGGCACCTTCCAAACTGACGGTCACGGCTGGTTGGCCCGGTCTTGGCTATGGGAGGGTGCTGTGGCCTACCTGGCGGCCAGCTGCCATGCCGCATAGGCGGTTCCGATGAGCGCCGCGGCCGCCAGCGCGAGCCGGAACATCGAAGGATTTCCCGTCAACTCACTGTCCAGCGACTCCACGGTGCCGGGGAGTTCCGGTAGCGAGGAGGGTCGGAATACCAGTGCACCGACACGCCCCTCGGGCACGGGGATGGAGTTGCGGACTCGTCGCCCCGGACTTCCGTCACGACGCGGCACCCAGGCCACGACGTCGACGGCGCCGGCTGGGACCGCGACATCGTACGGATCCCAGCCGGGCAGCCGATACTCGACGTCCGCGACGGCGACGACCGGCGCGGCGTCGTCGGTAGAGGCGTCTTCGTCGAGCCACCACTCAGGCTTGACCGGAATGACCCGTAGCACGCCCTGCCTTGGCGCTATCGGTACGGTGGCGGGCGCAGCCTCCTTCGCGGTCAGGTCGCGCACCGCTTGCGGGGTGAGCATTTTGTTGGGTACGATGAACAGCTTCGTGGTCAGGTTCGGCCCCAGCACGGCCATTAGTAGTAGCAGCGTGACGATCAGCGCACCGGCGCCCGCGAGATAGAACCCGATCACGGCCAGCAACCGGCCGAAGAGCCCGCTGTCGCGGACGTGCTCGGCAAGCATGAAGAGGCCGACCGTCGCCCCGCCGAACGCGACGGCGGCGGCCAGCATGCCGATGGCGGAGCTGGCGGGAGTTCTCAGAAAGCGCCGGACGGCCTCCATGCCGCCGACCCTAACCGTGGTCAGCAACGCCCCCGCGACCAGCCGGACCGGCCACCCGGACGCCGACGACCACACCGAGCCTGGAGGCAGCGATCAGGCAGCAGAATCTTTGATCCAGGCGGGTACGGGACAGCAGAGGACGCCTAGCGTCAGTTGCTCGACCGCACTGGTCGGCAACAATCGGCACAAGGTGACGAGCGGTGTCCGGCTCCCCCCAGCGGGGGTCGGCCTGGGTCGCCGGCAGGTCGGCTGTCGACAGCAACGCTGACAGCAACGCCGCCGGACGGCGGCACACTGACGAGCGCTGGCACGGACGAATCGCTGAGCGTGCAGCCGTTGCCGGACGTGCGCGGACGCGACGCACAGAGCTTGTAAGCGAGTGGTCCGGCCCAGCGTCGGGCCGGCTCTGGCCCGTATGTGGCCGAAGCCTCAAGCTTCCGCGCCGGTCGGTCGGACTGCGGGCGCCCGGGCCAGTCGCCACCGCGTCGCGCCGTAGCCGAGTAGGAAGACGATCGCGGCCGCGCCCAGGCTCGGAATTAGGGTCGCGGCGAGGGCCGGTCGGTTCGGAGCAGTCAGGGCGCCGAAGAACGGGTCAGCGGTCACGTACAGCGACCCGCAGATTGGGACGACGACGGCCAAGGTAACCGCCCACCAGCGGTTGAGTAGCGCGGCCAGGCCGATCCCAACGATCGCGAACAGCGGGACACCGGCCGCCGCGCGAAGCACCACCGGCCACACCGACTCGTCGGCCAAGAGCTGTACCGGCAAGAAGATGTCCTTCGAGGCCATTTCGCGCCGGACCCAGTGGTCGGCGACCACTCTGGGCGCCAGCGGCAGCACTGCGGCGAGGTCGGCCACGGCGAGGAGCACACCGAACAGTGCGGCCACGCCTGCCTTCGCCATTAGGTACCGGCCGGGCCACGGCGGCGGGGGGAGCCGGGCTGGCGGGGATACCAGGGCCGGCAGGGAGAGCCGGGCCGGGCGGCCGGGCAGTCGTGGATCACGCAGCACCAGGAACGCCCCGGCCGCCAGCGCGGCCAGTTGAGCCCAGCCGAGGCCCGAGGTGTGGATCGCCTTGACGTCGAAGTGGTACGCGTCAAGCTGTTCCGCGAAACTCTGCGGGTCGTAGTAGACGTAGAACATGTAGGCGTCGTCGTTGAACCAAAGACTGGCCAGGCCGGCGAGCGCGACCAGGGGCGGCAGGAACCACAGCGCACGACTGCGGGCCAACCCGCGCAACTCCTGACGCAGCGCACCGCTCATCGGCGTCAATCTACCCGTAGTGGCCGAGCTGGTTCGCGGACGGCGCGGGTGGGGCCAGTTCCTGCTTACGTCTGCCTTTGACGGCCACGTGGCGAACAGATCCGCTGTCTCACCGGTCGCGTTGCCGTCCGGGATGATCGCACATGGGCACCGTCCGATCCGCACCCGCGAGCAGCCGCTCGACCGCCGGTGCAGCCAGCAGGCCGACGGAGGCAGCGAGAAGGCAGCGAAAGCGGCGGCAACGGCTGCAGCCAAGCGTCACCAGACCGCGCATGCAGTGCGTGTATCGACAGCCCCTTTAGTCCCAAACGCAGCCGTTCGTGCGCACTACCCGGCTCCCCCCGACGGGGGTCGGTCCTCCTCGGGCAGGAAGCCGACGGCAGCGACGGCCTGACATCAGTCGTTGACATCAACGGTGGCGGCCGGGGCCGGACCAGCGCGGACGGATGTCGCCCCCGGCCCGAACCCAGTGGACGTCAGCGGACACAACGGCTCTCGCCGAAAGCGCCTTACAAGCGAGGGGTCGCAGGTTCGAAACCTGCCGCGCCCACCACGTACGACCAGCAGAAACCGCCCCGACAAGATCGCTCCTCGGAGCGGTGACAGCAGCGGTGACAGCAACCGGACTCATGAGAGTCGCCCGTCAAGCTTGCCGAGCGCCTGGCGCATGACGTCAAGGTTGGCGTGCGAGTAGATCTCAGGCGCAGTCCGCCTACCTCGAAGAGGGCGCCCTACCCGCCAGCGCATGAGGTGCCGCCTGACCGCGTCGGGGGCGTGTCGAGCGGCCGCAGGCAATCGAACGTGTGCGCTAACCGGCCGGCCGCCGCTGTCTAGTCCCACCACATGCTTTACGAATCCGTCCCACCTGATGCTTTACATCCGGCCTAGATCGGTTGGGCATCCTTCCACGATCGCGCGCTGTCACGGCGTTCGCGTCTCGATAGCGGCGACCGATTCCAGGTCTTCTCTGCCCCGAGAGCTGCGATCTGGCCGTCGGTGAGGTCGGCGCAGCCAGCAAGGTTCGGGTGTCGTTTTACGAGTTCTCCGAGGAAGGCCAGGCAGAGGTCGTCGGCGCGATATCCCCGCTCGTCAAGTACGTCGTAGCTGCCGTCGTCTCGAACCACCTGGGCGATGGAGCGAGTGCCGGTGGTGATCCCGCGAGTGGTCAGCGCCCACGAGTCCGGGCCGACGGGGAACGGGAACTCTGGTTCCAACTCGCCGACCAGCCGCCAACCGCCTGCCGGGTGCTCATGCACCGGTAGCCACGAGAAGGCTTGACGGTTCCGACTACTCGCCGTGGCTCCTTCCTCCCACGGCCAGAGCCCGTTCCGGTCCGGCCACACCAACTGCTGGAACGGCACCGCCAGACCCCGATAGAAGCGGTACGCCGTACCGAAGAGAGCATCGTGCCAGGAGTCGTGCACCGGCCGAAGCTGGGTGGGAAAGTCATCGATCACCCCGTGGAACGGCTCGTCCTCACCGGGCCACTCGTGCTCGCGGGCATGGTCCACGTAAGCGTTGAGCCAGTGCTGCATGCCCTGGCCATCCAGCCCGAACATCACCGCCTCCGGCCGGCGGAACGTGTGCCACAGGCCGACCGTGTACGCGAAGTCGATTCCCCCGGCCACCCACAGCACCGACCAGCCGTGTTCCCGCACCTTGTCGGCGGTGCCGCCATCCCGGCCTGGAGCGCTACCGCTACAGATCAGGCACGAGCAATCGTCAATCATCACCGGCAGACCCTAAACGGACCGTTACGGGCTCCGCTTCCCGCAGCCCGGCAGTCAGGGGACCACCGACCATCGCTGACCTCGTGATCATGTCAAGCATCTGGTTTGCGCCGTGAGGCGCTGTTGGTTCGAGCGGAGGTGAGAGACCGCCGCCTTTCACCTGTCGCAGCAGGTGATCGGAGCTGAGGGCAGCCTGATCCGGGTGGTGCCGGGAAGGGTGGGAGCAGCCCTGACAACGCCGGGACGTGCCAGCACTGCCAGATGGTGCGGGTCCGGCAAGCGTGGCGAAGAGGAGTACGCGAGGAACCGGCGTTGTTACGTCCTTCAATCTTGACACCGGCTCGAACCTGGCGGATGTGGGCCGGACGCGGTGCGTCCCTGCCGCTTGCCGTTGCGGCGGGAACTCCTTGGAGGGTCTACCAAAGCCGTCCGGGAGGCCATGGGGAAGGTCTGCGGCGTACCCATGGCGATGCCGCTGGGACACAGTCGGGCTCCTCCTTCGCTGAGCGAACCACAGTGAACACGGGAACCACCCAGTCGTGGCTCCCAGACGGCGGGCAACCAGCGCGCCGGCTGGGATAGGTGCACCGACAACCGAACCGGCGGGGTGGGGCGGAGCCGTCGTAGTACTCCGAGCCGGGGAAAGCCCGTGCACATGGGGAAGGACGGCAGCGGTTTCAAGGAGGGACGGATGCTGCAATGCCGGAAGACGCATCGTTGAACAGCGGTGCTCGGGACTTCACCCCTGATCTTGGACACCTGAGACCCGATCTTGGAAGGTTCGGGTGGATGGGAGTCCTGGAACACTATGGCTATGAAGCATTACCCGCCCGAGTTCAAGGCCGACGCGGTGGCGTTGTACCGGTCCCGGCCTGGGGTGACGATCGCGCAGGTCGCTGCGGACCTCGGGATCAACGCTGAGACGCTGCGGAATTGGATCCGCATCGACGATGGGCGGCGGGGCGCGGCAACCACGCCGCGGCCGGCCAGCACCCCGGCGGCGGGTGACTCGGTTGAGGCGGAGAACGCCGCGCTGCGCCGGCGGGTGCGGGAGCTGGAGGAGGAGCGCGACATCCTGCGCAAGGCGGCTCGGTATTTCGCCGGGGAGACGCGCTGGTGAGACACCCTCTGTCAACCTTCGGCTTGTGTGGTGGGTGCGAGGGCGCGGTTGCGGTTAGCGGTGTGAACGTCTTCGTTGTAGGTGCGGCCGAGGCGTAGGCAGTGCCAGAGGAGTTCGAGCCAGCGGTTTCCGAGTTTGCGTAGGGCGCTGGAGTGGCGGTCGCCGGCGGCGATTTTGGCGTTGTAGAAGGGTCGGGCCCAGGCGGAGCGGGTGATGCTGCAGAACGCCCATTGCAGGACGGCTTCGCCGAGGTAGCGGTTGAATGCCAGGCGTCGAGCGACGGTGTGTTCGCTGCGGCCGGAGCGTCTGGTGACGGGTGCCTGGCCCGCATAGCACTGCAGCGCGTTCGGTGTCGCGAACTGGTGCCAGTGTTCGCCGATCTCCCCGGCGACCCGCGCAGCGAGCCTGTCGCCCAGGCCGGGCATGCTCAGGTAGATCTCCCCGGCGGGGAATGTCTTGGCCGGGTCGGGGTCCTTCACCGTCTTGGCCCGTGCCGGGCGGTGGCCGCCGAGGAGAAGTTCACCCATTCGTCGTTCCCACAGGCGTCGCTGGGTGCGCAGGAGTAGCAGTTGGGCGGCAGCCAGCCGGATGCTGCCGGTCTTGGCCTGGACGAGGCCAGGTTGAGCGTTCAGCTGCGGCTGAGAGAGCGTCTGGATGACGCGGTCGGCGAACCGGCCTGGCCAGCCGTGCCGGCAGGAACGGGCGAACGCCCCGAGTTCCTCGCGGCTGACTGCGGCTAACGCGTCCGCGGAAGGCCAGCGTTCCATGAGTTTGAGGAACACGGCGGAGCTCAGGTCACCGTCAGCGATCTCGATGGCGGCCGGGAAGACGGCCAGCAGGTCGGCGCGCAGCCGGTTGCCCACGCGCCGTTCGTCCCGGGCAGCGCGCACGTCGTCGCGGGAGATCGCCCGCAGCTCGGCGCCGATCTGTCCGTGCGGGATCAACGCCCGCAACTCGGTATAGGTGTCCAGTGCGAGTAGGCAGCAGATCCGGGCGTCTTCGGCGTCGTCCTTCTTCCTGGCCGGGCCACGGCGGCGGGCCACCAGGTCCGGGTTGACCGGAACAACGGTGAAACCAGCTTCCACCAGCGTCTCGACCAGCAGGCCGTGCCGGGTTTCCAGCACTACGCGGATTTCGGCCGGGTCCGGCTCCAGCTCCAGGCACCGCTCGATCAGCCGATTGATCCCCTCCGGGCCGTGCGGAATCCGGAACTGCTTGATCACCCCCTCCAGGCATCCCAAGTGCAACATCGTGGAACGACTCCGCCCAGTCCACACCAACACCCAGCACGCGCACCTCACTTGACGCTTGCCCGAACGGTCAGGTCAGTGGAGGCGCAGCGCCGTGCTGATGGACCAGTCCTCCCGGGACAACACCCTCGTGGGCGTCGGGCCTCCACCGGTCACTCCCGGGGACGCCGTCTCACCAAAGTCCTCAAGGGACAAACCGCTAGAGCGTTCCCCGAAAGTGCCAGGTGAGGAAGGTAGTCCCATCAACCGCTTCCAGTTCGTCGCCGACCACCGGACACGCTACGGCGTGAAGCGGTTGTGTCAGATCCTGGGCCTTGCCCGGTCCAGCTTCTACCACTGGCAGGCGTCCGCGGCGGACCGGGCGGCACGCGCCGCCGCAGACACGCAGCTGGCCGAGCGGATCCGGGCGGTGCACCACGCGTCGGACGGCACCTATGGCGTCCCGCGGGTCACCGCGGAGCTGCGCGAGCAAGGTGAGCGAGTCAACCACAAACGCGTCGCCCGGGTGATGCGCGGCATCGGCCTGCAAGGACTACGGCTGCGCCGCCGGTGCCGCACCACCGTGCCCGACCCGGCTGCGGCGAAGGCCCCGGACCTGATCAGCCGGGACTTCACCGCGGAGGAACCCAACCGCCGCTACGTCGGTGACATCACCTACCTACCCGTCGGCGAACGCGGGTTCCTCTACCTGGCCACGGTGATCGACCTGCACTCCCGCCGCCTGGCCGGCTGGGCGATCGCCGATCACATGCGCACCGAACTCGTCCTCGACGCCCTCACCGCCGCCCAGCGGACCAGAGGCAGCCTGGACGGGGCGATTCTGCACACCGATCACGGCGCCCAGTACACCTCCAAGGCCTTCGCCGACGCCTGCCGCACCGCCGGGGTCCGCCAGTCCATGAGCGCGATCGGCAGCTCGGCCGACAACGCCGCCGCCGAGTCGTTCAACGCCACACTCAAACGGGAAACCCTGCAAGGCCGACGCGCATTCACCGACGAACGCGACGCCCGGCTGAGCACGTTCCGCTGGCTGCATCGCTACAACACCGTCCGCCGCCACTCCCGGCTCGGACACCAATCCCCGATCGCTTTCGAAGCCGCCCGAACAACATCAACTACGCTGCCTTCAGCGGCATGAACCCGTGTCCAAGATCAGGGGTCAATCCCCCTCCGTTGGAGGAAGGCCCGCTGGGGCCGTTTCGGCGGGTATCGGAGATGCAGGCCAAACTTCACCGTTGGGCGGTGGCCGATCCCGGCCGCCGGTTCGATGACCTGATGAACTTCGTGTATGACCCGGCGACGCTGTTGGTGGCGTTCGATCGGGTTGCCGGTAACCGGGGTGCCCGCACTGCTGGCGTGGACGGCCTGACGGTCGCCGATGTCGAGGAGCAGATCGGCGTCCCTGGTTTCTTGGACGACCTGCGCGCCCAGTTGAAGACGGGCGCGTTTCGACCGTTGCCGGTGCGGGAACGCAAGATCCCCAAGCCGGGCGGGTCAGGCAAGTCCGTACGAGCCGTCAAGGTCCGCTTGACGTGGCGGGCCGGGCGGCGGCCCGCTCCCCAGCAGGGCGGGTCGATGGCAGACGGGAAGGCAAGTTGGTCGCTCCAGGGTGGACAAGCGTGAGGTGCTGCTCTGAGCCAACGGTTCATCGCCGTGTCGAAGACCGCTGCCTGCGCCCCCTCTTGATCAGGGCACCGAACAGGCCGGCGCACACGACCGAGCAGACGCCCATGACTACCGCCGCGAACGGATCACTTTTCGGGCCTGACAAAAGGCTCACCGATGTAATTCCGAACCCGATGGCAAAAATGGGAAATATCATGCGTGCCGCACGGCGGTGATGACGCCGATTGTGCGCGGCGTTAATCCGACGTTGCTCGGGGCTGAGCTCGTTCACCCACGGGGTGTTGAAGGGCCAGTTGGCAATCCAGATTATTGCGGCCAACCCCGCAATAGCCACCAGCACCACAATGATGGCTTTGAAGAGCATGTTCTACCTCCAGAAGCCGTCAGTCCATGACCGAACCGAAGGCGTTGGTAAGGGTCATGGTCGGCGGAGCCTTGGGTCAGAAGGTGCGGGGTGATAGTGGCTGGTCAGCCGACGGTCTGTAAAGCAAGGCCGTCGGCTGATGCGGTCAGGGCTGGTCCGAGGGGCTACCCCTCGGGCGGAGTGACCAACTGGGTGACGACCGGGACGATCGACGCTGGACGCCCACGGACGATGGTGGACTGTTCTGGCAGCTCACCCCGGCTGCTGGCCCAGCTCATCGACGGTTGATCATTCTTTCACACCGAACGAGTCGCGAGCCCTAACAGCGGCATCTTGGCGAGTTCCGCTCTTGAGTCGTCAAGGCGGCCCACAACCCGGCCGCGCCGGCCCGGCCTGCTGGCGACCTCCGGCCGGCATCGGCCGGGCCGGCCGCGTTGGTGTCCCGTCCGGACGAACCTGGCACCGTCCGGCTGTAGTTGGCACCACCGTGGCACCTGTCCGGATTGACTTGGCATCTACGCAGGGCCGTGCTGTTGCTCATGACCCCGTGGCTTCCGCTCGCTGTCCACCCCCGGGGCACTCCTCGGGCGGGGCGTAGGCACGAATGGTGCCGTTGTGCCGCGCAACTCTTCCGTCAGGGGTGAGGGCTACGAGGCGTTTACAGACGGGGCACCGGCCCCGCTGGTGCTGCGAGCGCTGAGTCACCTTGCCTCCTCGGGTAGGTCGTTGCACGTCTTCGGTTCCACCCGCCGAATCGCATGGCCGGACCGCAGCAACACGCAAGGAGTTGCCCGCCGTGCCCGCTACGTGCCCGCAAGGCCGGTCAACAAGGGTCATCAACAGGGCCAACCAGCCCGGCTCGTCTCCGCGTGGCAGGGAGAGCCAACCTGATCACCAGCGCCGCTGCAACGGCGTATCCGCGAGTCAAGGCACCTTCCAAGCTGACAATGCGCTCAGGCGGGTCCGCGGCTGTCGGCCCCTGCGGGCTCCCAGAGCTGGACGACGTTGCCCTCTGGATCTCGTAGGCTGGCGAACCTGCCGTTCGGGTATTCCTCGGGGTCCACCTCGACGTCGATACCCGCCCTGCGCAGCTGGGTGACCATTGCGTCCAGGTCGACGACGCGGAAGTTGAGCGACCAGGAGTGTTCAGGACCGCCAAAGTGCTCGGAGTCCGCCGGCATGGCCGCCAGGACGGTTGGGCCGGGCTTCTGCCACCAGGAGGACACGTCGTAGGACTCTGGTGCCAGATCAACCCCAAGGTGGGTGGCGTACCAGTTGTTGATTCGGTCAGGGTCGTGGGCGCGGAAGAAGACCCCGCCGATGCCCGTCACGCGTTCCACGGTCTCTCCTCGGCTCTAGGCACCGTCCATTTCCTCTCTGATCATGCCGTGGAACGTCGCAACCAGCGAACAACCTCGCTGGTGGTGGGGTGGCGTCTCTTGGTCGCGCTTCAATGTCGACAGCCGGGCTGGGTGACCAACTGGGTGACGACCGAGGTGACCGAAGCCGGACGCCCACGGACGATGGTGGACCGTTCGCGCAGGTAAGCCCAGCTGCTCGCCCAGCTCATCGACGGCTGACCATTCTTTCGGGACGAACGAGTCAAGTACCGGCCGGCCGTTCCAGTTGCCGACGAGCATCCCGCCACAGACGCTCGAACTCTCCGGAGGACAGGCTCTCCAAGGCAGGTTCCAACACGGAGCCGGGTGGAGGAAACGGGGCCTCCGGCACAACCCCGTACCGCCGTTCGTACTCGGCTACCGCGCTCACGGTCCCTGAGTCACGAGCGATGAGCACCTCTGCAAGCGACGCCGCCGCCAAGAAGATCCCGTCCGATCCGCGTAGCTCAACGTGGCGCAGCGCCCACCGGTCAGCATCCAGCTCGTCGTAGTTCCAAAGGTCGTCATCGGGCCAGTACCAACGGACGTAGGTGAGCACGCGGCCATTGTCGCGAAGCCGGTGGTAGGTGCGCGGCCGACGGGGCTGGGGCACACAGGGGGCACAAGACAGCGTGAAATGACGACAAGGAGCGACCAACGATGTGAAGCCCCGGACGGTCCGGGCCAGCGCGGCAGGCACGTCCTCGCAGGTCATGGGAAGATTCCTCTTAGTTCCGCTTCAACTCCCCGACTTGCTGCCCAGGGGCGCCCGTGGCGTCGAGGGGCTGTTCAGAGGGACAAGCACGTGCCATCGGGCAGCGTCCCAGCTACACCGGCCGCCTCGTCCGAGGGAAGCACGTAGCCGAGCACGCAGGCACCTTCTACCCGCGCGGCAAATACGAGCCCCTTGCCCTCAGTGATGTCGTCGGACCGCGCGGGCCGTACGACATGGTCGACCAGACCCACCCGGTTCAGTGCGTTCCGCAACTCGCCAGCGTCGATGTTGTCGCGACGACATGGCCCAGGAGCGCCGGCCACCGTCGTCACGCAGACCGGCGGCTGTCGATCCACCACGGCCGACAACTCCGTTCGGAGTTCAACGGCGGCAAGTCGGGCGGCCTCCCTCGCCGCTTGGCTCGGCGTGCTCCGGCCAGCCGCGACGGCGAAGTCCCAGCATGGATCGGGCACCGCTCCGGTCGGTTGCGGGGGTCGGAAACAGGTGATGGCTCGGGGGGCGGCCGGTTCTGTCGTGGTGCTGCCACCATGACTGCTCTGGACCAAGATTGGCGCGGTGAGCGATGCGGCGGCAGAGAGGATGAAGGCAGCACGGAGCGCTGCCGCTATGACGGCCGGTCTCGGTGAGCGCCAGTTCACCTGGCAGACAGTACGCGGAACGGCTTGGCTCCGTGGTCCGACGTTGTCCAGATGGCCGCCCGTTGGCTCGCCTTTGCCTCTAAACGCCGTACAAGCGAGAGGTCGGTCGGCTGGGCCGTCTGCGGGCCGTCCGGGCCGTTGCTGGGCCGTCAAGCGCCGACCAGAGATGACCATCGACGACCAGCAGCACCCGGAGAAACACCAGTTCAGCCGCACTATGCGGGCAGCTGACCTGGTGGGCGACGGACGAGTCGACGTGTACGCCGGATTCTGATCTACAGTCCCGTGGGTCAGGGGGTAGCCATGTGGATGTTGCACACGGGGTACAGGACGCTGAGCGAGCCGACGAGGGAGCAGGTGTTGCTTGTCGTCCAGGAGGCGATTGCAGCGGGCTGCGGCGCGTTGTCCGTGGAACATGAACAAGGCCCGATACTTGTCGTGGTGGTCGGCGGTGCCCGCGCGATGGTCATGCGTCTAGCTGCGGCCGGCGATGCCGGTCATCACGCCATCGAGCTGGCGGCGTCTCTGGAGCCGTCGGAGAGATACACGCTGACCAACGGCCAGGTCGACCATTACGCCGACCGTGACACCGTGGACACCCGGCACCTCGTGCCCATCGTGACCCACTTCCTCGCCACGCTCGATCGCTGGCCCGGCGTGCCATGGCAAAACGATGAGTCGGGCGACGAGGTCCCAGCTGGGTGACCAACTGGGTGACGACCGTGGCGGCCGAAGCCGGACGCCCACGGACGACGGTGGACCGTTCCGGCAGCTCACTCCGGCTACTCGCTCAGCTCATCGACGAGTGATCATTCGTTCGGGACGAAGAGGTCCCTTGGAGCTATTCGGTAGCTGCGCAAGGCGGCCACATACCGCGACGCACCAGCCGATCAAGGTGGTCCAGTAGCCGCGTTTCGCTACGGAGCACCGGGCTTCGTTCCAGTTCCTCCAAGCCAACGAGCGCGTCTGGAAGCTCTTGATCGGATGGCACGTAGACCATCGATCCCGAAGAGGTCCGACACTGCGAACACCAAGCTAAGTGCTGATCGGCGTTAATTCGTCGGGGGTCGAGTCCAGGCGGTGGGGTCGTTGAGGTAGAGGCCGCAGGCGCCGTCGAGGGCTTCCTCGGCGGTGCCGGCGGTGTGGCCGCTGGGCAGGTACGAGTCTTCGTAGCCGTTCTTGCTGGCGAGGTAGATCGCGAAGCCCCACAGGTTGGCGTAGCCGCCGTAGCGCAGTCTGAACAGCGGCAGGGTGTGCCGTCGGGCAGGCGCCCGTCGACGTAGGCGAACACGCCGCGATAGCGCACCGATACCGCGGCCAGGGCCGGCCAGCGGTTGCGGGCGTGTTCGCCCAGGCGCTGGCGTAGTGACGTCTTGGTCGACTCGGGTGGGGGCTTGGCCACGACTGTCATACTGCCGCAGCCGGGACGGCGTGTCGGTGCGGGTTCACCGACGCCTTCGACGCCATGTTCGCCGCGGCAGGCGTCACCGTGCTGAAGATCCCACCGCGAAGTCCGCGAGCCAACGCCTACGCGGAGAGGTTCGTCCTCACCGCCCGCAGCGAGGTCACCGACCGCATGCTGATCTTCGGCGAACGACATCTACGCCGAACACTGGACGAGTACGCCCGTCACTACAAGGGCGGCGCCCACATCGAGCCCTGCAGCTGCAGCCCCCACGCTCTGACCGACCCGTCGTTGACCTAACCCACGCGCGGATCAAGCGCCGACCCATTCTGGGCGGGCTAATCACCGAGTACGAACGAGCCGCATAAAGGCCGAGATCAGGCTCCATACGGCCGATTTTGGAACCCGACAGGCTCCTTGCCGCGGCCTAGCCGGAACGTTGATCAGCTCCGTCAGCGAACCGGACGAGCTTGGCGCGTACCTGCTCGGCATCGGGGTGGCCAAGTTCGTCGAAAATGTTTAAAGCCTGCTGCCAGGCGTCACGGGCCGCGACGCCGTCACCGGATGCGACAAGCACGTCGCCGAGACGAGTCAGAGCCGAGCTCTGGTCGTACTGGTCGCCAAGTTCCCGGTACAGGTCAATGGCCCGCTGGTAGCAGGTCGCAGCCTGCGTGTGCTCGCCCAGGTGGTAATGGGCGTAGCCGAGACTGTCCCACGTGTTGGCTTGACCGATCCGATCGCCGACCTCTTCTTGCAGAGTAAGCGCCTTCCGGCAGTGGGCAAGGGCCGCCTGGTGGTGCCCGAGCTGGATGCTGTACCACCCCATGTTGTTGAGAGTCCTGGCCCGCCCCGTCTGGTTGCCGGTCGCCACGTACAGGTCGTGTGCCTCCCGAGTTTGGTCGAACGCCTCCTGAAGGCGTTCCTGTCTCGCGTACAGCGCGGCACGGAGGAGCTGTGTGCGAGCCTGCGCGTTGTAGTTCCCGACCTCGTCGTAGAGCTCGATGGCGTGTCGCAAATGGGGTTGCGCCTCGTCGTAACGCCCCAACCACATCTGTGCCGCGCCGAGCCCACGGTGGGCGTACGCCCGACCTACCGGGTCGGCCAGTCGTCGCGCCGCGTCCAGGGCGGTCTGCTGTACGGTGGCCCAGTCACGCCAGTGCCCGCGCCGTTGAAAGTACGGCGAGAGGGACCAGGCGAGTTGCCATGCGTGGGTGTCACAGCCGGTCCGGGCAGCCTGCTCGACAGCCGCCGTCAGTTGCGAGTGCTCTGCGGCAAACCAGGCCAGGGCATCCTCGTGTTCCGCCAGATCCTCACGTATCACGCCAGCGATCGGCGGGGCGAGGGTTATCGGCTCCTGGTACGGCTCCAGGAGCATGCCGGCGCCGTGGGCGGTGTGCAGGTAGTGGTCGAGCAGTCGGTGCAACGCCGCGCGCCGGACGTCGTCGGCGTCGTGCTGGTGGGCAAGCTCGGTGGCGTAGGCGCGCAGCAGGTCGTGAAACCCGTACCGGCCGGGAGTGTGCTCTCTGACGAGCTGACCCCGGGTGAGTTCGGCCAGCAGGGGGCGCAGGTACCGGACTGGCACGCCAGCCAGACTGGCCGCCGCCGGGGCGGCGAAATCCGGACCCGGATGCAACCCCAGCAGCCGGAAGAGCCGGCCGGCCCCGGGGCCGAGCGTCTGGTACGACCAGGAGAAGACCGCACGTACGTCGGTCGTCGCGTCGTCGCCGGTCAGCACGTCCAGGCGTTGGCGGCTGTCGCGGAGTTCGTCGGCCAGGGTGCCAAGGGGAAAGTCAGGGTGCGTGGCGGCCCGTGCCGCCACGATGGCCAGTGCGAGAGGGAGCCGCGCGCAGCGCTCGATGATCTCGTCCACGGCGATCGGTTCGGCGGCAACGCGGGCCGCGCCGACGCGCCGAGCCAGCATTTGCCGCGCCTCGGTGGCGGTGAGCAGGTCCAGGACCAGCGGGCGGGCGCCTTCCGCGGCGACCAGCCCGGAGAGTTGGTTGCGGCTGGTCACCACGGCGACGCAACCGGGCGAGCCGGGCAGCAGCGGTCGGACCTGGTCGGCGTCGCGGGCATTGTCGAGTACGACCAGCATCCGCCGGCCGGCGAGCAGGCTGCGGTAGAGGGCGGCCCGCGCGGTAAGGTCCTCCGGAACTCGCTGTGGTGGCACCTCGAACGCGTCGACGAAGCCCCGTAACGCCTCGGCGGGGTTCATTGCCGAACCGTCCGGATCGAAGCCACGCAGGTTGACGTACAACTGCCCGTCGGGAAACCGGTCGGCCACCCGGTGCGCCCAGTGCACGGCCAGGGCGGTCTTACCCACCCCGGCGGCTCCGCCAATCGCCGATATCACCACCGTGGGCGTGCCATCGTCCCCGTCTGGCAGGAGCGCGTCCAGCCGGCGAAGGTGCTCGGCACGGCCGGCGAAGGCCGCCACGTCGGCCGGTAGCTGGGCGGGCGTGACCGACTCGACCGGCCGCCTCGGTGGCGGCGCAGCGGGCGCGTGCGCGGACCCGGCCGCTTCGGTGTCGGCGGCGCTCGCCGGGGTGAGGGCAGGGTCCTGACGGAGAATCTGCTGATGGAGAAGCTGCAGCGTCCGTGCCGGATCGTTGCCGAGCGCTTCGGCGAGGTGCCGCCGGGTGCGCTCGTAGACCATCAACGCCTCGGTGGCACGTCCGCTGCGGTACAGCGCCAGCATCAGGTGTGCGACGAGCGGCTCGGACAGCGGATGCTCGGCAACCCAACCGGCAAGGTCGTCGACGATGTCGGCGTGGCGGCCACAGTCCAGCTGGACCGCACCAAGCTGGGTCATGGCGGCCACCCGCTGCTGGCTCAGGCCGTCGCGGAGCCGTACCGCCCAGTCACCGGGCAGGCCGGCCACTGGCTTACCCCGCCACATGGCCAACGCCTCACGAAGCCGGCGTACGGCACGGCCGTCCTCGCCCACCGTCCGCGCGGTGCGAGCCTCCTCGACCAATCGGCGGAAACGGTGCAGGTCGACGCCGTCTGGCTCGACGTCGATCAGGTACCCGCCAGCGCCGCGTAGTAGCCGTACCGGCTCGTCACCGTCCGCAGCTTGCCGCAGGCTGCGTCGCAGCCGAGCTATGTACGCGTACAGGGACTCCCGCGCCGCGAGGGGAGGCTCCTCCCCCCACAGCCGGCCGGCCAGCACGTCGGCCGGTACGGCCTGCCTCGGGGTGAGCAGCAGCGAAGCCAGCACGATCCGCTGCTTGGGTGGGCCCACCTCCAGCGCACCGCAGGCGCTCACGATCTCGACCGGCCCGAGCAGCCGAAACTCCACCCCCACACACCCCCTGGTGGCGAACGGACTGTTTGGGCCGTTCACCTGTGGCGGCATCAGTGTCGTCGAATGTGACGGGCGAGAGCAAACCAGCCGGCGGAAGGGCGTGCAAGGATTAGCGCGTGGGCCCGCCGATCCGGCAGGCCCACGCGTCAGCGGCTTGGGAAGGTCACTTCAGGTTGCCGTGGATGTTGGCGTTGTCCCAGCCGGTGGTGTACGGCGTGTACCACCAATGCCACAACTCGCCCGTACTGGCACGGGCGTACACGTGATGCTCGGTCAGGCTGGGCGCATACGCGGTCGGGCTGCCCGTGATCAACGCCCCGTCCACCCCGACGTCGCGCCACCCATTGGTGTTCGGCGTGTACCACCAGTGCCACAACCGGCCGGAAACAGCCCGCGCATACACGTGATGCTCACCGTCACGCCCATACGCGACAGGACTGTCCGTGATCGCACCACCCATGGTGTCGTCAACCCAGCCCGTCCTCGGCGTGTACCACCAATGCCACAGCTCACCGCTGCTGGCGCGGGCGTAGACGTGATGCTCGTCCGGATTAGGGCTATAAGCGGTAGGGCTACCGGCGATCAACGCCCCTTCCACCCCGACGCTCTGCCAGCCCCCACTGGACGGTGTGTGCCACCAGTGCCACAACCGGCCCGACGAAGCCCGCGCGTACACGTGATGCTCATCCCCGCGACCGTAGGCGACCGGGTTGTCGCTGATCGCCCCACCAATATCCACAGGAACCCAGCCCGGCGTGCCGGTGTAGAACCACTGCTTCAGCCGGTTATCCGTCCCCCGCGCATACACATGATGCTCACCCGGCTTAGGGCTGTACGCCGTCGGATCACCCGCAATCGGACCACCGACCTTCCCCACCTGCCAGCCGGTGGTCGGAGTAAACCACCAGTGATACAGATAGCCGTCACTACCGCGGGCATAGACGTGATGCTCCGAACCCACCTGATACGACGCCGGCTGACCCGCCACCGTCACACCAGGAACCGCCGCCCGCTGCCACACCCCGTTCTGGAACCACCAGTGCTGCAGACGATCATCGGCGCCCCACCCATACACATGATGCTCAGACACCGACCCATACGACCGACCACCAGGCAACGCAAGATCCTGCTCGACGATCTTCTTGTACCGGCCGGCCGTGTAGTAGCTTTCCCAGGTCCTGGTGAACTGCGCTGCAACGTAGCCGCGGCCCCGTTCCTCCCAGACGGTCAGGCGGGTCTTCGCGGCATCCTCCCAGCCGATGAAGAGCACTACATGGTCCGGTGGGTCGCTGGGGTCGTAGTCGATGAAAACGGCGTCGCCCGGGCGCAGGTCCTCCTTTGGAATCCGGACAGTGTCGTCGTCCCACAGCGATGGGTTGCTCGAGTACACAGTCCGGTTCGTACCAAGGTGCCAAGCCATCGACACGAAGCCTGAGCAATCCGTTCGATACAGGCGTCCCTGGGGGTCTGGGTATTGGGCCTCCTGGCTGTAGGGGACCCGCTCATCGATCCACTTGCGAGCCCGGTCCAACACCTCGGAACGGGTGATGGGACCGTCGACCACCGACGTCGCCTGCGTCGTCATGGTTGTGGTGACCTGCGCGGCGGCAGGCGGGGCGGCGGTCACCACACCGGCCCCGGCGACTGCGAGCGTGGCGGCTGTCGCCGCGACGGTGCGCACCCACCATCGTCTCTTGCTTCCCATAGCTGATCTCCTTCGCCGTTGAGGTCCCGCGTGTGACCTGCCCGCGGCCGCCGGCGGCGCTGCGGGTTTTCCGCGCCCGTTACGGCCATAGAGCGACGATGGCAGTGCGCTCTTGCCCAAGATCTTGCGCGCAACCGGTACGAAACCTTGCACGACGCCTGGTACGGCGAAATGGACGGCTTCGTGACCGCCTCAACGGTCAACCGCCCGGCCCCTCTTTGTCAGGCTGACGTGAGACACCTGATCTACTCCGTGATCTGAGTAGGGCGAGATGCAGGACGATCTCCGTTGACGATGACGGTTGCTGACCTTGGGGTTGGCGTGACCGATGATGGGTTGATGGGTCCGAGGTCGAACCAGCCGAAGCGCCGCACGTTCACCGCTGAGTACAAGTTGGCGATGGTCGCCGAGTACGACGCGGCGAGCGAGCCGGGTGCCAAGGGTGCGTTGCTGCGCCGGGAGGGGCTGTATTCCTCGCACATCATTGACCGGCCACTGCGAAGGCGACCTGATCATGGGGGCGGGCAATCAATCCGCGATCGTGACGCTGGTCGAGCGCGCCACCCTGTACGTGATGCTCGGACACCTGCCCGGCGGGCACACCGCCAGGAGGTCCGCGACGTCCTCGTCGACCTCATCGCCACGCTGCCAGCCCACCTGGACGCCGGTGTACGCCCACGTCAGCGACTCCGCCGAGCGGGACGACTACGAATGGTCGTGGACCGGCTCGCTCACCGAGTGGGCGCTGGACAACCCCGGCCATCCGGATGCTGCCGAGGCACTCACCGCCGCCCGGGAGCACCGCGATCAGTGGTTGCGCGGGTACCGCAATGTTCTGGGCTTCGTGACGCTGGTGCTACGCCATATCTGATCGTGGTGCGGTTCACTCTCATGGCGCCCCGAGCGGGCGCGCCGGAGGCATGAACTCCCGCCACTCTCCGTAAATGTCCGGCGCAGGCATCGGCTGGATCCCCGTGCACGGACGTGCCGATGAGCGGATGGGGCTGTCATGCCGCGAGCGCGTCGACCGTGGAGGGCGGATCACGCTCTAGCCCGGTTGAATCGGGCGCCCCAGTTGTGGATCTGCTCGAGCAGTTCGGGCGGGTCGAGGACGCGGAAGTCGGCGCCGAGCGCGCCCAGTGCCATGGTCGGCCAGTCCAGGGAGTCGGCGGTCATCCGCACTCGGCAGTGCTCGGCGTCGAGCTCCTCGACGGTGCCCCACCGGCCGATCCGCTCGCGCACGGCTGCGGCCGGGGCGTCGACCAAGGCCTCTACCCGGTACGGGCGGGGCAGGTTGCCGAGGCTGGTGCGGACGAACTCGGCGGCGTCGGCGGCGGGCAGGTCGCGGGGCCGGAACCGGGAGCCGGTGCCGTATGGCGCGGTGAGGCGGTCGATTCGGAAGCTGCGCCAGTGGTGCCGGGTGAGGTCGTAGGCGACCAGGTACCAGCGGCGGCCGAGGGAGACCAGCCGATGCGGTTCGACGTGCCGCTCGGTGTGCTGGCCGTCGGCGGCGGTGTAGGAGAAGCGGAGGTGTTCGCTGTCCCGGCATGCCAGCGCGACCGTGGTGAGCACGCCCGGGTCGACGCCTGGCCGGGTCGGGCTGTCCCAGCCGGCGGGCAGGGTCATCGCGCGCAGCGCCTCGACCTGGCGCCGTAGCCGGGCCGGCATCACCTGCACCACCTTGGCCAGCATCCGCACGGAGGACTCGGCGAGGCCCTCCACCGCGCTGTGCGCGGCGGCCTGCAGCCCCACGGCTAGGGCGACCGCCTCCTCGTCGTCAACCACTAGCGGCGGCAGTGCCGCGCCCGCGGTGAGCTGGTAGCCGCCGTCCATGCCGCGCTGCGCCTCGACCGGATAGCCAAGCTCGCGCAGCCGGTCGATGTCTCGGCGCAGGGTGCGGACCGAGACCCCCAGTCGCTCAGCCAGTTGGGTGCCGGGCCAGTGCCGGTGGGTTTGCAGCAGGGACAGCAGCCGCAGGGTCCGGGTGCTGGTGTTCGCCATGTCGTTGATTCTTGCGCTATTGAGGTCAGGAAGTGGCCGCAGGGGGGCCTAGCGTGGGTCCTGACCGACGGGAACGGGACAAGGAACTGGAGACCATGAGCGAGACCACAACCGCCGATGGACGGACCACACACGACCTGGCCGACGTGCCGGCCGCCACGGGCGAGCGCGCCGACCTACTGGCGACGCTGGCCAAACAGCGGCACTTCCTGCGCTTCACCACCCGCGACCTCACCGACGAGCAGGCCGGGCGGCGCAGTACCGTCAGCGAGCTGTGCCTGGGCGGCTTGATCAAGCACGTCACCGCGGTCGAGCAGAGCTGGGTGGACTTCATTTTGGATGGCCCGTCGGCGATGGGCGATTTCACCACCATGACGGAGGCCGACTTGGCTCGGTGGGCCGACGGGTTCCGGCTGCTACCCGGCGAGACACTGGCCGGTGTGCTGGCTGACTACGCCGAGGTGGCCCGCCGGACCGATGAGCTGGTCGCCACCCTGCCTGACCTGGACGCCACCCAGCCGCTACCGAAGGCCCCGTGGTTCGAGTCCGGCGGGCGGTGGTCGGCCCGCCGTGTGCTGATGACCATCATCGCCGAGACCGCGCAGCATGCCGGCCACGCCGACATCATCCGCGAATCCCTGGACGGTGCCAAGAGCATGGGCTAAGCAGTGGCATGGTGAGGGCGCGTTACGCCGCGCCCCCACACCATCAGTACGAGGACGCGGGGCGCCTCCAGAAACAGCGCCCCTCGAAAGGGCGCATCCATCCCGCGCCCCGAGCCGCAGAAGGAAGTCAACGCCGTCGCCGGCCGGGTCAACGTGCTGCATCAACGTCCGCAATTGCCGGCCTACGCCGCGATACCACCAACATTGTCATGTACTCCAGGCCTCCGCGAGACCTCGGCGGCGATGCAAGCATCATGCCGATGAGTGCACATCGCAGTCCTCACACCTGTCTTCGGGTCGCTTTCAGCGGTTCTGGCGTTCGATGCCGCGCCGGACGAGGCCGCGGATGCCGGGGAGGTTGATCGCTCGGATTGTGACGTCGTTCATCCCGACGTGGAACCGGCTCGGTGGCGCGTACTGGTACATGCCGCGATGGGCGAGCGCCTGCCGCTTGACGATCTCGGGGCGTAGGCCGGTCTCCCATTCCCCATCCGCATCTGCCGCTGATCGCGGGCCCGGTCAGCGTCCGCTCGTGCCGATGTGCGGATGCCTCGGTGCCCGCGCAGGGTGCGATGATCAACGCGGCGATAACCGGATCAGCGGAGACAGCACGCAGGGGTATGCGCATGAACCGGCCGTGGCCATTTCAAGGGATCGTGATGCAGGACGCCTACGAGGCGGCCCAGGATCTGCTGGATCAGGTGGTGCGTCCGCAATGCGATATCGACGTTGTCATCTGCTCTTGTCAGGAATTCCCGACCGCTTGGGTTTTCGGCCACAACACACGACGGTTCTTGCAGGACATGGAGCTTCTGGCGTCTCTCGTCGGTAACGGCCCGGTCGTCGTGCCCAAGTCGGGCGAGCCGCCATATCTCGGCGCCTCTGGCAGCCCCATCGAGGACCAGATCCAGGCCTGACACGGCGGGGAGACTGCCGATGTGGGCTGACCGCGCCGGTACGACGCCTCGCCGTTCCCGAGCGGGCGTATGGATGTGCCGCAGACCGATCGGCGCGTAGCGTCACCGCCGGCCGATCAAGACGACGTGCGGTCGTGCCGAAGGTAGTGCATTCGATCGCGACAGCTCGAGGTGCTCGCGGAGTTCAAGATGGTTCTGGTGCGACCGTGGTGATCGTTAGTTGTTGATGTCGAGCAGGAACGTGGTCAGTGCCGCGGCGACCTCGGTCTCGCCGCGGTGGTGCGGTCCGAAGTGGTTCAGTTTCGGGAAGGTGAGTACCCGCGACGAGGGGAGCACCTCGGCGAGCCGGGCCGTGGAGGGGCCGACGTGCGCCAGGTTGCTCCGGCCGCCGGTCATCAGCAGCACGTTGGCGGAGATCTCGCGGTAGTGGGGGTAGCGGTTGTCGAGCCGGCCGACCTCCGCATGCTCGTGCAGGGCCGGCTCGAGCAGCTCGACGACCTTCGCCCGCTTTTCACCGCGGAAGGCCAGCCGCCGGATGGCGGCCATCAGCCAGCGGGGGTTGCGGCGCGCCGCGCTCGGGCCGGTGGCGATGGAGAACGTGGCGAACGCGTCGATCGGGCGGCCTCGGGCCAGAAGCCGGCGGGCCGGCGGGATCCAGTCGGTGGGAATCAGGCCGTCGACGCTGACTCCGGGCTCGTAGACGGCCAGCTTGTCGAAGCCCGGGTCCCGACGGGCTGCTTCGAGCGCCACCAGCCCACCGAAGCTGTGGCCGAAGACGTACCGGGCGCCGGTGGCCGCCCGGACCGCGGCGAGGTCGGCGCACTCGGCCTCGATGCCGTATCCGGGTCCGAGCGGGCCGCTGCCCCGGCGGCCGCGCCGCTGCACCGTGTGCACGGTGAAGGTGCCGGCGAGCACCCCGGCCAGCCCGGCGAAGTCGGCGGCGTCGCTGAGCGCGCCGGGCACGATCATCAGATCCGGGCCGGTGCCGGTGGTGTGGTAGGCGATGGTGGTGCCGTCGGCGGAACGGACGGTCCGCGCGGTGGAGGTGGTCGGCATGGCGAAACTCCTCACGGTGATCCGAGTGGGTGTTGTGGCGCGTCCGCCGGTGTCTCAGCCGCCGCCCAGGGCGGCGTTCAGCCGTCGGGTGTACGCGAGGTAGGTGTCGAACGGCACGCCGCTGGACTCGACCAGCTCGGTGAGCCGTCCGATCAGCTCGGTGCCCGCCCGCTCGACCAGCTCCCGGCCGGCGTCGGTGAGGGCGATCCGGCGCCGGTTGCCGCCGGCCGGGTCCGGTGCCACGGTGAGCAGCCCGGTGCCGGCGAGGGCGGCGATCATCCGGCTGATCGAGGGCTCGGTCACCGCCAGGCTGTCGGCCAACGCCCGCTGGGTGCATGCCTCCAGCTCGCCGACCGTGACCAGGACCATGAACCGCCGGTATGACATGCCGTGGTCGGCTCGCAGGATGCGGTCACCGGCACGCTCTAGGCGGGACACCAGCGTGTGTAGCTCCAGCCCGAGGTTGTTCGGATGGTTCATGGGCGATATCTTAGAGCTATAAGTTAGGAATGCAAGTCTCTATCGACGGGAGGGCCACGGGATGGCACATGCCGCTGGTCTCGTACTGCGCCCCGCACAACCCGACGACGTCGAGGCGATTACCGTGCTGTGGCACGCGGGCTGGTGGGACGGGCACGTCGGGCACGTCCCTGCCGAGCTGCACCGGCACCGGCGGCTCGCCGACTTCCGCGATCGGGTGCCGCCCCGCCTGCCCGCCACCACGGTCGGCGCGCAGGGCGCGCGGCTCGTCGGGTTCGTCACCGTCCGCGAGGACGAGGTGGAGCAGGTGTACGTCGCCGGGCCAGCCCGCGGGACCGGGGTGGCCGATGCGCTGCTCGCCGCCGCCGAACGGGCCGTCGCCGAACGATTCGACACCGCCTGGCTCGCGGTCGCGGTCGGCAACACCCGGGCCCGCCGGTTCTACGCCCGCAGCGGCTGGCACGACGTGGCGGCCCTGCACTACCCCGCCGAAGCCGGCGCCACCCCCGTCATCGTCGCCTGCCGGCGTTACGAGAAACGCGTCCGGTAAACGCGGGCTCTTTCGATCTGCCCGGTATGGGTTACGCGCTCGGTCATGAATCCATGCTGCCCTGGGTCTTCAACATCGTCGCCGAGTACCCGGATCTGCCGCCGTCCGTGCGCGTCAGCCGCGCGTCGCCCCTCACTGCGGGTGGTCGGCGCTTCGCGACGGTCAAGCATCCTGAACTGCAGATGTGAGTGCGCCCTTGGACGTGAGTGTTAGCCACAGCGCTCGTTGACGAACGAGTCGCGTGACACCACTCTGGAACGCTTACGGTCGATCGGGGCTAGCACCTGGCCTGCTCCGATCTTCGGCAGGTCATCTGTGGTGAAGGTGACTGCCGGTGCCCTCGTACCTTCAGCCGTATGTAAGGCGGGAACCCCGGCCGTTCACGGCCGGGAGGAACGCTGTCACGGGCCGGGACGTTTCTGGTTTTCGATGTACTCCTTGACCACCGCCAGCGGTGCACCGCCGCACGACCCGGCGAAGTACGACGGCGACCACAGATGCTCGCCCCACAGGTACCTGCGCAGGTGTCCGGCGAACTCGCGGCGCAGGTGTCGAGACGAGACACCCTTGAGACTGTTGACCAACCGCGACAGGGCGACGCTCGGCGGGTAGTGGACGAGTAGATGCACGTGGTCGTCCTCGCCGTTGAACTCCCGCAGCTCGGCACCGAAGTCGCGGCACACCTCGGCCATGACCTGCCCGCAGCGGGTGAGGATCGGATCGGTGAGCGCCCCGCGCCGGTACTTGGTGGTGAAGACCAAGTGCGCGTGCAGGTTGTAGACAACGCTGCGTCCCCGGCGTACATCCGGGTGTGGAGTCCATCGTGGTGACATAGACCAAATGATATGATGGTGGCGTGAAGTTGGTCGTGCAGGTGAAGCTCCTGCCGACGTCGCAACAGGCGTCGGCCCTGGAGGCAACCTTGCGCGCCTGCAACGCTGCGGCGTCCGACGTCGCGGCGATGGCACGAGAC